>JAZIGI010000053.1:0-14177 GCA_036679125.1 Actinomycetota bacterium | reverse complement strand
GCCCTTCAATGATACCGCGAGTCGGTCGGGGCCTACTCCACGACCGGCAGGTCCGTGACCACCGCGGCCGCGTCATCGGCGACCGTCGCGGTCTTGTCGGCAAGCTTGTCGAGGGCTGCCTGTGCCTTGTCCTCAACGGTGCCGAGTCCGGTGCGCATCGATTCGCCGGCCTTGTGCACGGCGTCCTTCGCAACCGGAGCGACCTCCTGGATCTTGCCCTTCGCCTGTTGCGTGACCGTGTCGACCTGCTCCTTGAGACGCTCGCGCGCGGCGTCGATCTTCACGCGCATCTCCTCGGTCTCATCAAGCACCTTGGCACGGCTGGTCTCGTAGAACTGCTTGCCTTCGCCCCAGTACTCATCGGCCTTGGCGGCGATGAACTCACGGTTCTCACGACCTGAGCGCGGTGAGAAGAGCAGTCCGAGAACGGCGCCTACGATGCCTCCGAGCAGGAACGCACCGAGAATGCTTTCACCTCTGCGATAGTCGTACATCGGAAACCCACCTCCGAGCTAGTGATCGGACAGTCCGTACGGGTGACGACAGTGATGTATGTACCCAATCACCGCGCCGCATCCAGTGTAGAGCGTACCAGATGCGCTACCAACTCCTGGAAATCGATGCTTTCGGCGGCGGCGGCCATCGGGAGCAGCGAGGTCTCGGTCATGCCGGGCGACGTGTTGACCTCCAGCACATACGGCGCTCCCTGCGGGTCCACCACCATGTCGACCCTGCTCACGCGCTCGCAGCCCAGCAGACGGTGCACGCGGGCGGCCAACCCGGTCACCGCCTCCGTGGTGGCAGCGTCGAGCCGTGCGGGCACGTAGTAGTCGGTCTCCCCCTGCGTGTACATCGCCGAGAAGTCGAACAGCCCGCTCTTGGGCTCCATCTCCACCGGCGGGAAGACCCGAGCGTCTCCCTCCGGGCCGTCCACCACCGAGACCGCAAGCTCACGACCGTCGACCCACTTCTCCACGATCGCGGTATCGCCGTAGGAGAGCGCCGTGAGCAGCGCCTCAGCGAGACCGGACGCGTCGTCGACCTTGGTAAGACCGAGCGCCGAGCCCTGCTTGGAGGGCTTCACGACCACGGGGAATCCGCCGACCGCTTCGGGCACGAGGTCGAGGGCGGTGGCGGCGCCCATCTGCTTGAACGCCGCCGCAGTGAAGGTCACCCACGCGGGAGTAGGGACGCCGTCGGCCACGAACAGCCGCTTGCTCAATGCCTTGTCCCATGCCAGTGCCGAGGCGACCACGCCCGGGCCGGTGTACGGGATGCCGAGGAACTCCAGCAGCTCCTGCACGGTGCCGTCCTCACCGAACTTGCCGTGCAGCGCGATGTACACGGCGTCCGGACGCTCGCTGCGGAGCGTGGCCGTCAGCTCGGGGGTCACATCGAGGGCCAGCACCCGGTACCCCTCGGCCTCGAGCGCGTCGCACACGCGCTTGCCGCTCATGAGCGAGACCTCCCGCTCGAGCGACTGTCCCCCCATGAGAACCGCGATCTTCTCCTTCATGCGATCAGCCCCTCTCGTCGGCGTCGGTCACGGGTAGCGCTCCCGCAGCGGCGAACGCCCGGTACAGTTCGAGTCGGTCTTCGAGCACTTCGGCGAGACGGCGGACCCCCTCGCGGATCGCGTCGGGCTCGGCGTAGCAGAAGCCGAGGCGCATGCAGTTTCGTCCGCGACCGTCCGGGAAGAAGGCATCACCCGGCACGTAGGTCACGCCGCGCTCCACCGCCTCGGCAAGGATCGATTTCAGGTCGAGGAACGCCGGCATCTCGACCCAGACGAAGAACCCGCCCTCGGGCACCGTCCAGCTCGCCTCCGCGGGGAAATGCTCGGAGAGCGCCTCGATCATCGCGTCACGCCGCTCGGCATATGCCTTCGTGAGGTCTTGCAGCACCTTGCGCCAGCGTGTATCGGCAAAATAGCGCTCGGCAGTGGTCTGGGCGAACGCGCTCCCGCACAAGTCGGCCGCCTGCTTCGCAAGCAGGAACTTGGCGAGTATGGGCCGCGGCGCGATCACCCAGCCGAGACGCAGTCCGGGCGCGAAGATCTTGGAGAACGTGCCGAGGTAGATGACCTCGTCGTCCAGTGCCCTGAGCGGCAGACAGTGGCCGCCCTCGAAGCGCAACCGGCCGTACGGGTCGTCCTCGATCACCGGGATGTCGTACTCGCGGGCAAGGTCGAGCATCTCACGCCGGCGTTGCGGTGTCAGCGTGACGCCGGCCGGGTTCTGGAAGTTGGGGATGGTGTAGATGAACTTGGCGCCGCGCGGACCCAGGCGCTTGAGCTCCGTGGCCAGGATGTCGGTACGCATGCCCTCGGCGTCCATCGGTATGCACACGACGTTGGGCTGATACGCGGAGAACGCCTGGAGCGCGCCGAGATACGTGGGACCCTCGGTGATGATGGTGTCACCTGGATCGAGGAAGATCTTGGCGACAAGATCGAGCGCCTGTTGTGCGCCCGCTGTGATCACGAGATCGTCAGGCTTCACGCGCACGCCGATCTCGCCCATGAGGTCGACGACCACCTGCCGGATCTTCGGGCGGCCCTCGGAAGAGCCATACTGCAGCGCCTCGGTGCCAGAGTCGCGGAGTGCGGAGGCCGTGGCGTTGATGACGGAATCGATGGGCACGCGCCGGATCTCGGGCATGCCGCCGGAGAACGAGATCATGTCGGGTCGCGTGGCCGCGGCGAACAGGTCGCGGACGGCGCTCGAGCGCACGTCGGCCATCCGCTGTGCGTAGCGGTCGCTCCACCGGTCGAACACCACTCGTGCGGTACCCATCACTGCTCCTCAAAGACGCGCAGGCGTCCCCAGACGACAGAAAACGACCCTGCCGACAGGGCGAGGGTCGTCGCGGTACCACCTGTCTTCGTCCGGCGCTCGTGCATGCCCGCCGGACCTCGGCCCCAGGATAACGGTCCGGGTCGACCGCCCGCTTCCGCCGCTCACAGGAGCGGTGCTGGCAGGGGACCTGCGGAGGGGTGGCCGGGCCGATGATGCCCTCTTCCCTCACGTCCACCACATGTGCCCCCGGCGAACCGGGGATGCCAGGTACCTTAGCACCGGGCCTCAACGAGGGTCAATCGCGCCCGGATGACGGTTCGGCGTCACACGCAGCGCCGCGATGTCGGCTATGCGGGTGTGGATGTCCGCGGTCGCCCCGTCGCCCAGCGCATGCTCGATCAGTTCGAGCGCTAGTCGTGCTGCGCCTGCACAGACGGCGTCATCATCATCGAAGATCGAGACGCAGAACGCGTCCTCTCCCTTGCGCCATACCGTGTGTCCGGCCACCGAGCGTGGCGATCCCGCGCACGCCATCACCTCGAGCACGACATGCTCGAACAGGTGCGGCACCTCGGTATCGCGCATCTCCTGGGTGAACGGACGATCCACCTCGGTGGAGCAGCGATGGCGCGCGAGACCCGGAAGCCACGCGAGCAGACGCTCCGCGGCCACATCACGCCGCGCGGCGTCCGGGAGGTTCCGGGAATCGAACTCGAGCACGAGATCCACGCGCTCATCGAGCACCCGCACGCACCGCAGACGTAGCGCGCTCACGCGAGATCGTTCACCGCATCCCACCCGCGACGGGTGCCGAGGTAGTAGGCGAGCGAGACGACCGCCACCACGGCGACAGCACCCACGATGAGCACCCGTGTGGTGTCTTGCTTGAGAACCGTACGCGCCTCCGACTCCGCGATGTCGCGAACGTGCAGCGCCTTCTGCTTCAGGTCCTCCACCGTGAGCTGGCGCGGAGCCAGCGTGATCTCCCGTGTGTCGTTCACTTCTGCATCGACCTCACCTTGATGACGAGGAACACGACCGACCCGAGCATCAGGACCGCTCCGATGATGAGCAGGGCGCCCGGGTAGCCCACCCACTCGGCGAGCAGCAGGAACAGTGCGACAGCGATGAAGGTGAGTCCCAGCACCAGCAACGCGGCGGCCGCGCTCGCCGAGGCGAGCGTGAGACCGAGTCGCTGGATGGGAGCGACGATCTTCTCCTGCACCACGCTTGCGGCTTCCTGGCGCAGCCAATCGACGGCGGTCTGCAGCAGATCGGCGACCGCGTCGATGACGGCCTCGAATCCTTCGGTGGTGCCGTTCGGCTTTGCGCCGGGTGCGGCCATGGTGTCCTCCTCGTGAACGGTCACGCCACTTCCGAAGATACCCCAAACGAGCCGACCCTACGAACGCACAGGGCGGCGCCTCCACTGGAGACGCCGCCTCAGAGTGCGTTACGTGTGGCGCTAGAGGATGCGGTAGCTGACTGTCCCCACACCGGAGAAGCCGAGCGCCCGGGCCGTTCCCGGGCCGAGGTCGAAGACCCGGCCAGCGGTGAACGGACCCCTGTCCTGCACCACTGCGACGCAGGTCCGGCCCTTGTACGAGAATTCGATGCGTGTGCCGAACGGCAGGCTGCGATGTGCGACGACCATGCTGTCGGGGGTCAGGACCCCGCCACCGGCCATCGTGTTGCCGTAGAACCCGGGGCCGTACCAGGAGACCTTGGCGGTCTTCCAGCCGGCTCCAGCGGCGGCGGTTGCGACGGGTGCGGCCGCTGTGGCGCGCGCGGTGGTGGCCCTGCGAGGCGCACTCGCGACAGGTTTGACGACTACCGTTGCGGTGCGCGTTCCACTCGCCTTCTCCTCGAGGACCCCAAGGCCCGAGGGAGTGCGCAGAACATCCGGGTCCGGACGGCTCTCGGCGACGACGAGGCTATGCCCCGCATCAGCGATCACCATCTGCTCGTCTTCGACCATCTGGGCGAACGCCGCGAACGTCGATACGGATCCCGCTCCGATGAGCGCCGTGATCGCGAGCGTCGTTCCGACGAACGCGAATCTCGAAGGCCGCCTCCTGAAGCTGCGTCTACTGCTTACCTTCACACTGTCCTCCATGGACGGATACAGGACAGACGGCAGTCCAGGCATACGACGACTAAGGGAGATGGTGCGAGAGGGGAAGCATGTCGCCGCGCTCCTGGCCACGCAGATCGGACGCATCCGCCGCCTTGGCCACCCAGCACGTGCTCTGCTGTTCGTGGTGTGGACCGTGATCCTCGGGCCCCGCGCATCCTTGCGCAGTCGGCCTGTGTCATCTCGCCGGGCAGTCTGGTGTCGCCGGTCCCGCGCAGCGGCCCTTCGGCCCACTGACGCACGTCACACAGACTCCTCTTTCCAGCAAACGAAGCGATAGGTTACCACAAGTCGCCCACAAGCGGTAGCGCAGCACTCTCGCCGACCCACGACCCCTAGGGGGCCGGGGTCGCCGTCGCCTCGCCAGCGAGCGCATCCAGCACGTCGCCGAGCTCCTCGATGTACCTCCCGTAGGCGGCCCAATCGCCCGCCTTCTGCGCCTCCACGGCCTGCTCGTACAGCGTGCGGGCTTTGGCCGCATCCGCGGGCCCGCCTCCAGTATCAACGGGTGCTCCCTCACCGAACACGCTCAGCAGCGCCGCATCGAGCGTGGGCTCCATCGCGATCTTGTCGCCATACGCCACCACGACACGAGTGAGTTGCGGCATCGAGGTCTGCTCCGACTGCAGATAGAGCGGCTGCACGTACACGATCGAATCATTCATAGGGATCACCAGCAGGTTGCCCCAGCGCACCCCGCTCCCCCGCTGGCTCCATAGAGTCAGCTGCTGCGAGATCACAGGGTCCTGGTTGACGCGGGCGGCGACTTGTTCCGGCCCGAGGACCAGCCGCTGCTTGGGGAACGTGTAGACCACGCGTTCACCATAGTTGTCGGGATCGGACTTCGCCGCCATCCAACCGATCATGTTCGCCTTCGTCCGTGGCGTGAACGGCATCATGAGCATGAAGTCCTCGTCGGCGTCCTGCGGCAACTGCATGAGCACGTAGAAGGGGTCCATCGGCGTGCCAGAGCCGTCGCTGCCCTCGCCGGGAAGCGCCCATTGGTCTTCCTTGTTATAGAAGACCTTCGCGTCACGCATGTGGTACGTCTTGTAGACCTCGGCTTGCAGGGTGAAGAGGTCGGCCGGATAGCGCAGATGCGCCGACATGCTCTCGGGCATCCGCTCGGCATCCGTGAGAAGGCCCGGGTAGATCTTCGACCACGCCACAAGGAGCGGATCCTGCGCGTCGAATGCATACAGCGTGGTGGCGCCGTCATACGCGTCGATCGTCACCTTGACCGAATTCCTGATGTAGTTGATGCCGCCGTAGCGCTCGGAGTACGGGTACCGGTCGGAGGCTGTGTAGCAGTCTACGACCCAGACGACCCTGCCATCGGCGATGACGGGGTATGGGTCGGAGTCCTGGCGCAACCACGGTGCAAGTGCGGCGATGCGCTCCGAGATGTTGCGGCGGAACAGCACCTTGCTATCGGCGGTGATGTACTGGCTGAACAGGATCTGCGGTGCCGAGAAGCGTGTCGCGAACGCGGCCCTGCGCAGCGGGCTGCCGACGGCGATCCCGCCAGACCCGGTGTATGAGGTCTCGGCATTGGAGTCGCCCACCGGGTAGTCGAACTCCGCCAGACCTGTCGCCGCGATCACGTAGTTCGAGGCGAGCTCGCCGAAGTAGAGGGCGGGTTGTTCGAGGGAGAGATCGGTTGCTGTCGCAGGCGGGATGTCCTTCATGATGAAGTGCGGGTAGCCCTGGCCGGTGCTCTCGTTGACAGGGCTCATCACGATGCCGTAGCCATGGGTGTACACGAGATGCTGGTTCACCCAGGTCTGCGCCTGTGACGCGAGCCGGCTCACATCGAGTTCACGAGCCGACACGAGGACCTGCTGCTCAACTCCATCGAGCACGTAGCGGTCGATGTCCACGTCGGTGAAGTCGTAGTAGGGGCGCATTCCCTGCAGCTGCCGGTAGGTGTCGGGAACCACCGAGGGGTCCCACAGCCTGATGTTCTCGATGGTCCGCTCGTTGGCAGGCAGATCGTCGGCTTCGAGGGTCTCCTCGGCCGCAAAGGCGCGCACCTCGATGTCGCTCAGGTCGAACGCCTCGTTGGTGGCGTCGATGTTCCGCAGGAGGTACGGCGACTCGGCCTCGACCTCGTTGGGCGAGACACGGAACTGCTGCACGAGCGCGGGGTACACGCCGCCCACCAGAACAGCGGCCCCGACCCAGACGCCCACCGCGATCACCGGCAACCGCCAGCCGCGGAACTTGATATTCACGAGCAACGCGATGCCCGACAGTAGTGCGATGACGATGAGGATCGTGTACGCGGGAATCTGTGCATGCACGTCGGTGAACGACGCGCCGATGACCTGCCCGCGGGGCGAGTAGTCGAGTTCGAAGATGTCCAGCCAGTATCCGAACGCTTGCGCCACCACGATGAGCCCGCCAAGCACCGAGAGATGCGCCTTCACGTGGGGATCGAACCCTGCCCAACGGTCGCGTGGCCGTATCGACCCGGTCACCGCATGTACCAGCGTGGTCACGAGAAGCGTCACAAGGAGCACACCGGTGATCCACTGCTGCGCGAACCGGAACGCGGGCAACGCGAAGAAGAAGAATCCGACGTCACGCCCGAACTGGGCGTCTGCCACACCGAACGAACCGCCATTGAACGCCAGCGCGATAGTCTCCCACGATCCCGCCGCGGTGAGACCGGCCATCGCGGCCGCGAACGCCGCGACCGCGAGAGCCACCTGTCCGGACGACCGCTCGAGACCACGCCGGAGCCGCTCGATCGTCTCGTCGAGCCTGACCGGGCCGACCTCCACGACGGGTCTCGGCCGGGCGGGGGCGACCGCCCGCGCGATACGCAGGTTCGCGAAGATGAGGACGAAACACACCGTCGCGGCCACAGCGCCCACACCCCAGCGCCAGAGCAGCGTGCGCCAGAACACGACCGACTGGCCGAGATCCGCGTACCACAGCGCATCCGTGTAGAACTCGGCGATCACGCCCGAGAACACCAGCATGGCTATCGCGATAGCTGCGATGATAGTGGGCTTCGATGGTCGTCCAGGAAGCGTGGGCATATGGCCCTCCCGTCGTGGGTCCTCGGGGTATGGTACCCCGCCGCGCCGACACCGCTACAGGAACTCGGCGATATCGATGTTCATCCCGCTTGGATCGAGACACCGGACCACCGAGCGGCCACCCGCCTGATCGGCACGGCTCAGATCGAGGTCCACCGGGGCCACGACGGTGCCATCGGGCCCCGCGATGATCCGCACGACGGGCCGCGCGAGGTCCGTCGCGCTCGGGCTCACCACCACCGCGGTCTCACCTGTGTCGAGCAGCACCAGCGACCGCGGCGGGTAGTACCCCATCATGTCGATGAACTGCCGGACGAGGCCCGGGTCAAGCGCCGTGCCCGCGCTGCGGATCACGACGCTCATCGCTTCGTCTTGCATCCGTGGGGCGCTGTACGGACGCTGCGAGGTCATGGCGTCGTATGCGTCGGCCACCGCCACGATCCTGCTTGCGATGTTCTGCGCACGCGCGGGCTCACGGGCCGGATAGCCGCCAAGGTCATAGCGCATGTGATGCTCGAGAACGCAGACGATCGACGCCCGGTCTATGCCGGAGGTGAGTGCTACGATCTCCGCACCGCGAACGGGATGGTGCCGCATCTCGGCCCACTCGTCGCTGGTGAGCGGGCCGGTCTTGTTGAGCACGGAGAGATCCACCGACATCTTGCCGATGTCGTGCAGGATGGCGCCCACGCCGAGCGCGGAGAGGAACCGGTAGTCGCGCGTGAGCGTCGAGCCGAGTGCGACCGAGAGGATCGCGACGTTCACCGAGTGATAGAAGGTGTACTCGTCGAAGCTCTTCAGTCCGGAGAGCTCGAGCATCGCGTAGCGGTTGCGAAGGATGCTGTCGACGAGACTCCTCGCGGTGTTCTTCACGTGCGGGACGTTGACCGACTGGTTCGCCTTGATGAGCCGCTCAAGCTCCCGCAACAACTCGAGTGTGCCCGTGTACGTGGCCTTGGCAAGCTCGCGGGCGTCACCCTCCTCGACGGCCACATCGTCGCGCACGACGCTGACCGCGCTGATGACGATGTGTGGACACCGGGCACGCTCGGCGAGCGCGGCGATACCGCCTTCAAGCTGCTCGATCTCCTCGATGCGCGCCCCGATCACCGGGATGAAGCGCACGACCTCCTCAAGGGACATTCCCCGCACGAAGGTGATGCTGGCGGCGCCGATGGAGACCATGTCGCGGATGAGCTGATCGAACAGCATGCTGTCCTCGGCGAGCACCTGCTCTCCCAGCAGGACCTCGTCCTCGAAGAACGTCAGCGACACGTCGATGCCCTCTTTGTGGTACGCGGTGATGACGTTGTGCAGCTCACGCGCTGTCTGAGCCACCGCGGGGTGCTCCGCCGGGTACAAGCGGCGCGCGCGGCGCAGGGCATACAGCCGCGCGAGCACGTCGCGGGCCCGCTGGATCTGCTCGGCCGAGAAGGCACGCGCCCCTGTGGCGGATTCGCGCACCTCGGCGGTTATGCGGTCGAGCTGCCGTTCGGCCTCGGCCTGGGGGCCTTCCACGCTCCTTGGAGCATTGACCCCGACAGGGCGGAGATGCTCGTCGCTCATGAGGCACCCCCCTCGACCGGCGCGTGACGCATGCGGGCAAGCGCCGATTCGGCGGCGGTCCGCAGTTCGCGCATCCTGCCGCCGGTGAGGAATGCCCGCTGTCGGAGGACATCACGCAACGCGTTCGCCGCGTCGGGCGTTCCCAGACGGCCGAGGGCCTCGACCGCCTCGATGCGGGTGGACATGTCCCGGTTGCCGCGGCCATCGCCCCGTGCCACCGAACCCAGATGCGCCGCAGCGTCGCTCACCCCTAACGTGCCGAGGTACCGGGCGGCCAGTGCGACGTTCTGCGGGTCTTCGTCAGAGAGCGCGGCGATGAGCATCTCCTCGGCAAGTTTGTCGCGGATGCTCGCGACCGCGCGCACCGTCTCCCGGCGCACGCGGGCGTCGTGGTGCCGCAGCGTGCGAGCGAGCAGCGGCAGTGCCGAGCTGTCGCGCGTGGCGCCGAGGATGCTCACGGTGTTCCTGACGAAGTACCATCGTGGATCGCCGAGCTTGGCGCCGAGCTCGTCCACGTGCCCCGGCGCGAGCGCGGAGATCAGGTCGACGAGGCTCTTGCGGGCGGTCATGTCGGGCTCATCGGCGAGGACCTCGAGCAGCGGCGCGATAGTGCGGCCGCCGAGCAGCCGCATCAGCCTGCGGCACGCTTCGGCCTCGGGGGTGTCGCGGTGATGGAATCGGAGCGCCATGACCACGTCACGCATGCGCCTGGGTTGAGCCATCGAACGAAGGGCCGCATCGATCTGCACATGTTGCGACCCGTCGAGGGAGCCGTCGCGCTCGAGGGATTCGAGCATCCCCACGGCGTCAGCGGCCTCCACGAACTCGCTGCGCTCGAGCAGGAGGCCAAGGCTGTCCTCGACGATGTCCATCAGGGAACCGAACATCTCTGGCCGGCGCTCGATGGTCAGCACAGTGATGATGCTCAGCAGCACGTCGCTGTCCGAGATGCCTTCGGCCACCTCGGCCCTCAGGGCCTGGGACTCGGTGTCGGTGGCGCCGTTGGGCACGGGCGCCAGATCGAGCAGCTTCACGATGCCCTCGACCTCGCGACCCGCCCCGGTCGCCTTGTCCGTCATCCGGATCTGTGTGGGTGCGGCGTTATCGAGCACTGAGGTGATGGCGCCCTCGTCCATGCCGGCTTCCGCCATCGCCTTGCCCGCAACATCCATGATCGTCTCTTTGGGCTGCAGACTGATCAGGGCGAGGTTGCGGAGCGCGCGAGAGAGTCCATCGGCTGAGACGGGGTCGGGGCTGAGGCCCTCCACGAGCGCCCTGCACAACTCGCCGACCTCGAACTGCCTGATGACCGAGGCGACGGTCTCGTCGATACGGGCGTCGGGCATCAGCCGCTCGACGAGCACGTCGCGCCTCACAGCCGGATCGAGCCCCAGCAGCGCTTCGGCGATCGATCGATAGAGCGCCGGTTGGTCCTCGGCCAGCTCCGCGGTGGCGGCGTGCGCCATCGAGACGACTTTGCCCGCTATCAGATTGGCGAGAGGACGCCCCCCTCTGCCCGACGATGCGAGCTCCTGGAGGTACCGCGACACGAGACGCGGGTTCTGGACGAAGCGCACGAGCATCCGTTGGTCACGAGGGCGCAGGCCGTAGGCGGCGTCGATGAGCTCGTCGATCCGGGCGTGGGTCGGAGGCCATACCTCGGGGTCCCGTGCGGGTTCGTCGGGTGCGTCGAGCTCGGTATCGATGATCTTGGTCGAGACCGAACGTGCGGTGACGCCGTCGACCTGGAGGTCCCACAACCGCTGCTCGACGCCCCCCGCCCCGGCGATCTGCTCCGCAGGCTCGAGGAGGATACGGCAGAACGTGATCACGTCTGCGGGAGTCGCTCCCGCGTGGAAGCGGATCTCCGCCAGTCGACGCTGGTAGCACTCACGCGCAAACCGCTCGAACGGTGCGAGCCCGGGGAGGACGGGCAGGGCGTTGTAGAAGAGCCCCTCCTTGGTGACCTGGAACATGATATCGGACGACTCACGCAGGAGCGTGCGGAGCTGCCGGATGAGCGCACCGGCGCTCTCCCGGGGGATGTCGCTCGTGGGAGGGTAAAGCTTCGCGGCCTTGTACACGACCAGGAGTTGCTTCACGAACCGTTCGACGGGTTCTGGGGCGCGCTCTGGCTGTGCCGGGCTCGGGGTCATGATCTCTCCATGCGGGGATCCACTCCCTTGATTATGCCGCTAACACCACCCGGGTGCTATCATCACGCCCATGGTCGGCTCCGACGTCCTCCTCGCATCAGCGTCTCCCCGGCGCCGGCGGCTCATCGGCTGGCTGGGCCTCGCTGTGCGCTCGATGGCCACGGACACCCACGAGGACCTCACCCGGGATCTTGCTCCCGAAGCTCTGGCCAGCACCCTGGCCGCCGACAAGGCGCTTGCGGCGAGATCAGCGGGAGCTGCCGACACGATACTCGCCTTCGACACGATCGTGGTCCATGACGGCTCGGTGCTCGGCAAGCCCGCCGATGAGGCCGATGCCCGAAGGATGCTCGAGGGCCTGTCCGGCGGCGTGCATCAGGTCATCACCGGAGTGGCCGTCCTCGGCCCGACGATGGAGCGGCCCCACACGCTGTCAGTGGTCACGCCGGTGCGGATGCGCGAGCTCGACACCGCCATCATCAGCGACTGGCTCTCAGGCGGCGAGGCGCTCGGGTGCGCAGGTGCGTACAACATCGAGCACCACCTCGCCAGCGTCGACGACGATGAGTGCTTCCAGAACGTGGCGGGGCTGCCGCTGTGTCATGTGTATCGCGAGCTCGCCGGTGGCAGCGCCGGACCTGCGCCCGCAGGGCTCACCCGGCCGGTGGCCGCGTGCGATGCTGCGCTGGGGCGGACGTGCCTGCTCGGCCCGCAGGTCTGCGATGGCGAACCGACGACCGGGCGTTAGTCGCCTGCCCGCTCGGCCACCACGATCATGCTCTCATCGTTGTCCGGATCGAGAGCCCGGCCGCTGTGATCACCGAGGACCCTGACCGCCGTGAACCCGGCACGCTCAAGCGCCGGCGTGATCGTCCTCACCGGTAGTGCGAAGTGGAGCGATCGTCGCGAGCGCGTCGACCACCCCCCGCTCTGATCGCTCTCAAGCGTCTGCGGCCAGCTCTCGATGGTGTGCGGCGTGTCGCGCACCTCCGCGTCGCGCACGAGCGTGACGAAGTCGAAGAGGATGCCATCGCCGGTGGGCGTGTAGTCGAGCACACGGATGAAGAACTTGTCGGCTGTCGCGGTCTCGCGGAACACCGGTGACATCGTACGTATGCGCTTGCTCAGCAGCCGATCATGGTTCAGGTAGTGCAGCACAAGCACGCCTCCGGGCCTGAGCGCCGCGGCGAAGTCCGCAAGGGCGAGTGCGAGCCCCTCAGTGGAACGAACGTGCGGAAGCGCGTTGCCCGTGCAGGTGACCGCATCCATGGAGGTGCCGACAATGCCCGCGATCTGGCCGAACCCACCCTCGACGACCCGCACGTCACTGCCGAGGCGTGCGACGTTCTCGCGGGCGAGCTCCAGCATGTCAGCGCTCGGGTCGATCGCCGTGACATCGAGGCCCCACGACCGGTACATGATCGAGTGACGTGCGCTTCCGGCCCCGACGTCGGCCACCGACCGCACGCCGTACCGCTCGAACAGGTCGCGGAAGAACGGTCCTTCACGAGTGAGGCGCGCGTCCCAGTTCACGAGTTCGTCGTACTCGCGCTCCTCGTTATGCTTGCCGAAGCTCACGGTCGGTCATCTCCTTGTGCCGCATCGGTCGTGCCCGCGTCAGTCGTCCAATCGGAAGATGCGCACCGCGTTGCCGCGGAGGATCAGATCGCGATCGCCGGGCAGCACGCCGATCTCCTCCAGTACCCGGATCTGCTGATACGCGATCCACTTCCGATACGGGCCGGTCGTGCCTGAATCGGTGCCGAACAACACCCGCTCGGGGCCGAGCGCGGTGAGCGCACGGTCGAAGACCTGCGCGAGCGTATAGCCGTGCGGGTCGTAGTCCATCCAGTTGTTCGTTCCGGAGCTGTCCAGACAGACGTTCTTGCACTGGTAGCACAGCCGCAGCGCCTCGTGCAGATACCCCGCGCCGAAGTGCGCGATCACAAAGGGCAGGTCGGGGTAGTCGCGCGCCACCGGCGAAAGGTCGGTGGGATCCGCATACCGCAGGTCGCCGGCAGGATCAACCGTCACACCGTAGTGCACGGTGATGGCGGCGCCGAGTTCCGCGGCCTTCTCGAAGAACGGACGGCAAGCCGGATCGGACAGATGGAAGCAGCGGTTCACCGGATACAGTTTCACGCCCTTGAACCCCGCCGCCATCTCGCGTTCGAGCAACGCCGGCGCGCCTGGCGTGCGTGGATCGATGTTGCATAGGGCCGCCACCCGCCCGCCGGATGCCGCGATGAAGTCGCGTACGTACTGCAGATCGGGCATCGTGGACATCACGACCGCTCGGGCGACCCCCGCGTCATCGAGGCGCGCGGCGTACCACTCGGCCATCGTCCGGGCGTCGAGGTCGGGCAGCGTCTCCCCGCGACGTCCCCACTTCCCCTCCTCGATCGCCTTGCGCCAACGGGGCGGCGCGTCGGGGGTGTTCTCGATGTACTCGCGGAACAGGGGCAGCGAGAAGAGG
>JAZIGI010000052.1:0-14262 GCA_036679125.1 Actinomycetota bacterium | reverse complement strand
CAGCATGGTCGAGCGCCGATCCCATGTGCCCGCCCGCTTGCACCGACAAGAAACCAGAGAGGGCCGTGAGCGATCGCGGGTTGACCGGCAATCTCATATCAACGTCTTTGGGCGTAACCCGCAACGCCCGTGTGCAGCTACAACCTGAGGATACCGTACATGGCGTTGTCGGGTTGACGCCCGGGTTAGACGGAGATTGGTGGCTGAATCAGGTAACCTATCGAGGGGGTGTCGACCAGGGAGGGTGCCAAATGTGGTTGTTCTACGTGGACGAGTCTGGGAGCGACAGCATGGCGACAGTCCAAGGGAAGTCCGGACTGATGCTGAAGCCGGGCAACTCCGAATGGTTCGTGCTTTCCGCTGTGGGCATCCCCGACCACTGCCGAATCACTCTGGCTGAGCAGATTCGCCTGGTGAAGGATCGCGCGTTCGCGAACTGGCGTGGCAGACCCTGGTCCGAGAGTGAGGTCAAGGGCAGCTACATTACGCACGCAGCGAAGCAGCTGGCACTGGGCGATCGACCGCGGAAGCCTCAAGCGTACAGAGGCCTGTCCGAGCCCCAGCTCCGACTCCTGTGCCAGGACCTTGGGTGGGTGCTGCGCAAGTACCGTCCGATTGTCTACGTGGTCGCCGTCGACAAGAGGAAGCTTCTCGAGAACAGCAAGGGCGGAGAGCTTCCCTCCGTCGCCGGTATTGCGTACACGTTCCTGCAACAACGACTTGCACTGCTAGCGGAGCAGGTGCTCGGAGCATCCGAATGCATCGCGATCGTGGCGGATGAGCAGACGGGTCACGAGAGTGAGTTCAGAGACGGAAGGCTGCACGAGGTGCGCGAAGCCTTCAACAAGAGGATCCCTTCGAAGCCCAATTTCGACTTGCTGCTCGACAAACCAGTGTGGGTCAACGCCAGACTCAGCGTGACGGAACGCGAAATCATCCAGCTCGCTGATGTCGTCGCATATGCTGCGTCAATGACGTGTCAGACAGGAAGAGTCCCCACCGAGTACTACTGCATGTGGGACAACATTGCCAGCTGCATGGCGCTCAATTGGAAGACTCACCGACTGCCAAATGGTGGTTTCACGATCTTCCCGAGACCCAAGACGTACCCGTCTGGTCTCTAGAGAGAATCGGGGAAAAGCAAACGGCACACTTGCCGCACCCGCCGGAAGTCCGAAAGGTGCGACGTGCGCCGCATTGCTGACTATACCATCGGTGGCCGAGTAGTAAACCCTTAGCTTGAATTCTCGGCCCGCGATTCTTCCGTCTAGTCACTATGAGATGGCCGGCCCGAATCCGCACATATACGTGGTTCACGGCGGAAATGGGTCCGCGGTGCCGACATACGGAGGGACCGGCCATGAACGAGTGTACTCACATCGGGCTCGACGTGCACAAAGACACGATCGCAGTGGCAGTGCTGCGGCCCGGCACGACCGAGGTCGACGAGCGGGTGGTGCCCAACACCCCTGAAGCCATCCGCCGGCTGCTCACCCGCCACGACCCGGGCCTCACGACGCTTTGCTACGAGGCCGGTCCGACCGGGTACGACACGCATCGGCTCATCACATCGCTCGGCTTTGACTGCGACGTGATTGCGCCTTCGATGATCCCGAGAAGGAGCGGAGCACGGGTCAAGACCGACCGCATCGACGCCCGCAACCTTGCTCGCCTTCATCGCGCCGGCGAGCTCACGAGCGTGCGGGTGCCCGGTGCCGCAGAAGAGGCCGTGCGCGATCTGATCCGCGTGCGCGAGGAGGTCAAGTGCGACCGCAGAATCGCCCGGTAGCGGATCC
Organism: Actinomycetota bacterium; assembly: GCA_036679125.1. Classification (GTDB taxonomy): domain Bacteria; phylum Actinomycetota; class Coriobacteriia; order Anaerosomatales; family Anaerosomataceae; genus Anaerosoma. Next base: position 12,466 of record JAZIGI010000052.1, on the reverse strand, counting down.
GGAGCTTCCTGCTCCGCTACGGCAAGCGCTACCCCGGTCCGCGTGATGCGTGGTCGCACCGCTTCGAGGTGTGGGCACGCTCGCTTTCCTTCGATGAGCCGCACGCCCAAGAGGCGTTCTCGCACCTGCTCGGTGCCTACTTCATCAGAGACACGCAGCTTGCCGAGATGGGACGCCGCATCGAGGAGATCGCGGGGAGTGAGCCCTTCGCTTCTGACGTCGAACGTCTCTCGACCCTTCGTGGCATATCCACGCTCTCGGCGATGACGATCCTGTCCGAGACGTGCGACTTCCACCGCTTCGGGAGTGCTGGAAGCTACATGGGCTTCACGGGCCTCACCCCCTCCGAGCACTCAAGCGGGGCGAGCCGACACCAGGGATCGATCACCAAGACGGGCAACCGGCACATCCGGCGCGTGCTCGTGGAGTCCGCCTGGGCCTACCGGCACGCGCCCGCGGTCAGGGGCAGACTGCGCGAGCGGCTCGAAGGCCAGCCCCCCGAGGTGGCGGCCTACTCGTGGGCGGCACAGGTGCGCCTGAACGGGACGTACCGCAGGATCGCCGCCAGGAAGGGGGCCCACACCGCCGTGGTGGCGACCGCGCGTGAGCTTTCGGGCTTCGTCTGGGGCCTCATGACCGACAACCTCGGCCCCGCGCGGTAGTACACGTGATGCACGCGGGCGGGCGCCAGACTCCGGAGAGATCCTCGATAACGTTATGCGACGTTTGTAAGCGCGCGCCTAGTTTGAGGCAGGCTCCGGTCCGACCGAGATGTGGGGTTCGAATCCCCGGATATCAGCATGGTCGAGCGCCGAATCCATGTGCCCGCCCGCTTGCACCGAAGAGCAAGACGAGAGGACCATGAGCGATCGCGGGTTGACCGGCAATCTCATATCAACGTCTTTGGGCGTGAGCTGAAGCGCGCCCTGCCCCACTTAACTGCCCGAGTCCACCGTTCACGGGCGCGCTTTCTGCTCGACGCCCGGGTTAGGCGGGTGTCGCCTCACCTTCGAGACCCTCGTCGATTATCCGCCGCAGTGATTCCAGCGTCTGGCGTCGCCGCTCCTTCTCCGATTCTTGCAGCGTCTTCTCCAGGTGGACGAACGGCTGACCGAACACCTCCTCGAAGGCACTCTGGAATTCGTCACTCTGGCGAAACTCCTGGAACAGAGGCCACTCCTGGTAGGCGCTTTCGTTCACGTCGCCCTTAGCTCCAATCCTCAGCATGATGTGCGAAGCTTCCTCGAAATCGTCACGCAAGACCGAAAGGGCGAGCTGGAAGTCGAGCCCCGAGGCACTCCAGTCTTCCTCCTGGAGCACCGCCTCGGCGCGCGCAGTGTCTGCCTTCCACTTGTAGGCCTGTGCTCTGTTGATCTGCAGGATCTTCCTCTTCATGTCACTGGAGTGCCTCTTCAGGACACAACAGCCGAAATCCAAGAGCTCGATTGCGAGAGAGTACTTCTTCGCGACGATGAGATTGAAAGCGACCTCGTTTAGGCTGTCGTCTGCCCTCTCGATCTCGTCAGGCACCACCTTGCGCCAGAGCACCTGGGCGAGCTTCACACCTATCTCAAGCATGCAGGCGTACGCTTGCCTGATGTAGTCGGGGTCGACTGAGAGCTCGGTTCCCCTGCTGCAGTCATCAGGCAGGTCAACTCCGTGCTCACGGCAGTTGCAGAGGTACTGCTCTGAGACCACGCCACTTGTGTGTGCGAACAGGTTGCGGCGCTCAGTGAGCTCAACGAAGACGGGCCAAGTCGGGACCCCCTTGCGCAGTTCTATCTTGAACTTGGTCTCCATCCAGCCGAACTGATCCGCATGGCTCTTCCGGAGGACTGTCTCGATCTCCTTCTCGAGCATGTACTCACGGGCAGCCTCTATGGATCCCAGCTCCATCAGCTGGGAGAACGTAAGCGTGCGTTCCGAGGCCTCGATCAGCTCTGGCCGAAGTAGGAAGATGGAGCGCAGAAGGCGGCCGACAAATGCATCGAACTGACCCACCAGAGCAAGCACGTAGAGCTGCGGAAGAAGCTCTGCAGATACCTGCGCCCGCTTTTCCTGCTCGCTCAGTTGTGCCGCACGAACGTCGTACGGCGGCTTGAAGCTGAAGACGGTGACTTCCTCGTCCTCATCCTTTACTGTGCCGAACTCACGTGCATATTCATTGAACCTCTTCGAGGCCTCACGTGCCTCCGTTTGGATTGCGAGCATCACGTTCGGGAGACTGTCAGCCAGCGACTCGATACCGCGAACGAAACTCTGAACTTCCTTCCCGATATCTGGCGGCGAATCGGGCTCCACGGCTTCAACAGCCTCATCTGTCACTTCGTCGATGCGCTCGCTCACATCTACTCCCGATTCCATACTCTCCGCCTAACGTGTCTGCGCTTCACCTGCAAGATGAGGCCGAATGGCCTCGTCTGGTCGAGCGTAGCTCGCGGGCCTCATCTTGTCAGTGTGGAAGCGCGGGTTAGATCCTGGCGGAACCGATCATCACCCTTGCACCAGCCGAGGAACAAGGGTGTGTCTCCCGGTACCTGGACCCGGTTCACGCTCCCAACGGCTGCATCGATCCCGTACAGCCGAGCGAATGCGGCGAAGTCGTCGAACCACTTTCCCGTGGGGCTGAACGAATGCACCAGCATGACGGCTGCACACGCATCGAACTGCTCAGCCGCGATGATCGCCGAGGCCGTGCGATGGAGAAGCTGATAGCGGATGGCATCGGGTACGTCCGAGAGCCCGAGCTTGCCTTCGAGCCACTCGATTCGCCGTGCCACGCCAGATGATGGGTCGGCGCGCCGTTCGCCCAGAGTGGGACCGAACGCCTCGTCGACCTTCCCTTCGACTGCCACGGCCACGAGGCCGAACGTCGTGCGGACGAGGGCGAGTACATCAGTCTGACTCGGGCGCGTGCCGCCGGGAAGGTCGATCTGGTACTCAGGAATCGCCAGAACGAGCGTCGGTTCTGCCAGCAAGGGGTCACCCGAAGACAGAAGCGCTTCCGATACTTCCGGTGGAAGCGAGGGGTGCGCTGATTCCCAGGATTGAGCCAACGACATCGCCGAGTAGCCCGCTCGCCAGTGATACTCCTTCGCGAGGAAGCGCTTCCAGTCAACGGCGGAGTCGGTAGGAATCAGTATCCGCTTCAACCAGACCCCTCCCCGCCATGGATCTAACGTCTCTTGAGATGAGCGGCAACGCGAAGCGTTGTCCGCTCGATCTCAGGGTTAGCCGTCAACACGTGTGAGTTCACGGGCTCCCCTAAATCGGTGTCTTCAGTTGTACCGCGGAGTCGATCAGACTCGCCGCAGGGTCGGCTGATTCCTCATCGTGCCCAGATGAATCGACCGAGCTCAACGTCCCACTCGGCACCACAAGCTCCCAGCACACCAGCTGCAAGTCCCTCTCGCTCGGCGGACGCGTCGCCGGTCGCGGCAGCGGCCTATCGAGGCCCTTCGCCTCAAGCTCCAGCCACAGTCTCTCAAGCGCCTCTGACACGACGATCGGGTCGGCCTCCGCGACCTTGAGCGCCCTATATGCCTCCTGCACGCTGTCCTCACGCTTGAGCAGGTCGCTCGGGTGGGGCTGGTCGCACCAGTCGAACAGCGTGTCGGCGAGATCTCCCAAACGCTCCTGCACGCTGGGGTCTTGCAGTCGCGAGCGGATCAGGCGCACCAGCTCGCCGGGGTCCTGGGCGCTCATACGCCGTTGGTACTCCTGCCCAAGCTCGGCGATGGCGGACTTCAGGGGCTCGATCAGATACTGGAACGGGTTGTCCTCTGGCCCCAGTTCAGCTCGCTCATCCTCGGGGTCGCACGCGATGCGGGAGGCGGCCTCGATAGCCGAGGTGATCGCAAGTGACGCGTCCGCCGGGTAGAACCGCCAGAAGACCTCACCTCCATACTCCTCCGGCATCTTCAGCTGTACGAACACCCCCGGCTCGTCGCCCCCCCGGATGCTGTGGATGCCGTCTGGCAGACTCTTAACGTCCTGGGTGCCAAGCGACTTCACGAGGTCGATGTAGGCCCGCAGCTGATCGAGCGCGTCGTCGAACTCGGCACGCCGCTCACCTTCGAGGTAGACCGCGTCGGCCTCGCTGCCACCCTGCTGGATGCGCATGATGTCGTCGAGTGCCTTTGCCTCGATGACCTCTCCGAGCACCGACGCGTCAAGCCCGAGCGTCGCATCGATCGCCTTCACACGAGACGACAGCCGCTTCACGAGCTTGAGCAGGTCCTCCAAACCCTTCTCGGGCATCACGTTGTAGAAGTACACGCGCTCGTGTGGCGAGAAGAGTCGGTCGATGCGTCCGGCGCGCTGGATCATGCGCACGGGGTTCCAGTGCAGGTCGTAGTTGATGAGGTACTGCGCATCCTGCAGGTTCTGGCCCTCGCTCAGCACGTCGGTCGCGATGAGAACGTCGATGCGGGCCTCTCTGAAGGGTGCGATCTCCGCTGCAAGCTCAGGATCGTCGATGTCGCGATCCTCACGCAGCGCCGCCAGCGGCGCGAAGTGAGCGAGCACCTGGGATCGCCGCTTCTTGTCGTCCGAGCCGGTCAGAACCGACAGCCACCGCTCCCCGGACAGGTTCGAAAGGCACCGCACCTCGCCTTTGAGCCCTTCAGACGGACCGCCGAATGCCTGGAACAGGTGCATCGCGGTGTCCTTGTAGTTCGTGAAGACAACCACCTTGGCCGGCACGCCGTTGTCGTCAAGCACGGGCAGCCCGTCTATCACCGCGCGCAGCGCCGCGACCTTCGGATCCTTGGAGGGGTCTGCGGCCTCCAGCCCTTCGAGCGCAGCGAGAAGGCCCTGCAGCGTGTCCCGATCCGCGCGCACGGCGTCGGAGAGCTTGCTCACGTCGCAGCGCGCCGTATCGACCTGCTGCAGCGAGTCGAGCAGGGCCTTCACATCCTCGTCGCCGCCGGCTGCCTCAAGGGCCTCATCGTCGAGCGCCCCGCCGAGCAACACGCGCAAACGGTCGCGCTCCTTGGCGAAGAGCACCTTGCCCTGGTCGAGGAAGGACAAGAAGAGCTCGAGGTAGTTCACCTGGTTTCTGACGGTCGCCATTAGCGCGGCGACCGAGCTTTCCATGCGCTTGAGGTAGATCGTCCGGATGATGCCGATGTAGGCGTCGTTGCGCTTCACGACGCTCTCGGCGTCCGCCCTCTTCACCCCCGGACGCTCGATGCCATACGCCTCGAGGTTGTAGACGGCGAAGTTCAGTGACTCGATCGCCTCTATCACCCGCGAGTAGACGTCACCGTAGAGCTCCTCGAGCCCGTAGGTGATCGCCTGCGGTATCTCGTGCTCGGGGAACACGAGCGGCCGGCCATCGACCTCGAGCGGCTCGCCTGCCTCCTGGCGCTGCCGGATGTCGTGGCGGGTGCGCCGCACGAGCGTGAGCAGCATCGTGTTGAGCAACCCCGGTCCGCCCCCGCTCTTCTCGAGTGCGCGGAACTCGCCCTCGAGGTTGCCAACCGGCCCGCGCCCGGCATACCAGCTGTTGTCACCCCGCGTGATCAGCATGAGCTGGTGGTAGAGGTCCCACAGCGTGTTGTTGATGGGGGTGGCGGTGAGCAACAGCACGCGCTTGTCGGGCTTCGCGCCCGCCCGGATGATCTCCATGAGCGCGCGGTAGCGCTTCGTGCCGGGATTGCGGAAGTTGTGGCTCTCGTCGACGAGCACGATATCGGCGTCCTGCAGCGCCCTGAGCTTGCGGCGCCTGCGCTCGCGCTCGAGGTTGTCCTCGATCTCGTCGATGTCGGCGAGCTGGGGCAGGTACTCCATGCTCACCGTCTCGCCGAAGATGCCGTTGGCGTGCAGGCGCTCCGGCGACCAGTTGCCCTCGAGCTGGGCCGGGCACACGACGAGGGCCTTGACGCGGTTGCTCTTGCGAAGCGTGTACTCACGCAGAACGCCCAGACCGATGTAGGTCTTGCCGAGGCCCACCGAGTCGCACACCATCGCACCCCAATGCCGCTCGAGGAGCTCGACGGCGCGCGCAACGCCTTCCTGCTGGAAGAGCGCGAGCCGGCCAGCAACCTCCTCATCCAGCCCGATGCCGAGGAAGTTGCCGTACGCCGCGTGAAGCGCCTTCAAGAAGACCTGCCACGGCGTGAAGCGTCTGCCGAACAGCACGCACTCCTCGAGCAGGCGGATGAACTCGTCCTTGCAGTCCTGGGCCTCGTCCCACTTGCGGTCGAACCACGACTCGAGCTCGTCGACGACCGGAGTCGGTCCGGTCTCCATGGTGATGAGGTTCGCCTCGATGTTGTCCTGGAGCCCGCCCTTGGTGAGATTGCTGCTGCCCACTGCCCCGTAGGCCGCCTTCTCCTCACGCAGGATGTAGGCCTTGGCATGGAGCCGCTCTGAGGTATCGGCCGAGAGCACCTCGCCTTCAGGCACCGTGCCGGTCGCCGGCCCGAGGTAGCGTCGGACCTCGACCTCGGGGCGCGAGAGGAAGCGCACGAGTTCTTGCACCTTGTGCCAGGCGGCGAGGTCGAACTCCTTGCGCGCCTCGTAGCTCTCCTCGCCCTCGTCTTCGAGGAGCTGTTTGCGCTGTTCGTGGGTCATGAGCACCCACGGCAGGTCGCCTTCGAGGAACTCGAACCAGTCGATCGCCTCGAGCGGGCCTGCGTGCTCGGAGTCGTCCGACTGCCCTGAGAGCAGCTCGCCCGGACCACGACGCCACATGAAGGGCCGCTCGCCAAGAAGGATGCGGACCTGCTCGGCGCCCTGGAGGCCAGACTGGATCTCACGGAAGCCATCAGGAGTGAAGTAGGCCGTCGCGATGCGCACGCTATCGGGCTGCACCTCGCTGAAGGCACGAGCGAGCTCGGAGAGCATCGTGCCGGTGACCTCATCGTTGGCGATGAAGCGGCGGATGTCAGTCATCATCGGCCTCCGCGTCATCATCGATGTAGGAGCGCTCGGCAACCCAGGTTCCAAGGGCTTCCTGTTCGTTGGTAGTGAGCTGATACAGCTCACTCACCACCGAGTCAACTGTCGAGCTGTCCTCGTAGCCATCGGTGCGCGCACGCAATTCCAGGCCCTCCAGCACTGTCTGCACTGCAGCGTCTGGCACGACGACGGGGAAACGCTCGATGTAGCCGCTCTTGAACCTCAGGTGACCACCCTGTATTGACGGAGCAAGTGCGGCGAACATGGCCCAGCCTACAGTCGAGCAGAGCACCGGAACCAGCCAGCGCGGCTGTCTCGAGGCCATGAAGACCGTCGTGTCGACAAAGACCTCGTCTTCCACGTGAGCGAACTTGGGCCGCAGGGCAATGTCGGCCCACACGACCTTCGGCTGCTCGAACTCCTTGTAGTACGTGCACGACCGCAGCTCCCACCACCACCGCCCCTGGTCGGCGCGCGGCCGCAGGCGATCCTCGTAAGTCGACATGTGCGCATGGATCGCGGGGTACGCATCCGCGAAGATGGCACGCGCCTCCTTCTCGGTGGTGGCGTACTTCCACGGATGCGAGCAGTCAGCATCACCTGAGCTCTGGATGGCGATGAGGTACAACCCCGCCCACTCGGGCTTCCAGCGCTTGATGTCGCGCCCGCGAAGCCATGGCTTGATGAGCTCGGCGCTTCGGGGGTCGGCCGCGATGAGCTCGGCGCGCTTGGCCTCGTCGATGACGAACGCCTCGTTCAGACCGGTCTTGATGCCGTAGTACATCCGCCCCTGAACGAACTCCCCGAGCGGCGTGCCCATCGCCATGATGCGGTCGAACAGGCGCACGAGCCGCGGGTCCTCCAAGACCCAGCCGTCTTTGCGCAGCAGCGCCTGGGGGAAGCCATCGATACGGTTGTGCTCGAGCAGGGCGTCGAGGTTCTCGAGCTGCTCGCGCACGCTCGAGACGCTCTCGGATGCACCCGCCTCGGCGAGCGCCCGCCGTATCGGGTGCGTGAGCCGCGCGACCGAGACCGCTGCCGCGGAGTCGGGAGCCACCTTGCGGCCGATGAGGACCGACGGGTAGGCGATCGCAGCGAAGACCGCGAGGTCGCCGAAGTCGATGACGTGCTCGACCTGCAGCTCGGCTGGCAAGAACCCGCGCAGCCCTTCGCCGTAGGCCGCACGGTGGAACTTGTTGCTCGTGATGAAGGCCAGATGCCCGCCGTCCTTGAGGATCTGGAGCGCACGCGCGAAGAAGTAGACGAGCAGGTCAGCCGTGCCTGTGTGGACCTCGGCGAAGCTGAGCGCATAGGTCTCCTGGTCGATCGCGGAAAGCTTCTCCTGGCGCACATACGGCGGGTTGGCGATGACGATGTCGAACCCGCCTTGCTCGAAGACCTCGGGGAACTCGACCGGCCACAGGAACGGCTTCTTGAAGGGTGAATCCGGCGACAGCCCATCGAGGACAGGGCTCAGGTGTTCGTGACGCTCGACGAGTGCGGCTGCCGCCTTCTCCTCGCGCTTCAGGTCGCGTGCGCCCGCACCCATGCGCCTGAGCTTATCCAGCCGGGCCTTCATCTCGGTAAGCGACCGCTCAACACCCTCAAGCTGGTCGGCGATCTGACGTCTGACGAGCTCGAGTTGCTTGCCCTTGATCTCGCGCCTGAGTTCGCGCGCCCTGACCGAGTCTCGGACCGTCGCATACTCGGCTCGAAGCGCCTCGAGCTCCTGCTCGACCTCGGCGAGGTCGTCGAAGAGCATCGCGTCCTGATGTCCCTCGCGGGGCAGCGTCTCACGCAGGCGCGTTTCCCCTACGCGGTCGACGAGACTGTCGCCGGCCTCGAAGCGGAAGTCGAGGTTCGGCAGGGGTACCGGGCGTTCGGCGTCGACCACCATCGAGAGCCAGAGTCTTAGCTGGCAGATCTCGACCGCCTCGGGGTTGATGTCGACCCCGTAGAGGCAGTTGGTGATGACCGCTTCCTTCCATTCGGCGACCTTCTGGCCGCCGACCTGCACCCGCACGTCGGCGCTTTGCTCGATGCCGATGAGCAGCTGCACGATCTCCTGCAGCATCCCGACCGGGAACGCACCCGAGCCGACAGCCGGGTCGCAGACGGTGACCCAGAGCAGCGCCTCTTCGAGCCGCTTTCGCTCCTCAGCCGTGAGGTGCACATCGGTTGCGGCCGGGTCGATCGCCTCAAGCCGCAGCTGGGCGAGCGTCTCGCGGCTCACCCCCGTCTTGTCGACGAGGTAGCCGTCGAGCGCCTCACGGCACATGAAGCGAACGACCTCGCGGGGCGTGTAGAACGTGCCGGTCTTCTTGCGGTCCTCGTTGAGGTTCTCGAACACCTTGCCCAGGAGCTCCGGGTCCGGGTCGACCGACAGGTCATCGGGCGTGGACTCCTGCGTGGTGAAGCGGTAGCTCGACAGCAGCCCGAGCAGCGTGGGGGTGCGGCTGTCGTGCGTGCGCGGGTCGAAGAGCTCGTTCGGAACGACGATATCGACGTGTTCGCGCTCATCGCCGTAGAGCCGGTCCTCGACAGCCGTCGGGACGAACAGGCCGCCGTTCAAGTACGGGATGTCGCCGAGCGCCTTGGCCTTCTCGGTGCGCCGCGCCGGCTCAACGGCGAGCGTGTCGAAGAAGAGCGGCACGAGCGCCTCGGCGAAGTAGTTGCGGTGCTCGGAGACGGTGCGACCGTAGAGGTTCACGAGGTACGAGGTGTCACCATCGAGCCAGCCTTTCGCCTGGATGAACCACAAGAAGAGCACGCGCCCCAAGTTACGAGTGATGAAGCGTCTGAGCTCGGCTTGCGTGGCCTCGTCGTGTTCGGCCGGATCGAGCAGTGGGTGGCCGGGGTTCGACTCCGCGAGCACCTCGACGAAGCGGTCGCGCAGGAGGCGGAACTCCTTGTAGAAGGCGTCCGTGACCCGCTCGACGCTGAAAGCGTCGTTCCACCTGCGGGTGATCGCAGCGGTGCCTATGCCGGGAGTGAGCTCGAGGGCCTCGAGAAGCTCGAGGTGGTGGCGATTCGGGTTCGACCGGGAGACGATCGCGCGGATGGTGCCGAGCTGGCCGTTCGAGCGCTGCCGTGGCAAGACGAGCTCGATGTCGTCGACGCCTTCCGCTGTGAGCGCGATGAGGACGTTGCGGTCTCCGGCTGGTGCGAGCTCGACGAGCGCCTTGGCGATGCGCCGGCGGGAGCGTTCGCGGGCGGATGGGCGGTCACCCCACTCAGGGATCGCGGCGACCCAGAGTGCAGCTCGCGCGCCGCCCTGCTCGAGAGCGCTCACGCGGTGGAGGGTCGTGACGACGTCGGAGAGACGAGAGGCGACCTCGGTGCTCGTGTCGGCGGCGAAGTCGAGGGGTGAGGCGACTGGCGTGAGGCCGAGGGCCTCGGACAGTGCGGACCAGTCGCCCTTCGCGGAAGTGGCGAGGGCGCTCCTCAGAATGGCTCGATCGGTCAACTGGCTCCCCCTCTGAGCAGCCGGGCAATCGTCCTACTCGAACACCTTCTCGCGCGCATCCGCCTCAACTGTCGGGTCGTACGCGTTTGGCAACTCCTGAATCGTCTTTGAGCCGTCACGCAGTGCGCGATCCATTGTGATGATATGCAACTGCGACTTTGGGATGTCGTAGAAGTCGACAAGGTACTTCGCGCTTGCCACCACAATCAGGTCTGGGAGCGATACGTTCTTCTTGTTCTTGAAGAACAGCTCGTAGAAGCGATCGACAGAGATCATCACGTCCCGCGTCGACTCTAGATCGTGATAGAGGATCTTGCGATGCGCCTTCTTGAGCTCCTCTACGGACGTGGAGATTGTCTTCTTCATCTTGTTGCGCCAGTAGTTGTAGTCCTGGGAGCTTCTAAACCAGCCTTCAGCGTAGTACTTCTTGGCGAGCGTCTTGTAAGCCTCCGCAACGCAGATGTCCGGAACATAGACGCGAGCTGTGCGGGCGGACAGCTGGTCGTCAATCTCGTCCCACCACTCGTTGCACAGTTGGATTCGCTTCTTTGCGTGTGCGTCAGAAGCGCGATCCGCCGGAATGAATCGGTTGGCCAGGAAGCAGGCGTCGACGACGTAGTAGTTCCTTCCGCCGTCCGGCACCCGATTGATCTTCCTGATACGAGCCATGAGCCTCCAGTCTGTGTACGGCTAACGTGTTTGCGCTTCAGCTGAAGCGCGCCCTCCCGCGCTTCTTGCCCGAGTCTACCTGACTCGGGCGCGCTTTCTGCTGGAAGCGCGGGTTAGAGAGCGCCGGCTCGCGCATCCAACCCCTGCCGATGTTGGTACTGGAACACCTGCCGAGTATCAAACTCGTCTTCAGGTGAGAACGACGCCTCGATCTCCCTCTGCTGGGTGGTACACGGAACGTACCACTCGTACCGGCCGAAATGTTCGCTGAGGTCAGCCCGTGTGAAGGTGTAGCCCGCTCGGGCGTAGGGCTCAGCCCTGATCAGATCGAGCTCCCACTGGCTCTTGCCGCGAAGTGAGGCGAGTTCGAGCAGCGGTCGACTCGGATGCTCAGGCTTCCGTTCCTGAAGCCACTGCTCCGTCTCGCATGTCCAGTCCGGTCTCCACACTCTACTGAGCCGGTTCTCGTAGTGATGGCACTCAGAGGAGAACGCTCGCCCGTGGATGTCCTCGTACTGTGCGAACAAGCCCAAACCGAGCTTGTGCCATCGGATGAGATGCGACGCGCCCGGCGCCAGTGGATAGCAGTTGGTGATTGTGTGGCGGACTCCGTCGCTATCAACGTCAGCAACGAGCAGACGGACCGCAGGTCCGACGCCGACGTTTGTGACCTGCCAGACCTTGGGGCTAATCATCGAGAACACAAGGGCTGGTCGCGTAGCGGCACGCACGGCCCCTCTGTAGGTGATCACGGATATGACGAGCGCGAGCCCCGCGATACCTGCAGAGATCAGCGCCACGACATCCATGACATCTCGCCCCTTGTCGCCGGTCGATGACTACGGCGTCTCTCTAACCCACACTTCTGCAGTCTGCATAACAGCATATGACAAGAGGTCCCTGCGTGTCGCTGGAGAGCGGGCTTGCGGCGCTCGCAGCCGCCCGCTCGATCCGCCTCTTCTACCGGCGACTGGAAGTCACCTCACTTGGAATTGGACGACTGTCTCTTCATCGTCTGGGAATGGTCTGTACTCCAGGATGAGAAGGGTGTCATCCGCGGAGACGAGGTAGCTTGGGTAGATGTGCATGGCTTTTCCCGGGGCTATCTGGCGCACAAGGGAGTCCGCTAGACCATGATCTGAGCCGGAATCCGAGAGATCGGCGGGTGGCGGAGAGAAGCCAACGCCGTCTCCCTCAACCACTACACCGTCACTGACCAGACGGAATGCCCCGGCTGTTCGAGGCTGCGGAAGTGACTCGCCGCCCTCCTCCGCCGGGTTGCTGACCATGATCTCAACGTCGAGTTGCGCCATGCCCGGGGCGATATCCGGACGCACCGCGAGCCCCGTCTCCTCATCCGGGTCGGTAATGAAACGAACGCGAGTCATGGCGATCTCGTACGGACCGACACGCACCGATTCATCG
>JAZIGI010000051.1:0-14270 GCA_036679125.1 Actinomycetota bacterium | reverse complement strand
CGTGTGAGAGGACGGACGCCTCGAGCGTGCAGGGCCGCAGCCCGCTCTCCGCACCGGGGCCACCGGAATGGGACAGGATCATGTGTCGGAGTTGATCGAGTACACCGGAGCGCGCGTCCAGGGTTGCGGTGACCACCGATGACAGCCGACGCTCCCCGAGGATCGCGGCGCCCAGCAGCCTCCCGTGCTCGGTGAGTTCGATGCTGGTGGAGAACTCAAGGGTATCGACTACGCCGATATCGTGCAGAAGTGCGCCAGCCAGCAGGAGGTCATCGTCGATCTGAGGGTAGAGATCGGACATCGTACGGCAGATGCCCGCGACGGCCACCGTGTGCTCCAGCAGGCCGCCCACATATGCGTGGTGGTCCGACCTGCTCGCCGGACACGACCGGAACCGCGCCATGTACTCCCGGTCCCCGAAAACCGCCTTCACAACGGCGGACAGATCCCTGTCCTTGATGGCCCTGGTGTGCTCCCGCAGCTCTGCCATCATCTCCCCGGTGTCCCGCGGACTGGCCGGAAGCAGCTCCCGAAGCTCATACCGGAGCGCGGGCTTCATGGAGCCCACCGAGATGCGGAGGATACCTCGATACTCGGTCACGGTGCCTCGGACGTGCACCACGGTTCCCGTGGGGACCGACTCGGCGTCGCGGCCGGGGCGGAACATGATCCCACCGATCCTGCCGCTGCGGTCACCGAACTCGAGCGACAGGTATGCCTCCCCCGCCCGAGAGGATCGCATCTCCTTGGCACGAAGCGAGAATGTCGCATCAACGCTCTCACCAGCGGACATCGCACCCGCGTACTGCCGTCCCATCCCGCCACCTCCCGCGTGCCGCTCGACCTTCTGCCTGCAGCATAGAGGGCGGGTCTGACACCGACAGCCAGAGGATAGCGTCAGCTATCCGCGCGTGATCCCGTGCGTCTGCACCTGACCACCGCGCCGGGTTCGACACCGTAGCGCTCGGCGGCACTACCCATGTGCACCGCAAGCGTCAGCCAGCCCGAGGAGTCGACGAGTGCGACCGGCTCTCCGTGTGCGACATCCGAGAAGGTGCTTCCGAACGGCGCTTCGATGAGCGCATGGCCAACGGCAACCTCGACCCGGTCCCCGGCCGCGAATCGTCGTGCCGCCTCCTCGGCCGGTATGGCAAGGCGGAAGGACCCGAAGCGATCGACGTCTATCACCTCGGCGGTCAGCGAGTCGCCGTCTGCGGCATAGAGCTCGAACGGCGGACCGGTGAGTGATGTGATGTCGAGCGGCTCGCCGATGACGGACGCTTGGACGCCGCACGCGAGTATCGCGGCAGCGGGAGCGAGAATGTCCCGTGCGTGGAACGTTGCGAGCGGCGCACGGAAGTCGAGATGCTCGGGGACTATGGAATACGCCTCCGCGATTCCGCCGGAGCGCCAGGTCGCCGGAATCAGCACGCCGTTGTCGGGACCTACCAGTATCGTTCCGCTCCCGGTGACGACGACCAGATCGCGCCTGCCGCCACCGACGCCCGGATCGACCACGGTCAGATGTATCGCGTCGGGCAGCTGCCAGACGCCAGAGGATGCGACGACCGCGGCTTTCCGGATATCGAACGGCGGGATGTCGTGCGCGAGATCGACGATGCGTGCCTGCGGGCACGACCGATGGATCACTGCGTGGCACATGCCGACCCATGTGTCGCCCATCCCGAAGTCGGAGGTGAAGCAGATGATGGAAGTCATTTCCCTCCTCGCGGCCCACGGAGGCGCATGGGTGGTCTACTATCGTCCCAGGTCGACCATACCGGGAGGCACCCATGGCATCCGCACGGCATCTGCGACTCTCCGGCATCACGGCGGTCCTGCTGGTCCAGCTCGCATTGACAGGCTGCTCAGGCACGGCGCACATCTCCTATATACCCGAGGGCGGAGACTACTCGGCTGATGACCTGCCCGCGCTCCTCGCGAACGCCGACACCTCGGCGGTCCAGGACCTTGATCCCGAAGAAGTGTCCGAAGCGCGGCAGGATGCCCTCGCCGACCTCCGGACACATGGCGATGACGCGGCGCTGCTCGCCGACGCACTCACGACCCAGTTCCCCATCGACGTGAACGCAGTGCCAGTCGAGGTGCATCGCGCCTCGTATGACGACGAGCCCGTCTGGATCGTCGTGGAGTCCTGGGGGGATGATGGCGAACCCGTGTCTGACACCCGGCTGTGGGTCTTCTCGGCTGAGGGCCTTGACCTGATCACCGCCTACACCCAGTGACGCTGGCGCGTCCCACTGGATCAGGCCCTTCCTGCGACCCCGGTAGCCTCGTGCGCCTGCAGCCGCGCGCGTGAGGGGTCCCACCCTGCCTCGACCAGATCACGCTCGATGGTCCGCGTCACGAGTCGGCGTCGGGCGTCTCCGGCGATCGCATCGGTGCCACGGACGATACGGCGCCGCAGCACCGCTCCGAAGTACGCCTGCACTCGTCGACGCTCGCTCGCTGAGAGCGGACGGCCGCTCCAATCGGCGAAGTGGCGGGCGGTTATGCGTCCGGATTCCTGTGCGTGCGCGGGTGCGCCTGTCTTGAGCGCTCCCGCCTCGACCAGTCGCCTGACCTCGTCGCTGAGCGTGACGATGCGCGACTCGGGGATGTGGAGCGCCAACTGTGCAGCCATGATATGCCTCCTTCGAACCTATGTTCGACTGAAGCATACGGCGCCACTCTGACATCGGACCGGGGACCGCCGCAGGACCCGGCGTTGCACCCGCTTACGCGAGCAGTCGCTCCGTAACCACCCTCAGCCAGGCGGCTCCGCCCAGCTCAAGCAACGTGAGCCCGAACGCCAGGCCGATCTGCAGCGTGGCATCGCGCAAACGTTGCGCGCGACGCTCCAGTGGTCCTATGAGGCAAACAAGCACGAGGTTCACACACGTGAACGTCAGAAGGATGGCCGCGACGCTTATCAACGGATACGCCAGCCCCGTATGGGGGAGCAGGTAGGCGACCGCGATGTAGGTGACGACGAGCGCGCCGAGCCAACCGGCGACACGACTCCAGTTCGCGAGCAGTCGCCCCCCACCCGCTTCGGCCCAGAGCTGTGCGTTGAGCATGGGGACGATGATCGTCGCGAGCGCCCAGCCGGTCAACAACCCGGTGATCAGGCGGAGCGTGTTCGTGGTCTCGCGCAGACCGGCGTACGAGGTCACGCCGTCGAACGCCATGCTCGCGATGAACAGACCGAGGACGGTGAGGATCGGCCACCGGGGAGGCGTCGTGGGCCTCTCACCCCGGTGCAGGAGCCAGAGCGTCACGAGCGCTGCGATGAACCCGAGGTAGAGACCCGTGTCCCGCGCGCACACCGGCAGCTGATGACCACCGGAGAAGAATGAGCGTGCCGGCAGCTGGTGGCACAGCCCATAGCCCACCGCAGTGAACAGCGCATCAAGCATCAATGCTCCCCGGATACGCCGACAGGCCGGTCAGACCGGCCTGTCGATTGTCATTCTGATGGTCGGGATGGCGGGATTCGAACCCACGACCTCTGCGTCCCGAACGCAGCGCTCTACCAAGCTGAGCCACATCCCGACGAGCCGCTATGATACATGGTCACCGCGCACGTGGCAAAGAAAAGATGCGTGCGTCGGATCGGAGTCAGGAAAGAGACTTGCAGGGCCCGACCGGATGAACCGATCGGGCCCTGCGTTGTCACATCGCACAGCTGAAGTTCTCGCTTACAGCCTAACGTGGCAGTACGAGCAGAACGTTGGCTCGTGGCACTCGAAGCACGGTTGTGCGCCGTCCTTCTTGACGATGTTCGGGTGATACGTCCGCCATGCCTCGCCCGCTACCGCACCGGTATGGTGGCAGGAGTCGCAGAAGTACTGGGTGTGGCAGTTGCTGCACACGTCCTTGGTGTACTTCTGTGCCTCGAAGTCCGCCTTGTGCTGATCCTTGAAGCCCGATGCGTGCGGCATCTCGAGCTTGTGGCAGTCCTGACAGAACTTCGCCTTCACGCCGCCCTCACCGTGGCAGTAGTCACACGAGTCCTGGGCATCCTTGTATGCGAGCTGGTGCGCGGCGCCCTTGTCGGCAGCCGTACGACGGGTCCAGTCCGCCACGGTGTGAGAGGTCGGGACCGCGTTGAGCTTGGTGTGGCAATCGACGCAGAACGCCTTGTCCTGATGGCACTTCTCGAAGCAGGGTGCCGCGCCGTCAGCGGCAACGGTCACAGGGTGCTGCTTCTGCCATGGGGTGCCGTTCACGGCACCCTTGTGGTGGCAGTCGGAACACAGTTCCGTGGCCTTGTGGCAGTTCACGCACGGAGCCGGGTTGTTCCGGGCCGAGACGTGGTTCGTCTTGAACGTGTCAGGATGCGGGATCTCCATTCCGTGACAGTCCATGCAGAACTTGGCGGCGGTCCCGCCGGTGCCGTGACACACCTCGCAACTCTCGATCGACTTGCCGGCTGAGACCGCGTGTGAAGCGGTGGCGACGGCAGGGGTGTCAGGGTATGCGGTGACCGTGAGCTTGCCGTGGAGCCAGTCGCTGGCCTTGTGGGAGGTCGGCAGCGGCTGCAGCTTGGTGTGGCAGTCCACGCAGAACTGCTGGTCGTGACAGGCGCCGAGGCAGCCCGCAACGCCCTTCTCGACCACGGTGGTGGCATGCTGGGTCTGCCAGACGACCGCGGTGTCGAACGTCCAGTCGACCTGTGAGCCGTGGTGGCAGCTGTCGCAGAAGAGCGTCTCAGACTGCTTGTGGCACATCTCGCACTTGTCGATCGCGGTGGCCGCGAGCTCGGGGTGCGACTTGGTCTTGAACTCCTCGGAGTGCGGCATCTCCATGCCGTGGCAACCGTCGCAGAAGGTCTCCCTCACGTGGCACGTGGAGCAGTAATCGACCGTCTCGACAGGCACGACAGCGAGAACGTCGGGGTCGTGGTGCTCTTCCTCGCCCTCGTGTTCGCCTTCTGCCGCACCAGAAGCCTCTTCGGACTCCTCGTGCATCAGGTAGTCGCCACCGGTCGGGATGGGCCGGATGATGTCCTCAGCCGGACGGCCGGTCGCGTGATCGACCTCCATGACCGCGAGCTTGGCGTGGCCACCGGGGTAGAAGCCCGGCTCATCGTGGTTCGCTGGCTTGAGATCGAAGTCGGCCGAGTGACATGCGGAGCACGTACCCGGCGCTTTGAACTCCTCACCCGAGGGCGATTCGTCTGTGAGCGTGTGGCAGCGGAAGCATGCCGTCATCGACATGAAGTCCGCATGCTTCGCGGCCTTCTCCCCGGTCTCGGGGTTCACCGTGATGAAGTCGGCGTACGCCTCGTCCTCAGGGTGAGCGACACGGTTGTGGCATCCGGTGCACAGGATTCCCCGGTCGGTGTGGGCGTCATGGTTGATGATGATGCCGTCACTCGGGGTGATCTCCCGGTTGTCGAGGTTGTGGCACTGGGTGCACTGCTCGTCCGCCATGTGCACCTTGTGCAGCGCGAGATGGCTGGTTGCGTTGAGCGGCACCGCATAGGTCTCAGTGACCATCTGGTACATGCCCGTGACGACCGCGTCTATCTTGTGGATGGTCAGAGTGACGGGGTCGGAATCGACAGGCATGTGGCACGAGGTGCACGCGACCATGTTGTGGGAGCCGGTGTCATACGCACGGACCGAGTCCAACTGGATGTAGTGGCAGAACGTCTCGCAGAACCAGTAACCGGACGTGACCACGAACGCGGCATTGATCACAGCCAGCAGCGCGAGAACCACCACGCCGGTCCAGATGATGTAGCGCGGCTTGCGTACAGGGTCTTTCCACCCCTGCAGCCAGCGTTGCCACTTCCCCTTCTTCTCTTTCGGCTCCTTGGCCATACGCACCCTCTCCTCGCCACACTCAAGGTTATTGACGCACCACGAAGGCGACCCCCTCGGGCGCCTCCGACAAACTCTAGCCGAACCCATCAGCACGAACAATACGGGCGGGGGCAAGAAACTCCGCTTGTGAGCCTATTCGACGGCCGTGTCACGGTTCCTGCCGTGTCGGCCGTCACCGCACCTCGAGGATGAGCGACACCTCGACCGGCGCGCCGAGCGGCAGACCCGCCACACCAACGGCCTCCCGCGCATGACGTCCTGCGTCACCGAACGCCGCGACAAGCGTTTCGCTCGCCGCATCGATCACCCGCGGCTGAGCGGTGAAGCCGGGGGCCGAGGCCACGTAGCCGACCATCTTCACGACCCGCACGACATCGTCGAGCGAGCAGACCGTCGAGGCCGCGACGAGCGCGTTCAGCGTGCACTGGATCGCGCACGCCCGGGCCTCGTCATCGGTCAGGTCCGCGCCGACCACCCCTGATGCCAGAAGCGCCCCCTCGCGCACGGGGATCTGGCCGGAGGTGAACACCAGCGCCCCAGAGCGGACAGCAGGGAGATATGCGCCCACGGGCGCCGCCGGCTCGGGCAACACATGACCCACCGCGGCGAGCGCTTCGCGTACTCCCATCACTGTGCGATCTCGTCGGAGAGCGTACCGAGTTCACCGATCGCGGCACTGATTCGGCGTGATGCTTCGGCGGCATGCTGCGAGACCAGCGCGACCTCCCGCATCGAGATCACGACCTGGTCGGAGGCGGTACGCTGCTGCTGGGTCGCGATGGAGATCTGCTTCGCCGAGTCCGTCGTCTGCTCGACCTGCACGACGATCCGCTCGAGCGCGACAGCTGTATGGGCGGCGAGCTCCTGCCCCTCGGCGACCTTCTTCGCGGCCTTCTCGGTCTGCATGATGAGCGCTGAGGTGGACGCCTGGATCTCCCTCACGACGCGACCGATCTCCTGCGTGGACTCGGTCACGGAGTCGGCGAGCTTGCGGATCTCCTCGGCAACGACCGAGAAGCCTTTGCCCGCTTCGCCGGCACGAGCCGCTTCGATGGCGGCGTTGAGCGCCAGGATCTTCGTCTGCTCGGCGATCTCGTCGATGATGGAGAGCACACGACCGATCTCCTGGCTGCGCTCGCCGAGCGCGAGGATCCGGTCGGACGACTGCATGGTGGTCTCACGGATCTCTTCGATGCCCATGGCGGTGTTCGAGACGGCGTCCATGCCCTCTTCGGCACTCGCGAGCGTCTTCTCCGCGATCTTGACGACCGCAGCGGCGTTGTCCGCGATCTGGCTGGACGTCTGCGCCAGCTCCTCGACAGTGGCCGAGGTCTGCGTCACCGCGGCAGCCTGCTGGGCCGCGCCAGACGCCTGCTGCTCAGTGGCTGCGGCGATCTCGGCGTTGGTCAGGCGGATGCTCTCGCCTACCATGCGCACTCGACGCAGCCGGGAGGCTATCTGGTCGAAGGAACGCTCGATCTCCCGCGATGTGGCGTCGACCCCCTGAACGTCCGGGACCGGTAGACCCAGTGTCGCACTCGCATGACGCAGGACGCCGGTGAGCGAGTCTGCCGCCACCTGGCCCATCAGCCGATGGCAGAGGAGTCCAGCCACCACCCCGGCGGCGATGCTGAGGATCCAGAAGAGAACCGCGCCGAGGGTCCCCTTCGGCTCGACGATGAGCGAGGCCACCACCGGGAACACGACGCCTATCGCCGCGCCCGCGGCGATGAACCGCATGGCCGAAGGACCCTTTCCGGCAGAACGCACTTCCGACTGCACCGACTCCATCTTCGCCGCCTTCACATCTCGAGCGCCGTCATGCCGTCCGCACCGTATCGTACCAGCACCTGTGCTCATGGTCAGCCGGAACATCGGCGCGATACCCTGGCTATCGGGTGATGGGATGGTTGCGCGTATACCCGTTGGGGTATATGATGCCTCCTGGATCGAACGAGTCGACGAGAGGAACCCCTGGTGCGTCGTGTGAGCATCGACCTCGCTAGCTGCGATAGATCGCCGGGCTGCCCCGCACGCCGGGCTTGCCCGCGCGGCGCCATCGTGCCGGTTGCGGGAGGCGCCTACCCGGGAGCCCTCGGATACACTGTTGATGAGGACCGTTGCACCGGCTGCGCGATCTGCGCGCGATACTGCCCCGGTGGAGCCGTCCGCACCGCCTGAAGGAGAGAAGATGCCCGAGACCACCGTGAGCGTTGAAGTCTACGACTTCCCTGTCGAGACAGCCTGCTGGGGTGGCGGATGAGGTCCCTCCTGGTCTCCGGAGGAGATCACCTCGATAGTCCGCGCTGAGATCGAGCACCGTTTCGGCGATCGAGCCCGGGTGCTGTACTACGACACGAGCCGTCCTGAGATCGCGGCCTCCCACGGGCCGATGGTATCGCTCATCCAGGAGCAGGGCCTCGTGTACCCCGTCACCGTGGTCGATGGCCAGCCGCTCTATGACGGCGCGGTCTCGTACCCGGCGATCCTGCGGGCCGTGCAGACGCGGCTCGAGGGCACGAACTAGGCACACGCACGACGACTCTCCAGAAGGGCCGGGAGCACTCCCGGCCCTTCTCGCTGCTCGTCAACGATCCCGCAGACTGGCGAAGACGCCCCTTCGATGGGCGTTCGGGTATCCTGTGCGTGCACCTACGTCGGCCGAGGGGAGCGTCCGTGGGGTCGCGCACCAGCACATGCCCGCGGGGTCCCCGGTGATCGCCAGGGCCTTCGCGGACGCGCTCGCCGCGCTCTTCTGCGTGTGGCGGCGCGCCGTGACCCGCGTCTTGCGTTCGGGTGCGGGCCTTCGTCAGACGCTCGTCGCCTCGGCCACACGCTGGATCGACACCTGGAAGACGATGCTCGCGTACACGCTCCATGCGCCGACCAGGGCCGCGAACCCCGATACCGGGCCGGATCTGGTAGCCGGATTCGGCGTCATGGCGTTCGTGGCCGGGATGCTCATCGCCATCGGATGCGCCGTCGGTGAAGGCGATGGCCCTGCCACGATCGCGGCCGCTGCGGCTGGCGGGATCGCGTGGGCCGTGGCGCGCTTCTGGGTGCTGCTCCTGGTGCTCCGCGGCCGGAGACCGCGTGCAGTGATCGCGCGCGTCTACCTTGCGGGGCTCGTGCCCTATGCGCTGGCCGTGAGCCCGCTTCTGCGGTTCGTCGCCCTCGCACTGTCGGCAGCGCTCACTGCACGCGGTCTCCGCGCCGCAGACGTCCCGGCAGCTGACGTGCGGACCGCGACCGTGTGGGCGTTCGGAGGCCAGGCGCTCGTGTCGCTGCTGGGCACCGTCGCGCGCGACGTTCTCACCGTGCTCGCCTTCACCTAGATCGCGGGCACGTCCACGGTGACAGCCGATGGCGTGGACTGCTCGGCACGCTCGGCAAGGATGATGCCGGCAACGACCAGCACCGTCCCGAGCAGCTGAAGCACCGACAGCCGCTCACCGAGCAGCATCCACGACATGCCGATGGTGAACACCGGTTCGGTCGTGGAGGCGAGCGCGGCACGGGCCGGACCGAGCCTCCTGATGCCGCCCATGTACAGCACGACCGCCGCGATAGTGGGCACCGCCACGATCGCGAGGACCAGCGACCACTGCCTCGCGCTCCATCCCGCAACCGACAGCGTCTCGCCCGTTGCCATCGAGATGCCCGCCATCAACGCCGCCGAGATCGCGAACATATACGTCATCACCACGAGACGCGAGCGACCGGGGACGAGCCGGTCGGACAGGATCGTGAAGACCCCATACGCCACCCCTGCTCCGAGAGCGAGCGCGACGCCCGGCACGCTGACCGTGATGTCGTGCTCGAGCACGCCGACCACCAGGACGCACCCCAGGAACGTCAGGGCTATCGCCGCCAGCGTGGCCCTGTGCAGGCGTGTACACCCTGAAGCCGCTTCGAACAGCGCGATGAGCGCCGGATACGTGTAGAGGAGCACCGTGGCGACGGATGGCGAGATATGCCGCAGCGCGAAGAAGAAGCAGAGCGAAGCTGCGCCGTACCCCGTCAGGGAGAGGACGCCGAACCGGGCGAGCTCTCGCGGGCCCACCCGCAGGGAGGACGGACGGCGCACCAGCAGGTAGCCGGCCATCGCAACAGCCGCGATCCCGAACCGCCACGTCAGCGTCGGCAGCGGGCGGGCGCCAACGTCGTACGCGAGTGACGTGAGCACGGCGAGCGTGCCAAAGCATGCCGCCGAGGCGACGACCAGAGCGACAGCGGTACCACGACGCACGATGACCTCCTCGGAGATACAGGTAGAATCTGTACGCTTGCAGAAGATGCCGCACCGAGTCAACGGGAGGACGCAGCCCATGGATCGTACGGGAAGGACACGCGCGATGTGGGTCGCGGCGGCACTCTGGATGGGCGTGATATTCGCACTGTCATCACTTCCCGGCGGATCCGTTCCCGCTGGCGACTACAGCTCACTCGGGCACTTCACGGTATACGCGGTACTCGGGGCCCTCTACTTCGCGGCGTTGCGGGGCAGGCATCGCGGCTGGACAGCGGTTGCGATCGCCGTGGCGCTGGCCTCGGCATATGGCGTGACCGACGAGTTCCACCAGTCGTTCGTGCCGGGGCGCATACCGGACCCGGCCGACTGGATGATGGACACCTTCGGCGCCTTCGTCGGGGCGGCGTTCACGCTCGGCGCCCTCGCCTGGCGGGACCGCCGCCTCGGCGCTGGCGGTTCGACCGATCAGTAGATGCCGGTCTGCGCGGCCTGCTCCGCGGTGACTCCGAGCTGCCGGATCTTTATGCGGAAGTCGTGGGCGTTGGCTGCCATCGCAGTGGCGTCTTCGAGCGTGATACGGCCCTGTGAGTACAGCTTGAGCAGACTCTGGTCGAACGTCTGCATGCCGTAGTACTCGCCCTCCTCCATCGCGTCCCGGATCATGTAGGTCTTCTCCGAGTCCATGATGTACTCGCGCACGGTGCCGGTCATGACCATGACCTCAACCGCGGGAACGAGACCACCGTTGATCGCCGGGATCAGGCGCATCGAGATGATGCCCTTGAGCGTGGACGCGAGCATCAGTCGGATCTGCTTCTGCTGATACGGCGGGAAGAAGTCGATAATGCGGTTGATGGTCTCCGTGGCGTCGATGGTGTGCAAAGTCGACAGCACGAGGTTGCCGATCTCGGCGGCGGTCAGCGCGGCCGAGACCGTCTCGTGGTCGCGCATCTCGCCGATGAGGACCACGTCCGGATCCTGTCGCACCACATGCCGCAGCGCGTCGGCATAACTCTCGGTATCTATGCCTACCTCGCGCTGGTTGATGATGCAGCGCACATCCTGGTGAAGGACCTCGATCGGGTCCTCGATCGTGACGATGTGACCCTCGCGGGTGTGGTTGATGTGGTCGATCATCGCCGCAAGCGTGGTGGTCTTGCCCGATCCGGCGGTCCCGGTGACGAGCACCAGTCCTCGTGGCTCCTCGGCGAGTCGCCGCACCACCGGCGGCAGCCCGAGCTGCTCGATGCCGGTGCGCTCCGTGGTGACCCGACGCAACGTCATGCCGATACTGCCACGCTGATGGAACACGTTGACGCGGAACCGACCGACACCGGGAACGGAGTAGGCGAAGTCGAGCTCGCGATGGTTCTCGAACGACTGCTGCTGGCGCTCATCCATCATGCCAAGCGCGAGCTGCTGCGTGATCTCAGGGGTGAGCTGCTGGAACTCCTTCAGCACGAGGAGCTTGCCGTTCAGCCGCACCGCCGGCGGGGAGCCGACCTTGATGTGAAGGTCCGAGCTGCCACGCTCAGCCATGACTTTGAGGAGGCCATCGATCTCCGCCATGAACGCTCGCTTCCGCTCGTGGTTACACTGCAGCGCCCGTCGAGTCAGGGCACACCCATCCGTCAGTCTACTCTACCCGCATCGGACCGTCAGGTGGTGGGGGCCGCCAGCCACAGGCCGTCCCGGGTCCGCATCACGCGAACCGAAGACGAGGGCGGGTCCAGCCGTAGAGCGACATCGCGATGACGATCGCGCCCGCTACCAGGATCGACGGCGTGAGACCGATCCCCTCCGCGAGAGCCCCTGCCCCGATGAAGCCGACGACTGAGAGGACCCGGCTCAGTGACTGCTTCGCCGCGAATACTCGCCCACGCATCGCGGGTTCCGCATCCTGCTGGAGGATGGTCGCCATCGGTACGTAGAAGAACATGTTGGCCACGCCGGCGCAGAACAGGACGGCCGCGGTCATGGCCACCGTCGGTGTCACTGACACGAGCGACACCAACACTCCGAACACGAGGAGTCCGGTGAGAAGCTTACGAGCCGGACCCGACGGATCGGCCTGCCCGATGATGACGCTTCCCGCAAGTAGACCCACCGTGATCGCACCATCGAGGGTGGCCAGGCCGATCGCCCCAGCGGCGAACCGGTCGAGTGCAAGCGCATAGGTGAAGGTGGTTGACGCGGCCACCCCCATGATCGCGAACGAGTACACGCCGAGGAGGTCGCGAAGGACGGGGTGGTCCCATACGTACCGCAGCCCCTCGACCGCCTCCCCGATCACCGGGGTCCACTGGATCCCCTCCCCACCCGTCGTCCGCGGCGAACGGTGCGAGATGCTGAGGATGAACAGTGCGGAAAGCAGGAACGTCACGCCGTCGAGCAGGAATGCGATCCGATATCCGAGCAACGCGACGAGCGCTCCCCCGAACAGCAGGCCCGCGAGCTCGGCCGTGGACGATGTGGCGTTGTCGAGCGAGTTCGCGGCCATGAGGTCGTCGTTGCCCACGAGCTCGGGGATCAGCGACAGCTTCGCCGGCTCGAAGAACAGTGCGATCGTGCCCGCAGCGAATGCCAGGCCGTACACGGCAAGGAGGCTCCACTCGGCTACGAAGGGTACGGCGAACACGCAGAGAGCGCGGAGCACGTCGGCGACCACCATGGTGCGACGGCGGTCCCAGCGGTCGACGAACGCACCCGCCAGCATGCCGAACAGCGCAGCGGGCAGCATCGAGATGGCGAGCATGATCCCCATCTGCAACTCCGACCCCGTCTTCTGATAGACGAGGATGCCGAGCGCTATCTGGTCGATCTTGTCGCCAACGACCGAGATGAACTGACCTGCCCAGAGCCGGCGGTAGTCGGCCGAGCGCAGGGGAACCCAGAGCCTGCCCCCCAGCATGAGCCCCCCATCGATCGGTGCGATCCCGCGTTCACGCCCCTAGGGCCGACACGCCCCCACGTAGTCGCTGCGGCCACTCAGACTGGAAACCTTCACGACGTCACCGGTGCTCGGCGCATGGACGTACTTCCCGTTGCCGATATAGATGCCGACGTGATGGATGGTGCTTCGCCCGAAGAACACCAGGTCTCCGGGCGCGAGGTTCGCACGTGAGACACGCTGTCCGTAGTTGATCTGCGCCCTCGAACTGTGCGGCAGACTCACGCCAACCTGCCGGTAGACCCACATCGTGAAGCCGCTGCAGTCGAAGGAATCGGGGCCTGAGGCGGCCCACTTGTAGGGTGACCCGAGTTTGGAGAGCGCTATCGCCACGACCTCCGAGCGGGGTGCCGTGGTGGGAGTACCGTAGTCGGTGGTGGGCCGGGCGGCCGCCCGGGCTGCCGCGGCTGCCGCCTCGGCACGACGCCGCTCAGCCGCACGTTGCTCAGCAAGGATCTGCGCGATCTCCGCATTCACGCTGTTGAGCACGCGGTTGCGCTCGGCGAGCTGCTTCTCGACTTCTGCCTTGCGGGACTCCATCAGGTCGGATTGGGCCTTCGCCTCGGCCTGCTGTGCGGCCAGCTCGGCATGGATCCGCTCGAGTTCAGCGGTGGTAGCCTTGAGCTCGGAGACCTGCGCCGCGTCCTGGTCGTTGAGCGAACGGAGGATGTCCCAGGTAGTGGCGAACTCCTCGAACGATGTAGCAGTCAGAAGGACCTCGAGCTGCGCGAGCGGCCCCTGCCGGTACATGCTGGCGACGCGGGTGGCGAGGTTCGACTGGAGGGTCTGCTGCTGCGCGGTGAGCTCGGCCGCGCGGGTCTCGTTCTCCTTCACCTTCGTGGAGACGGCGTCGTAGGCGCCCTTCGCCTCGTTGTACGCCTCAGCGGCGACCTCGAGGTGGGTGTCGAGCTCGTCGACCTGCGCCTGGATGCGCGCCGCTTCGGCCCGCTTCTCCTCGAGAGGTGTAGCGAACGCTGATGGCACGATCATGACCAGGGCAAGAACGATGATGACAAGCAGGCCGGTGGCCCGCCGGAATGTCTGACTCAGGATGTCCAGCCTCCTCGATGAACCAGGGACGGCCGAGCGACCGCGCTATCTTACCACAGGGACGACGCCGCCCGACAGGGCGGCGCACAGACCATCAAGGATGTGCACCGCGGTGGACTGGGCGACGCGCTCGTCGGCTTCGACCTCCGCGGGCACGACGACCGCGATGGTCCCGGGTCGGCTC
>JAZIGI010000050.1:0-15259 GCA_036679125.1 Actinomycetota bacterium | reverse complement strand
CGAGGTCGCCGCGGACGGCAGCACGATCCTGTCGATCAGCAAGTGACCTTCTCGTCCGTCTTGGGGATGGAGATCTGAGGCAGGAGCCTGCTCGCCGGAAGGTCAACGATCATCGGTCCGGTCGCGCGCGTTCCGCGCGCCACACGGGCAAGCGACACGGACATCAGGTGGTCGACCATGATCGCGTCGAGCTCTTCCCACATCATGTGGACGCCGCATCTCGCCGAGCGGTCGCAGACGTCCAGGTTGCGTGCGCACTCCGAGAGCGAGAACTCAGGTTCGCAGGCGTAGACGATCTCCGCCATGTTGATCTGCTCAGCGGACCGTGCGAGCGACAGCAGCTTGCTGTTGTACCCGCTCGTGCTGATCAGGGCCGCTTCCGCCAGGAACGCCGCGATCGTCGCTCCGAAGCTCTCAGGTACGTCTGCGAGTGCGCACACATCGCGGAGCGATAGCGAGGCCCCATGCGGAAGCTGCGCGAGTTCATACATGATACGGACAGCGTAGTCCGTCCGCCGCGTGATAGACATCGATTCCCCCGTGGTGTCCGGCTCCGGCGCGTCCCCCACGCCGGAATCATCGGTGAATGATAGCAGGAGGTTCGTGCGCGGAATACCGTTACCCGCTAACGAATCGCAGCTTTCGGCCGAGCGGCGCCCTAGGAAGTGTGAGCGGCGTCACATGTCGCGACAGGCGCGGCTACTTGTCGATCTCGGCGAAGTGGGCCTCGTACCTGCCGCCCTTGGCCCTTGCGAATGTCTCGTACGGTGGTATCTCGTACACACGCAGCCGGTTGTCGAGGAAGTCGCTGAAGATGAGCAGCTTCCCGTCGTCACTCACGTCGAGCGCGGTGGGCTGGTTGCCGGCGATCAGGGCATCGAGCGGCTCGCCGGTCGCAGTATCGAACACGAGGATCGACCCCCACTCGGGACCGGGGAGGTAGTAGCTCTTCGCGTTGTTCTCGCCCCGGCAGCTCACGAACAACATCCGACCGTCGGGCGTGAGATCGATGGTGTTGGGCTTGGCGTCCACGTCCACGAACTTCGTCGTGGTACCCGTCTTCATGTCATGCACCCACACGAGATCCTTCGCCATGTCCGAGATGAACAGCCGACCCGTTCTCTCGTCGGCGACGATGTGCCGGAGCGCCCCGCCATCGGTGAACAGCGTCGTGATCTCGCCGGTAGCCAGGTCGATGCGCTCCAGGTCGCCTGAGTCGAAGCCTCCCACGTACAGCGATCGGCCGTCGTCTGTGGCGTACATGCCCCTCGGCGTGTTGGACACGCTGATGCGCTTCACCAGTCCGCCGGTGGCGAGGTCGATGATCGAGACGTCGTCTCCCGACCAGTTGGATGCGTAGAGCGTCTTCTCGTCGGGGGAGAGCTCGACCCACTTCGTCCACGCGCTGCCGGTATCGAACTCCCGGAGCACCTGGCGCGTCTTCACGTCGATCTCGAAGCACTTGGCCGTCTCCATCTGGGAGGTGTACGCGAGCGTCCCCGTCTTGTTGAAGATCACCTCTACGGCGCCGTGTTCACCGATGTCAACGCCGCCGAGCAGCTTGCCGGTGCGCGGATCGAATATCTGTATCGATGGTGGTCCGTTCAGGATGCTGGTCCACGCCTCGCCACCATCGTGCGTGACCGACACACCCTTGGGCGCGCCGAGGGTCGTGATCAGGCCGAGCCCGTGCAGCACCTGTCCCTCGGGATCGAGGTAGTACTCCAGGGTCGCCGACGAATCGATGCTGATCTCGGCGGTGAAGGTGTTGTAGCCCGCCATCTCGATGGTCAGGGTGTACTCGCCGCTCGGCACCTGTGCGGTCGCGGGTGAGGGCCCATCGTATCCGACCTCGTCGCCGCTCGTGAGGCGGATCGACGCGCCTTCGGGATGGGTGACGATCGAGACATCCTGCGGGAGCGCGCGAAGCACGTAGTCGAGCCTGGTGCAGCGCCCGCGCTTGAGCTCAACGTCGGCCGCCACGGATTCATAACCCTCACGTTCGACCACGATCGGGAACGCGCCCGGCTCGAGGTCCTCTATCTCGAGCGTCCCGGTGGCGGCCACCGAGCCGTTGAACAGGATCATCGCGTCAGACGGAGTGACGGTCACCTCCAGGCGTGCGGGGCGGGTGAGGATGAACGCGCCCAGCGCGATCGCGGCGACCAGCACCAGTATGAGGACTGCGATCGTGCGCTTCCGGCCGGCTGTTGCCGGCCGTCGTGGCCCTCTGCCTCCGCGCAGCGCATGCGCGCGGCGTGATATGTACTGTTCGCGACGGCTGCGCTGCGGGCGGGCGACACCGCGGGCGCTCCGGTTCGCCACAGAGCGTGCCGGCTCGATGGTGCGGTACTGGCCGTGGAACGTCTTCTTGGAGCCTCTTCTTCGGCTCCCGTACTGGTCCATCGTCACTCTCCATCGCACGTCACCGTGCACGGTAAAAGGGCGACCCTGTGGGGCCGCCCTTCTGGTGCGAGTGTGATGTGTGATGCTGTGGGCATGCTCCCACGAGCATCTTACTCGAGTTCGAACACCACCGTGACATTGGCGGTGACCTCGAGCTCACCGGTCTCGATCGGCACCGACCAGTCCTGTGCCGCAGCCATCCGGGCACCTTCGTACAGCACAGGCACGTTCACGCCGGTCTCGCTGATGCTGAGCACGTCGCCCACCGTCTTGCCCGCCGCCTTGGCCATCGATTCGGCGCGGACACGGGCGTCGGCCACGGCGAGCTCGATGGCCTCGCCGCGCTTCTCCTCGTCGTCCGTGAGTGTGAACGCCGGGCCGTTGATCTCGTTCGCGCCGGCCGCGCTCGCCGCGCCGATGACATCGCCGATGCTCGCCATGTCGCGGATCTTCGCGCGTACGGAAACGGTGGCGCGGTAGCCGGTCACATTGGGCTTGTCGCCCTCGTACGAGTACTCCGGATACACGCTAACGTTCGCCGTCTGAATGTCCTCCTCGGCCACGCCCGCCGTCTTCACTGCCGCGTTTATGGCAGCGCTGAGCTCTGATGCCTCTTCGAGCGCAGTGCGGGAATCCTCAGAACGGACCGATGCGCCGAAGGTCATCTCCGCCGTGTCCGGTGAAGCCGTCGTCTTGCCGAGGCCGCTTGCGGTGACGGTGGGCAGCGCGGTGCTTTCCGCCGACACGACCTTGGTCGTGCAGCCGCTCAGTGCGAGCACGCCGAGGGCGAGTCCGATCACAAGCGCGTTCCTGATGTTCATCGTGTCTCCTTGCGTGAGGTGCGTTCGGTCTGTGGTTCGAACTAACCACTAGGACGGACGCACACCCGCAATCGTTCGTGCTGCACGGGGAATGTCACGGATCGCGGTGTCCAGGGGGTCATCGACTGCCCAGCGTGCGCATGATCTCGTCGTATTGCTCTCCGGTGATCTCGCCACTTGCGAGCCTGCGCCTGGCGATGGCGATGGCCGCATCGGGCGTGTCCGTCGCCGCATGCCGTGAGCCCTCACCGCGCTCACTGTGGTCACCCACGGACCGAACGGCCCACACCACCAGGACCACGATCCCCGCGATCACGAGTGCACCGAAGACGAACATGAGCAGCGTACCGATCCAGCCGTATCCACCCATCATGTACCCGTACCCTGGACCCATCATGATGCGCTCAACTCCCTTGGACATCGGACACCGGCGTGCAGGGCTCAGCGTCCGTACCACTCGTCGTACCATGCCTGCATCTCGTCGATCTCCCTGCCCTGGGCCTCGATGATCGATGATGTGAGCTGACGCATCTCAGGCCTTCCGGACATCCCTCCCGCCATGCGGGACATCATGATGCCCATTCGGTGGTGAGGGATCATGGCCTCGATGAACGCCTTGTCGAACGGTTTGGCGGTTGCGAGCTGTTCGAGGTCGAGGACGCCGGCTCCCATCATGCCGCCCATCAGCGCGGACGAATCCCGGGTTTCGGGTACGCCGGCACCGAACCACTCGCCGTACCACTCCCTCATCTGGGTGTTCTCGGCCGTCTGCGTCGTCCGGATATCGGCCGCGAGTTGCTTGATCTCAGGGTGTTCAGCTCGCGAGAGTGCCAGCTCGGCCATCTCGATGGCGTCATCGTGGTGCGGGATCATCTGCTCGATGAACATCGCGTCCATGTCCCGGGTGGAACCGGTCAGGGCTGGGTCAGTGGTCTGTAGATATGCCGCGGTCACGATCAGGCCGGTCAGGCCTGTGACGATCAGGCTCACGGCGATGAGCGGGCCGTTCGCTGTGCGCATGGTACGTCCTCTCCCGAGTCAGTACTCTATGCCCACAGGAGGCCGATCCAGACGACAGCACAGCAGACTCCCAGGATCTGTGCGGAGCGTGCACGAGACTCGTACGGGTCCCGCGCCGGGCGTCCCGGCCCGCGCCCGGAGGGGACGTGCGCACCCCGGATAGACGAGAAGACCCCGCACGTTGTGTGCGAGGTCTTCGAGTATCCTGTGGCGCGCCCTGCAGGATTCGAACCTGCGACCTTCTGATTCGTAGTCAGACGCTCTATCCGGCTGAGCTAAGGGCGCGTGTGCGTGAGCCTCAGTATCCTGCCTGCTCACGCTGAAGATGTCAAATGGCGGAGAGTGAGGGATTCGAACCCTCGAAGGGGCTATCAGCCCCTTACTCGCTTAGCAGGCGAGCGCCTTCAGCCGACTCGGCCAACTCTCCGCTTGAGAGAAGCGCCGCCCATTGTAGCAGGGCGAAGCAGGTGCGTCACCGTGAAGATGGTGGACCGTGCCGACGCGGACATGCTGCGCTCTCCGGGATGGTCATTCTGGCGGAGGGGGTGGGATTCGAACCCACGAACCCTTGCGGGTCAACGGTTTTCAAGACCGTCGCATTCAACCACTCTGCCACCCCTCCGCGCACGAGGATTATAGCGGGATGCGCAGGCACGTGCGCGAAGACGTCGCGCATCCGGGGTCCGACTGCGTTCGTGATCGACGGCGACCGGCATCGTCAGTCAGATGGCGCGATCCCGGCGTACGCCTTGATGAGGTCCTCTTTGGTGACCACGCCGAGCACGGTGTCCGGATTCCCCGCGTCGACCACGACCACGCGCCCGATCCGGTGCTGTTCGATCAGGTCGAGCGCCCGGCGGGCAGGGTCGACAGGCGTGACGGTGATCGCGGGCGTGCTCATCACCTCGGCGACAGTTGTGGCGTCACGCTCGGCGTGGGGCACCTTCTGGGCATCCTTCCAGCTGACCACGCCGACGAGACCGCCCTCTTCGCCAAGCACCGGGAAGCCGTGGTGCCGGGTGGCCCCCACAAGACGCAGCAGGCCGATCACCGAGGTCGTGGCCAGGACCGTTACCGGATCCGCTGTGCAGATCCTGCCCACCGGCACTCGGCGCAGCACATCCTGCTGTTCTCGTGTGGCACTCGCATGCTGGCTCTTGTAGATGGTGCTGTTGCCAGAGGCGAGGGAGGCCGCCGTATTGGCGATGACGAGCGGCACGATGAGGGTGTAGTTGCGGGTGCTTTCGCAGAGCAGGATGGCCGTAGCGAGGGGCACCTTGGCCACAGACGCGTAGACCGCGCCCATGCCGGCGATCACGTAGAGCGCCGGGTTGGAGGCCGCACCCGGGAAGAGCGCTTCCACCGCCGCTCCGACCAGCCCGCCGAGCGCCGCGCCGATCACCAGCGCGGGCGCCATGTCGCCGCCGGCGCCTCCCGAGCCGATCGTGAGCGATGTGGCGACGATCTTGGCGGCCACGAGCATCGCGAGCACGCCGGCCCCGAGGCGGTAGTCGATGATGTCCTGGATGGTGCCGTGACCCATGCCGAGGGTGTGGGGCAGCGCAAGCCCGATGACGCCCACCGCGAGTCCGCCCAGAGCGGGCTTCAGCCAGACAGGCGCACTCCATGCCCGGAAGCGCTCGAACAGCGTGTAGAACGTACGGATGTACGCGATGCCTACCACGCTTGCCAGCACACCGATCACGAGCACCACCGCGATGTCGAACACGTCGAGGTTCCATACGAACGGCGCGCGGAACATCGGCTCGAAGCCGTGGAACAAGGAGAACACCACGAACGAGGTGAGCGAGCTGACGAGCGCGGGCGCGAGGAAGTCATCCTCCATCCCGTAGATGTACAGCACGCCAACAGCGAACAGAGCGGCCCCGATGGGCGCCCGGAACACGGCGCCGAGGCCCGCGGCGATCCCGCAGATCGCGAGCACGCGCACGTCCTCCTCGGTGAAGGTGAACCGCATACGTCTCGGCAGGGCGAGCCGCGTGACGATGCGGGTCGTGAGCGAGCCGATGCCGGCGCCGATCAGCACCGTGGGTCCCTCGCGTCCGGCGCTGCCGCCGGTGCCGAGCGTGATGGCCGAGGTGATCGCGGTCATGAGCGCGGTGCGCTTGGGCAGGCGACCACCGCTGTCGTGGATCGCGTCGATCGCGCGATCCGTGGATCCCGGGCTATCGAACGCCTCCGGCGTGAAGCGCGCGCGCAGCAGGCCTACCACGAGGCCGCCGACCGCGGGCACCAGCGGCAGCAGCCATGGCGTGGGGAGGGCAGCCGAGGCGACGATCACACCGCTCTCGACCGCTTCGAGCATCCACACGAACGCCACCGCCGCGAGGCCTCCGAGCACACCGGTGAGCCCGCCCAGGACCGACCACTTGTACAGGTGGTGCCAGCTGCGGAGTTGGTAGGCGCGTGCTTTGAGCGTCTCGAGCGTGCTCTTCACGATGACGTCGCCGCGGATTCCCGGTCTGTCCATCTACTGCACGTCTCCCTCGTGTTGCCCCGGCATCGGCACGATGAGCACGGGCACATCGAGCGCGTCGAGCACACGGTGCTGTGCGCTGCGGAGCGGTGAGAGTCCGGGGCCGGTGCGGGGTCCTCGCAGTGGCGCGCCCATGGCAACCAGGTCCGCACGGTACTCTGCCGCGAGCGTGGCGACGCCGCGGTCGAGGGTCCGGGCGGCCCGCACCGTCGTTTCGACCGGGTAGCCCTCGGCCTGCACGGCGTCGGCGAGAAGAGTGAGGTGCGCTTCCGCGGCCGAGAGGGCATCGGTGGAGCGTCGGGCACGCTCGAGCGGCATGATGTGAGCGAGCACGATCGTGGGTCGACAGCCGCCGTCGCACCCGGCCGCCTCGATGGTGTTGAGGAGGCGCTCGGCGGGCAGCGCGGCGCTCACGGGCATGAGGATCGTGCGCGCCGCGCATGCGACGCCGGCTCCACCGTCCCCGGCGGGCGCGGGCTCGAGCGTGCACGCGACGGCGCGCTTGGTGAGCACCGGTCCCACTACCTCGAAGAACACGATCGCGGCCAGGACGACCGCGTTCACGGTGGCGCCCGCCTCGGGGAAGGTCTGCGCGGCAGCCAGCCCGAGGCCGACCGCCACTCCCGCCTGAGGCAGCATGCCGAGGCCGATCCACGCCGACTGCCGCACGTCGTAGCGGGAGGCGATGCCGCCCGCGAAGCCAGCGGCGAACTTGCCCAGGCTGCGGGCGACGATGTAGGCGATCGCGAGACCCCCCGCGGCCATCACCGCGGCGAGCTCCAGATGCGCGCCGGCAAGCGTGAAGAAGATGATGTAGACGGGGTACTCGACCGTCCGAAGCGAGCGGAACACGCGCTCCCGGTCGCCCCGGCGCTCCTCGACGGTGGCCGCAAGCACGCCGGCGGTGAGTGCCGCGAGCAAGCTCGAGAAGCCGAGCGCCTCGGCGGAGGCGACCACCAGCAGCACCGTGACGAGCCCGAGTGCGAGCAGTTCGCCATCCTTGAAGACGTGTTTGAGCAACTGCGCGAGCGCCAGTCCGCCGAGAGCCCCCACCACGAGTCCGCCGCCGACCTGGGCGGCGGTATCGAGCAGAGCCTCGCCGATGGTCGCGTGGATGTTGAGCGAGAGCATGAGGAACGGCGCCACGATCGAGTACGCAACCACGGTGAAGACGGAGTCGAGCGCGGAAGCGCCGAGCATGGTGTTGCAGGCGCGGCTCTTGGCGCCGAGCTCGGAGATGACCGCCATGACCGTTGCCGGTGCGCCGGACACGGCGATGACGGCGAGCAGCCACACCACCGCGGGTTGGTCGGGCACGAACAGCCGCAACGTGAGCGCCACGAGCACGCCCGGCAGGAGGATATTGAGCACCGAAGCCAGCCAGAACGAGCCGTCATGCCGTTGCAGCATCTTCCGGGTGAGCTGTTCGCCGATGAGGAACACGATGACACCGAGCGCCAGAGGCTCGGCGAACGCTATGGTGTGCATCAGCTCCGCGGACAGCAGACCGAGTCCATGCGGGCCGGCGACGATGCCGACGATCAAGAAGCCGGTCACCGATGGCAGGCGCAAACGGGTCGTGAGCCGCGCGCCGAGGTAGCCGAGCGCGATCAACGAACCGACGATCACGAGGTCGAGCCAGACTGTCTCCTGCATGCATCACTCCGGCGGGATGTCCGGGGGCTTTCTCCCAGGGTACCGCACACGGCACAGCGGCGGCACGGCGCTCGATTTGAGTCAACCGTTACCATCTGGTAAACTACAACGACTGCCCACGGGCAGCGGCGCTACCCGGGTAGAGCGTTCGACTCTCGTTCGTTCCCCGGAGTGGTACCCCAGCGAGGACCGTCGTCGTCCGGGCACGGACCGCCTCGCGCCAGACCTTTGCCGCTCGCGCGGAAGCTGCGGGCCGGCGCCCTTAGACAGAGAACGACAACAGGATATGTACGCCACGCGACCTGGCAGCAGGCACGCGAGCAGTGCTTTTCATCACGCATACCGATGAGCGCCGACTCACGTCCCGCCGCCTGTGGCACACAGGGAGGTGTTCATTTGAGCGCAGTCGAAGTAAGAAACGTATACAAGGTGTTCGGCACCAAGGCCGACGCCGCGGTGGAGATGCTGAAAGCTGGCGGGAGCCGCGAAGAGGTGGCCGAGGCCACCAATACGGTGCCCGCAGTGATCGATGCGTCGTTTGAGATCGAGCGCGGAGAGATCTTCGTGGTCATGGGCCTGTCGGGCTCGGGCAAGTCGACGCTCGTCCGCTGCCTGAACCTCATGCACCCGCCGACGAGCGGCTCGGTGCTCATCGATGGCAAGGACCTGATGTCCCTGACCCCGGCCGAGCTCCGCGAGGTGCGCTCCGAGAAGATCAGCATGGTCTTCCAGCACTTCGGCCTCTTCCCGCACCGGACGGTGCTCGACAACGCGGCCTGGGGTCTCGAGGTGCGTAAGATCCCCGAGGCGGAGCGCCGCGAGCGTGCAGCCGAGGCGCTCGGTCTGGTCGGCCTCGCCGGCTGGGAAAGCTCGTACCCCGGGGAGCTCTCGGGCGGTATGCAGCAGCGCGTGGGCCTCGCCCGTGCGCTCGCCACCGACGCCGATGTGCTTCTGATGGACGAGGCCTTCTCGGCGCTCGATCCGCTGATCCGCAGCGAGATGCAGGAGCAGCTCGTCAGTCTTCAGCAGGACCTCAAGAAGACCATCATCTTCATCACGCACGATCTCAACGAGGCCATGTTCCTCGGCGACCGCATCGCGATCATGAAGGACGGCCGGATCGTGCAGCTCGGCACCACCGAGGAGATCCTCCAGGCGCCCGCCGACGACTACGTTCGTGCGTTCGTACAGGACGTGGACCGCTCGCGCGTGCTCACCGCTTCTGCGGTCATGGAGGAGCCGGTGGCGAAGATCCTGCTTCGCGAAGGTCCTTCCGCCGCGCTTCGCGAGATGCGGCTGCGCCAGACGAGCGGACTCATGGTCGTGGACGAGCGCAAGCGACTCGTGGGCGCTGCCACCGACGAGGACGTGGTGCGGATGATCCGCTCGGGTGCGAAGAAGCTCGAGCATCTGATCACCGTCGACGACGTCGCGCAGGTCGGCCCCGACACCCCGCTGGTGGACTGCCTCATCCCTTCAGCCGAGAGCCGGTTGCCGCTTGCCGTGGTCGATGACGACCGGAAGCTGCTCGGTGTGATCCCGCGCGTGACGCTGTTGAACGCGCTCGGGGGCAACGACACCAACGGTGCCGACTGCGTGCCGGCCGAGGGCGGTTCTGGCGTCACCACGGCCGTCACCGATGGAGAGGCGGTGTCGTGATGGACCTCAACACCTATCGCTTGCCGGTCGGGACGTGGGTCGACACCGCGGTGGACTGGATGACGGATAACCTCGAATGGCTGTTCGACGCGGT
This sequence comes from Actinomycetota bacterium, assembly GCA_036679125.1. Taxonomy (GTDB): domain Bacteria; phylum Actinomycetota; class Coriobacteriia; order Anaerosomatales; family Anaerosomataceae; genus Anaerosoma. Next base: position 5,106 of record JAZIGI010000050.1, on the reverse strand, counting down.
CTCTGCGTTCTTGAAGACGCTCATCGATAGTCTCGAGTCAGGGCTGTTGTTCCCGTCCGCACTCATCGTAGTGGTGATCGTGGCGGCGCTCGCGTACGTGGCGAAGGGCTGGAAGTTCTCGCTCTTCACGGCAGCGTCGTTCGTGATCATGGCGATGATGGGGCTGTGGGACGAGGCGATGTCCACACTCTCGCTCGTACTCGTAGCGAGCTCCGTGGCGCTGCTCATCGGCGTGCCGCTTGGTATCGTCGCCGCACGCAGCGACCGCTTCAGCTCGATGCTGCGGCCGGTGCTCGATCTCATGCAGACCATGCCATCGCTCGTGTACCTGATCCCGGCGATCGTCTTCTTCGGCATCGGCAAGGTGCCTGGAGTGGTCGCGACCGTGGTGTTCGCCCTGCCGCCGGCGGCACGCCTGACCGAGCTCGGCCTGCGTCAGGTCGACCCCGAGGTGGTGGAGGCCGGTGAGGCGTTCGGCGCAACGCCGATGAAGATCCTCACCCGCGTACAGGTCCCTCTCGCCCTGCCAACGATCATGGCGGGCGTCAACCAGGTCATCATGCTCGCGCTGTCGATGGTGGTCATCGCGGGCATGGTGGGCGCAGGCGGGCTGGGCGCCGTGATCTTCCGCGGCGTGACCCGTCTCGATGTGGGACTGGGCTTCGAAGGAGGCCTGAGCGTCGTGATCATGGCGGTCTTCCTGGACCGGATCACGGCGGCGTTCGGGGAGCGCGCAAACAAGCGCGTGTCGCACTAGCACCGGACGCAGGACTGTCAGCAACCAGGAAGGAGTGTTCGGATGATCGGAATGAAGAACAGGCGTGGGCGGTTCGTGACCGCCCTCGTGCTCGCCCTGACGCTCGCGCTCACCGGCGCGTTCGCGGGCGGCTGTTCGAGCGAGACCACCGGCGATGGAGGAGCCAACGGCGGCGAGGCTGCCGGCGGCACCATCAAGATCGGTTGGATCCCGTGGGACGAGGACATCGCGGCCACGTACCTGTGGAAGCGCGTGCTTGAAGACGAGGGCTACACGGTCGAGCTCACGCAGCTCGATGTGGCGCCGGTGTTCGAGGGCGTAGCCTCCGGTGACCTCGACCTGTTCCTTGACGCGTGGCTCCCGTCCACGCATGAGGACTACTGGGCCGAGTACGGCGACCGTCTCGAAGACCTTGCGGTCTGGTACGACAACGGCCTGCTCACCTGGGCGGTGCCCGAGTACATGGACGTCGATAGCATCGAGGACCTCGCGGGTCTGGAGGGTGAGCTCGACGGCCGCATCGTCGGCATCGAGCCCGGCGCTGGTCTGACCCGCGTCTCCCGCGAGGCCGTCATGCCCGGCTACGGCCTCGACGCGTTCGAGCTCGTTGAAGGTTCGACTCCCGCGATGCTCGCCGAGCTCGAGCGTGCGATCAAGGACGAGGCCCCCATCGTGGTGACCCTGTGGCGTCCGCACTGGGCGTACAGCGTGTTCCCGATCAAGGATCTCGCCGACCCCGAGGGCGCACTCGGTGAGGCCGAGGAGATCCACGCCGTTGCGCGCGTCGGCTTCTCGGACGACTTCCCCGAGGTGGCCGAGTGGATGGCGGCGTTCAGGATGAACGATGACCAGCTCGCGGGTCTCGAGGACCTCGTGCTCAACGAGTACGGCGCCGGCCAGGAAGAGGCGGCTGTCGACGAGTGGTTGAGCGATGCGGACAACCGCGCCCTCGTGGACGGTTGGCTCGGCAAGTAAGGTGTTCGCTCCGATGTGAACGACACGAGGGCCCCCGGTCGCCAGACCGGGGGCCCTCGTCGTACGGCACTCGGCACGCGCTAGGCGGGTTGGGCCATTGCAGTGTCCGTCGGCGCGCAGGCCCATGACGGGCGTGGAACCGAGCCCCTGCGCACCTTCGCGAAGACCACGAAGTAGTAGGGGATGGCCGCGATCTGCACGAAGATCATGAGGAGCACCCACAGCAGCCGGTTGTTGCTCGCCGCCGTTGCTTCCGGGTACTCCCACTCCTCGCGGAGAGCGGCGTCGATCACCATCCACAGCCACAGGAACGGGGCGGCAAGCGATACCAGCACCACCGCGAGCGTGAGTGTGGCCGCACTCACACCGATGAGCATTCCAAAGAGTTCCATGGTACGTGCTTCCTTTCCAAGTCCGAACGGGCGGGGCCCGTCTGTCCGTCTACTCGACCGTCTCAACCGTCACATCTCCCAGGCCGCGCCGGAGGATGATCTCGAAGCTGACCGGGGCGTTCCCGTAGGCGTCGTTCACCAGCGCGTCACCATCCTGGGCGAAACCATCGGCGCGGTAGGAGCCGATTCCGTCCTGGTAGCCGACTATCCGCACACCGACCCCCGCAGGCACCCGCAGCGTGAACGCCCCGGCGCCCGCGTTGATCTCGGCCTCGAGGTCGTGCTCGGGGGTACCGCTCAGGTCGATGGTCGCGTCACCCGCGCCCATATCCACGCTGAGCCGCCGCAGATCGAGCGAACCGAGTTCGAGTTCGCTCTCGCCGGCTCCCATAGCCACCGAGAGGTCGAGCGGCAGGTCGTCACCGAGCGCGATGTCCCACTCGTAGTGCATCCGCTCCGTGAGGTTGATGCGCGGCCGCGTGGGTGAGCTCACCGAGAGCACTCCTGTGCCGGCAGCCACGGTGTAGCGCACCTCGGGGCGCCACTCCTCATCGGTGTAGACGTAGGTCGCATCCATCGCGCCGGCCGCGCCGCCTGACACCTTCAGCCGCCCGGCACCCATGCTGATCGACGCTGTCAACTCCGTTGCGCCCTCTCGTGCGATCTCGTCGCTATCGGTGGTCTGGCGTGGCTCCGGCAGCGCCACGCGGACGCAGCCCGTCGCGGTGACGACACCCAGCGCGGCCATCGCGATCGCGCACATCACGGCGATCCTCTTCATTGCGGTCCCTCCCTCATCTCTGGTCTTCATCAGGCGCTCGCGTCGTCGTATCTGCCAACGAGCAGCGCCTTGGCGTAGGTGGCATGCAGGGCGCCGATGCCGCGGCACAGGTGGAGCGTCACCACGAACCCCAGCAGGCCGAGCGCTATCACGAGCGGCACGGCCCACGGCTCGAGCAGGTAGCCGTACCCGCCGACCTGCAGCAGCGGGTAGCTCGTGAACGACTGCGCGATGGGGTAGGCCACCGCGGCCGCAGACATGGAGAGTGCGGTCGTCACCACCGTGAAGTACACGATGCCGAGGGGCATCTGGAGCACCATATAGAGGATGCTCGTCCAGGTGCGTCGATCGGTGAGCCAGTGCTTCACCCGGTCGAACACATCGCCCTCGGGCAGCGCTCCCCGGGGCCTGCGCGGCATGCGCACGCCGAGCAACACCTCCACGATCCGCCCCTCGGCAAGCGAGAGCGCACGGATGATCGCGAAGAACAGCAGCAGGATGATGGCGCCCACGCCCACCGGAAGGAGGCCGATCCCGGTCGGGAGCATGACCGTGACGAGCGTGAAGTACAGCGTCCCGGTGAGGAGCGACAGGATCAGGTAGAACAGCGCGCCGTATCCACGAGCGTCGGCCACGATGCCGAAGAAGCGTGCCCAGGGTCCGGAGGTCTGCCGGACGGCGGGGGAGCCCAGCGCCCGGGCGACGGTGATCTCCGTCTCCAGGTACGCGGCCGCGACTTCCTCGGGCGTGCCGTAGCGCTCCACCGCCGCCGCGAAGCATGCCGCGTCATCCGCTCCCGATCGCCCGCACTCCGAGATCTCGGCGCGGAGGTACTCTTCGGCATCGTAGAGCGCGTCTTGCACGAGCGCGGGGTCGGCTCCGGCAAGCGCTGTCCTCAGCGACTCCAGGTATCCGTCTATCATCTCAGTCCCGACCCCCTTCCAGTGTCGTATCCACGAACGCACGTGTCTTGTGCCACGCCTCGGTCCAGGCGCCGAGGACTTCGATTCCGTCGCCGGTGATCGAGTAGTACTTGCGGGGAGGGCCGCTCACCGACGGCTCCACCCGGCTCGAGAGCAGACCCTGGCCCTCGAGCGACCGGAGCACCGGATACAGCGTGCCTTGCTTGATCGCCATGCCGCCAGTCTCCGCTTCCTCCAGGCGCTTCGCGATCTGGTAGCCGTACAGCGGCTCCCTCGACCGGTGGAGGACGGACAGCAGCACGAGGGCGACGGTCCCCGCGTTCAGTTCCTTCTGGAACTTTCGTACTGCTGAGTCTGCGACCTCGCTCACGGGACACCCCCTTCTCAGGGTCTCGCACCGACAGTAGTGACAGCTTCACACTAGTTCGTACCCAGAATAGTGTGAAGTACACAATAGTCAAGTGCCATTTTCCGCGATCCGGTCACGAGCACCGGCGGGTCGCCATGTGCCCCCCCGAACGCCCGCGCGCGCACCGCCTGGTGTAGCATCCGGTGCATGGATGAAGACGCCGTCTATATGGGGCTTGCGATAGAGCAGGCCCGACTGGCCGCGGGAGAGGGCGAGGTGCCGATCGGCGCCGTGCTCGTCTGCGACGGCGCGGTGGTGGCCCACGGGCGCAACGCCCGCGAGTCGGCCGCCGACCCCACCGCGCACGCCGAGATGATCGCGATCCGTGATGGAGCGGAGAAGCTCGGCAGGTGGCGGCTCTCGGGATGCACGCTCTACGTGACGCTCGAGCCATGTCCGATGTGTGCCGGCGCGCTCGTGAACGCACGCATCGATCGGCTGGTCTACGGCGCCGCCGACCCCAAGGCGGGTGCGGTCGGCACGCTCTACGACCTCTCGGCGGATCCCCGGCTCAACCATCGCTACGAGGTGACCGCCGGGGTTTTGGCCGATGAGTGCGGGAACCTTCTGAGGGAGTTCTTCCGGGGCCTGCGGGCCTTGCGTGACCAAGGATAGGGGGCATCTCTATATGAAGTGTCAAGCCGCCGCGGACTCTGAGGCGTAGAGGGTTCCGTGGACGAGCATCGCATACATCACGTCTGTCCTTCGACGGGCCAGGGCGATGATCGCCTGATGATGTCGCTTGCCTTCGCTGCGCTTCCTGTCGTAGAAGGCTCGTGCCCTGTCGTCGCATCGGATCGAGACGAAGGCCGCGTGGTACATGACCTTCTTGAGACGTTTGTTCCCGCCTCGTGCCCGCATCCGGTTGC
>JAZIGI010000049.1:0-15346 GCA_036679125.1 Actinomycetota bacterium | reverse complement strand
TCGGTCCATGTTGTCCTTGGTCACTGTCTCCTCCTCGACTCTGGGTCTCATCACCCTCGAGGATGGAGCAGTGGCCGCCTCATGTCAGGCGGCCGGGCCTTCGTACACCACTACCGGGGACACTAACCCGGACGCGCGGTCACCAGACTGCTCAGGGTGGCGCGCACCCTCGCCGACCTGGAGCGCTCCACGCGGATCCACGACGTGCATGTGGCCGAAGCGCTCGCGTATCGATCCTGGGGCCCCCATGAGTGATCAGCGCTTCATCCTCGAACCCGGTCAGCCGGGCTACCCACCCCAGCTCATCGCCACTCCGGAGCCTCCGAAGCGGCTGTACGGCATCGGTGATCCAGGCCTCATCTCACCCGGGCTCGCGATCGTCGGTGCTCGAAAGGCCACGCCGTATGGCCTCCGCGCCACCCGGCTCTTCGCTTCCTGGTCAGCGGGAGCCGGGCTTGCGGTGATCTCAGGTGCCGCGATCGGATGCGATGGGGAAGCGCATCGCGCCGCCATCGATGCCGGGGGAGTCACCATCGCCGTTCTTGGCTGTGGTGCCGACGTAGACTACCCGAGGCGGTCAGCCGACATGTTGGCGCACATGAGGTCGCACGCTGTCGTGCTCTCCGAGCTCCCGTTCGGGACGCCGCCAGCGCGGTGGGCCTTCGTTCGGCGCAACCGGATCATCGCGGGGCTCGCGCGCGCGCTGCTCGTGGTCGAGGCCGGGTTGCCAAGCGGTACGTTCAGCACCGCCGATGCCGCGCTGGACGCCGGGCGCGATGTGTTCGTCGTGCCGGGATCCATCTTCTCTCCCGAGTCCCGTGGCTCCAACCGGCTCATGCGCCAGGGCGCGGTACCTGTCACCGATGTGAGCGAGCTCGCGGACGCACTCGGCATGACTGGCATCCATCACAGGACCGCCGCGACCCAGATCGAGTGTGACAGCGTCACACGCGCACTGGCCGCCGACCCCCAGCGACCCGATGATCTCGCACGCGCGCTCGGCATCGATATCGTATCGGCCGCACGGACGCTCGGCAGACTCGAGTCCAGCGGGGCCATCGTCAGGTACGCTGACGGACGGTACGGAGTGGGGTGAGCTGGTCGGCATCAGGTACCATACAATGGAGCTACCCGACCAGAGGAGCGCGCCGGTGGATCCGGTCACGATCATAGGTGCCGGTCTCGCCGGAAGCGAAGCCGCCTGGCAGTTGGCGATACGGGGCGTCCCCGTGCGCCTGGTCGAGATGCGACCGACCGATCGCGGTCCGGCGCACCATACCGACATGTTCGCCGAGCTCGTCTGCTCGAACTCGTTCAAGAGCACCGATCCGCACTCAGCGACCGGACTGCTCAAGTCCGAGCTGGAAGCGCTCGGATCGCTCCTGCTCGATATCGCACGGCGCACGGCGGTGCCCGCTGGCGGCGCACTTGCGGTGGATCGTGAACGGTTCTCGCGCACGGTCACCGAGACGATCAGCGGCCACCCGTTGATCGAGGTCATCAACGAGGAAGCGACGTCGATCCCCGATGGAGACGTGATCGTCGCGGCCGGCCCTCTCGCGAGCGAGCCCCTCACGCGCGCGCTCTCGAATCTTACAGGCTCGCGGCACCTCGCGTTCTTCGACGCCGCAGCCCCCATCATCGATGCGGACACGATCGATCACCGCATCGTGTTCCCCGCGTCACGGTGGGAGAAGGGTGAGGGGGCCGACTACCTCAACTGCCCGATGGACCGGGAAGAGTACGGATCATTCATCGCTGAGTTGATCGCAGCCGACAAGGTGACCCTGCGCGAGTTCGAGAGACGCGAGCTGTTCCAGGCGTGCCAGCCCGCTGAGGAGGTCGCCCGCACGGGTCTCGACGCCCTGCGGTACGGCGCACTCAAGCCAGTGGGGCTGACCGACCCGCGCACCGGTGAGCGGCCATGGGCCGTGGTGCAGCTGCGCGCCGAGAATCGCGAACGGACCGCGTACAACCTTGTCGGATTCCAGACCAACCTTACATTCGGTGAGCAAGACCGCGTCTTCCGCATGATTCCGGGCCTTCAAGACGCGACGTTCCTGAGGTACGGCGTCATGCATCGGAACACCTTCATCGACGCTCCCCGGTTGCTCGCGCCGGACCTGTCCCTGCTCGTCCGTCCCCGGGTCCGGGTCGCCGGACAGCTCTCAGGAACGGAAGGCTATCTCGAGGCGATCGCCACGGGTCTGCTTGCTGCCCTTGGCGTCTTCGCCGCACGCAGCGGGATCCCGTCTCTCGTGCTGCCGCCCACTACGGCTCTCGGCGCTCTGATCGCGTATGCCACCGATCCCGACACCATCGACTATCAACCCATGCACGTGAACTTCGGACTCGTACCGCCGCTCGCTGAGCGCGTGCGGGGCAAGCGCGCACGATACGAGGCCTACGCGTTGCGTGCGCAAACCGACATGACCGCGTGTGTGAACACGCGGTCGGACCTGCTGACCGTGGGGGCGTGAAGCGGACCAGCCCGACAGGATCGCCGTCGGCAAGGGGAGGAGCACCATGGCGGACCGACCCAGCAACGAAGCGTTGGTCGACGGGTACCTGGAGCACCTCCGCGTGGAGCGGAACCTTTCGCCACGGACGCTCACCGCATATGCGTCCGACCTCAGCGGTCTGTGCGACTGGGCGGCGCGCGAGCAGGTACACCTGCTCGAAGCCGACCACCGCATCCTGCGACGGTACCTCGCCGAGCTCGATCGCGCACAGTACTCGAAGCGGACGATCGCCCGCCGACTCGCGGCAGCTCGCGGACTGTATCGTCACCTCGTACGCCGGGGGATGCTGTCGGCGAGTCCGGCGGCCATCCTGTCAACGCCTAAGATGACCAAGCGCTTGCCCGCGGTAGCTGCCGAGTCCCTGATCGACGACCTGCTTGCGCTGCCCGACCGGGGCTCAGCCCCGGGCCTGCGTGATGCCGCCATCCTCGAGCTGCTGTATGCGAGCGGCATCCGCGTATCCGAGCTCACGGGCCTGGACCTCGGAGACGTCGATCTCGCCTCCGCCACTGTCCGGGTCATGGGCAAGGGGGCCCGGGAGCGCATCGTGCCCATCCATCCACTTGCGATAGATCGGGTGCGCTCGTACCTTGAGTCCGGGCGTCCGGCGCTCGACAAGGGCGCTGCGGAGGGCGCGCTGTTCCTCAATCGTCTCGGGACGCGGCTCTCGTCCGGAGGCGTGCGCCGCATGCTCGAGCGGTACCTTGGAGAGTTGGAGCAGTCCGCCCGGATGACGCCTCACGACCTCAGGCATTCCTTCGCCACGCACCTGCTCGAAGGCGGTGCGGATCTGCGCACCGTACAGGAGCTTCTCGGTCACGTTGCGCTGTCCACCACCCAGATTTATACTCACGTCAGCACGAGGCACCTCCGTGAGGTGCACAAAGGGGCACATCCTCGGGCCTAACGGAGGTCCACACCGTATGAGAGCCGATCCCAAGGCGGAGCTCGCCGCCGCGTGGGTATCATTCAAAGACGAGAACGATACCCGGGCGCGTGACCGCCTGATCGTCGCCTATTCTCCGCTCGTCAAGTATGTCGCCGGCAGACTCTCATCCGGCCTGCCGCAGACCGTGGACACCGCGGACCTCGTATCGTATGGCGTCTTCGGGCTCATCGACGCGATCGACAAGTTCGACCCGGATCGCGGCATCAAGTTCGAGACGTATGCCATCGCCCGGATCAAGGGTGCGATCATCGACGAGCTTCGTGCGATGGCCTGGGTCCCGCGTTCCGTTCGCGCCCGCGCCCGCGAGTTCGAGGCGGCGTACATCGCTCTCGAGAACCGCCTCAAGCGTGTCCCCTCCGATGCGGAGATCGCCGAGGAGATGGGCGTCACGCCACGGGAACTGCAGGCGATCCTCACCCGACTGTCGTATTCCTCGGTCATCTCGTTCGAGGAGATCTGGTCTCCGAGCGCGGATCACGAGGGGCGCTCGGATCCCCTCGGCTCTATAGCCGACGAGCGCGCGGAGGACCCCGTCCGTCTCTTCGAGACCTCGGAGCTCAAGCAGATCCTGGCCGCGGCGATCGAGCGCCTGCCGGAGCGCGAGAAGAGCGTGATCGCCCTGTACTACTACGAAGGACTCACGCTCAAGGAGATCGGCGCCGTGTTGGGCGTCACAGAATCCCGCGTGAGCCAGATGCATACTAAGGCCGTACTCAGACTCAGGGCACGATTGCACGCGGCACAGGGGTTCCTCCCTGTTGCCTGACGTGCGGTCGGCAAGGGGGAGGTTGCTGTGGCTGGAGAGCGCGTGCTCGTCGTGGAGGACACGGATCTGCTGAGGCGGATGTACCATGACCGTCTCACCCAGGACGGCTACCAGGTGTTCGAGGCGCCCGACGGTCTCGCGGCTCTGAACGTTCTGCGTGACCAGCCGGTCGACCTGATACTCCTGGACCTGATCATGCCGCGGATGGGCGGTCTACAGGTCATCGAGGCGGTCAAGGCCGACCCTCGCACCCACAAGATCCCTGTCGTCGTCCTCACGAACCTTGGCGAGGAGTCGACGATCGAGCAGGCCGTCGCGCTCGGCGCCACGGATTACCTCCTGAAGAACCAATCGCGCCCCGCTGACATCTCCGAGAAGGTCACGCTCACCCTCAAGGCGTTCGGTTCGGGATGCACCGAGATGACCGCACATCACGTGTTCCTGCGCCCGGATGTCGGCGATGTGCAGTGTGTGGTCGCCTCGGCCGGGCTGAAGCGGATGCTCTGGTGTCCCGCGTGCGAGATCGAGCTCGCATTGCGGATGGTCCCCGATACCGACCATCCCGGTCACTTCGACGCATACTTCGTCTGCACGTCCTGCGGCAGAGAGTACGCCGGGCTCCAGTAGACGCGTCTCCCGTTGCCACACCACGCCCGTTTCGTGCTACCATACGCGCGCTCTTAATTCACACGCCCGTGGATCCTGTGCGAGGTGCCGGCAAGTCCGGTCGCAGCAGGAGATGAAGCGGGCGGAGGCGACAACCAGAAGGAGGCACCACCATGTCCGTATCCATGAAGAACCTGCTCGAAGCCGGCGTGCACTTCGGTCATCAGACCCGCCGCTGGAACCCGAAGATGAAGCCGTACATCTTCACCGAGCGCAACGGCATCTACATCCTCGACCTGCAGCGCACCCTTCGTGAGATCGATGGCACGTACCGTTTCGTGCGCGACCTCACCGCTCGCGGTGGCTCCGTGCTCCTCGTGGGCACCAAGAAGCAGGCGCAGGACCCGATCCGCAAGGAAGCCGAGCGCGCCGGCATGCCGTACGTGAACCAGCGCTGGCTCGGCGGTATGCTCACCAACTTCGTCACCATCCGCGGTCGCATCAAGCGCATGATCGAGCTCGAGACCATGGAGGAGAACGGCCAGCTCGCCCTCCTTCCCAAGAAGGAAGCCATCCTGCTCCGCCGCGAGCTCGAGAAGCTGCAGCGCGACCTGACCGGCATCCGCGACATGGCCGACCTGCCCAGGGCGGTCTTCGTCGTCGACACCAAGCGTGAGGCTATCGCAGTCAAGGAGGCGCGCCGACTCGGCATCCCGCTGATCGGCCTTGTGGATACCAACGCCGACCCGGACGAGGTCGACTACGTGATCCCGGGCAACGACGACGCCATCCGCTCGGTGTCGCTCATCTGCCGCGTGATAGCCGACGCCGCGCTCGACGGACGCCGCGCGGCCGGCCTCTCCACTCCCGGCGAGGGCGAGCCTGCTGTCGAGACCGCACCCGAGACCGCACCCGAGGCCGCTCCGATGGCCGCCGAGGTCGCGGACGCCGCTCCGGTGGCCGCCGAGCCGGTCGCCGAGGCTGCGGCTGAGGCACCCGCCGAGTCCGCCGAGTAGGTCCCGGACAGCGCACCACCACACGACCGCGGCGCACACGCCGCACGAGGAGGAACAATGGAGATCACCGCAAGCATGGTGAAGGAGCTCCGCGAGAGCACCGGCGCCGGCATGATGGACTGCAAGAAGGCACTGACCGAAGCGAACGGCGACATGGAGGCTGCGGTCGACGCCCTGCGCACCAAGGGTCTTGCCGACCTCGCCAAGAAGGCCGGCCGCGCCACCAACGAGGGCCTCATCGGCGGCCGTGTGTCCGCCGACGGCACCGCGGCGTCGATCCTCGAAGTGAACTGCGAGACCGACTTCGTGGCCCGCAACGCCAACTTCAAGGAGCTCGTTGACGAGCTCGCCCAGCAGGTACTCGAGTCGGCTCCGGCCGATGTCGAGGCGATGCTCGCGCAGCCATACGTCCTTCGCCCGGAGCTCACCGTCGAGCAGCGTCTCGGCGAGGCCGTGGGCAAGCTTGGTGAGAACATGGGCGTCGCGCGCTTCATGCGCTACGAACTCTCCACCGAGGCCGGTTGCATGGCCGTGTACATCCACGGCATCGGCAACATCGGCGTGCTCGTTGAGGTCAGTGCCGGCACCGCTGAGGCCGCCAAGACCGAGGCCGTCCTTGGGTTCGCGAAGGATGTCGCGATGCAGATCGCTGCCGCCGCGCCGATCTCGGTCCGTCGCGAAGAGGTCGCTGCCGATGTGGTCGAGCACGAGCTCGCCATCTACCGGAGCCAGGCTGCCGAGACCGGCAAGCCCGAGGCCATCCAGCAGAAGATCGCCGAGGGTCGGCTCGACAAGTTCTTCAAGGAGTTCTGCCTCATGGAGCAGGACTTCGTGAAGAACCCCGACATCACCGTCAAGCAGCATGCCGAGCAGGCCGCCAAGGAGGCCGGCGCGCCGGTGGACGTGGTCCGCTTCGAGCGCCTCGTGCTCGGGGAGACCAACCCTGAGCCCAAGAGCTCCTGCAGCTGCTGATAGCATCACAGTAACGGGGCGGTGCAGCGCACCGCCCCGTTGGTCTATCATCAGCACTGGCCATCCGGCCGTTTCGTCGCGATCGAGGGAGGATCATGTCCGGATACCGGTACGAGCGCGTCCTGTTGAAGCTTTCCGGTGAAGCGCTGATGGGGGATGCCGGCTACGGCATCGACCCCCGGGTCCTGGAGTCCCTCTCCAAGCAGATCAAGCAGGTAGTCGAAGGTGGTGTGCAGGTCGCCATCGTCGTCGGGGGCGGCAACATCTTCCGCGGAGTGGCCGCATCGGCAACGGGCATGGACCGCGCTCAAGCCGACTACATCGGCATGCTCGCGACGGTAATGAACGCACTCGCCCTGCAGGACGCGCTTGAGGCCCATGGCGTCTTCACGCGTGTCATGTCGGCGATCGAGATGAAGGACGTCGCGGAGCCGTACATCCGCCGCCGCGCGATTCGCCATATGGAGAAGGGCCGCACGGTCATCTTCGCGGCAGGGACGGGAAACCCGTACTTCACCACGGACACTACGGCGGCCCTCCGGGCCCTCGAGGTCCACGCCGAGTGCATCATGAAGGCGACCAAGGTCGATGGCGTCTACGATGCCGACCCCAAGCTCGTGCCCACGGCCAAGAAGTTCGACGAGCTTGCCTACATCGACGTCCTGAACCTCGGCCTGAAGGTCATGGACAACACCGCCATCAGTCTGGCCATGGACAACAACTTGCCGATCATCGTTTTCAACATGGAACGTGAGGGCAACATCGCCGCAGCGCTGCTCGGCGAGCCCGTTGGTACCGTCGTGCGAGGAGGCGCCTGATGAGCACACACAGCGTGAAAGAAGCCGGCGAGCGCATGGACAAGGCGCTTGCGTCACTGGGCCACGAGTTCGGCGGGGTCCGCACCGGTCGCGCATCGGCAGGCATCCTCGACAAGGTGCAGGTCGAGTACTACGGGACGCCCACACCGCTCAACCAGATCGCATCCGTGAGCGCGCCCGAGGCTCAGCTCCTTGTGGTGAGCCCGTACGACAAGACCGCGCTGGGCGCGATCGAGAAGGCGATCCGATCGGCGGACCTCGGCTTCAACCCGTCCAACGACGGTCAGGTCATCCGTGTGCCGTTCCCGCCGCTTACCGAGGAGCGCCGCAAGGAGTTCGTCAAACTGTGCCGCGGATACGCCGAGGAGACGCGCGTCGCTGTGAGGAACATCCGCCGCGATGCCAACGACCACTTCAAGCGCCAGGAGAAGGAACACGAGATCTCGCAGGACGAACTCCGTCATCTGGAATCCGAGATCCAGAAGGCGACGGACGCGCACATCGCCGAGATCGACGAGATGCTGAAGCGCAAAGAAGCGGAGATCATGGAGGTCTGAGTGCCCGCCACTCCCGAGAGACGGTCGCTCGAGGCCTTCTTCACCACGCGCGCTGACAGGGACCTCCTGGACCGGTTCGAGCCGGAGCAGGTCCCTGGCCACGTCGCGATCATCATGGACGGTAACGGCCGCTGGGCCGCGAAGCGCGCACTGCCGCGCCAATTCGGACACCGTGCTGGCGCGAAGGCCGTCCGCGAGTCCATCGTGACGTGTCTCGAGCTCGGTGTCCGCTATCTCACCATCTACTCGTTCTCCAGTGAGAACTGGCGACGCTCCGCCGAAGAGGTCAACGGACTGATGTCGCTGTTCGTAGAGGTCTTGAAGACCGAGATGGACAACCTGATGGCCAAGCGGGTGCGCGTCGTCCTCATCGGGAGTGAGACCGGCGTACCTCGGGCGACCCTCGACGCTTTCCGTGACGCGGAGCGGCGCACGGCCGACAACGACCGCCTCACGCTGCTCGTGGCGCTCAACTACGGCGGTCGTCTCGAATTGACCGACGCGGTGCGCGCGATCGCCGAGAATGTGGCACGGGGCGCACTCACCCCGGATGACATCACCGAGGACACCATCGCCAGCCACCTCTACACCGCGGGCGTCCCCGATCCGGACCTGCTCATCCGGACCAGCGGTGAGATGCGGGTGTCGAACTTCCTGCTTTGGCAGATCGCGTACTCCGAACTCTGGGTCACGTCCGTGCTCTGGCCCGACTTCAAGCGCGGTGACCTGCTCCGCGCGGTGATCGACTTCCAGCGGCGCTCACGCCGGTTCGGCGGGCGCTGATGGCCGGCTCGCTCAAAGATCTCGGTGTCCGTGCCGGCAGCGCACTCGCGCTCGGGGTCGCGATGCTCGCCGCGCTCTTCTTCGGTGGGATGTGGGGTCTTGCCGCGATAATGGCGGTCATCGCCGTGCTTGCATGCGTCGAGTTCTTCGCGATGTCCCGACGCGAGCGCAGGATGCCCAACGAGCTCGTGGCCCTGTCCGCGGTGGCCGTCATGCCCTTCGCCGCTGCGACGTATGGCGCGACCGGCCTCACGGCCGTCGTCGGCGCACTCGTGATCAGCGCCTTCTTCTGGCACGTCCTGATCCGACAGATCAGACTGATCGACACAGCTGTCACGGTCTTCGGCGCCGTCTACGTCGGCTTCACGCTCTCACACCTCATCCTCATCCGGCAGATGGAGCAGGGGACCTTCCTCGCGCTCGCCACCATCGCAAGCGTGTGGGCCAACGACGTGTTCGCGTATCTTGTGGGCTCGGCGATCGGGAAGCACCCGCTCGCGCCACGCATCTCGCCCAAGAAGTCCTGGGAGGGGCTGGTGGCCGGCACGATCGGCACCGCCGGGATGTGGCTGCTCGCCGGGTGGCTCTTCGAGCTGCCTGTGGGATGGGGCGCGCTCGTGACGATCGGCCTCCTGGCGTCGGTCGCCGCCGTCATCGGCGATCTTGCCGAGTCGCGTATCAAGCGTGAGGTGCGGGTCAAGGACTCAGGTACGCTGCTGCCCGGTCACGGGGGCTTCCTCGACCGCTTCGACAGTTTCATCATGGTCGCCATCGTCACGTACTACGCACTGTTCCTCGTGGGTGTCCGATGAGCCGGATACGCGTCGCGATACTCGGATCGACCGGGTCGATCGGACGGCAGGCGCTGGACGTGGCCGCACGCTTTCCTGACCGCATCGAGATCGTCGCGCTGGCGGCGCACGCCAGCGTCGACCTGCTTCTGGAACAAGCACGGGCCACCGGTGCGACCCGGCTGGCCCTCGGCGATCCCGCCGCCGCGGAGCTCGCGCGCACCCGCACGCCGCTGTCCGTGGGGTCCGGCCCCGCATCGCTCGTGGATATCGCTGGGTCCGGCGACGCCGACATCGTGCTTAACGCGCTCGTCGGGGCCGCCGGACTTCGCGCCTCGATCGCAACGCTCGAATCGGACGCTACGCTGGCGCTCGCGAACAAGGAGTCGCTCGTGGCTGGCGGCGACATCATCGCGCCGCTCGGCATGCGGCGCGTGATCCCCGTGGACAGCGAGCATTCGGCCATATACCAGTGCCTGCTCGGTGAACCCGCTGAGACCGTCACTCGCCTGTGGCTCACGGCCTCCGGAGGTCCGTTCCGTGGCCGGACGGCTGACGGTCTCGCCGACGTGACCCGGGCGCAGGCGCTCGCGCATCCCCGATGGACGATGGGGCCCAAGATCACCATCGACTCCGCCACGCTCATGAACAAGGGCCTTGAGGTCATCGAGGCGCACCACCTGTTCGGCGTCGACTACGACCGCATCGACGTGGTGGTGCACCCGCAGTCATGTATCCATTCGATGGTGGAGTTCTCTGATGGCTCGGTCAAAGCGCATCTCGGCGCCACGGACATGCGCGTCCCGATCCAGTATGCGTTCAGCCACCCTGAGCGATGGGAGCCACCTGTGCCACCCGTCGACTTCCGCACGCTCGGCTCCCTTGACCTCGAAGCGCCGGACGTGCGCACGTTCAGGAGCCTCGACCTCGCGTACGCCGCCGGCAGGGCGGGGGGCACCGCACCGGCGGTCTTGAACGCCGCGAACGAGGTCGCCGTAGCGGCGTTCCTCCAGGAGCGCGTGTCACTCCAGGCGATTCCCGATATGGTCGAGCGGGTGCTCGAGCGGCACAGCGTCACACGCGCAGACACTCTCGACGCGGTCGAGGCCGCCGACGCATGGGCCCGGGCCGAGGCCACGGCACTGCTCACGTAAGGACGATGGCGCACGGCTTGCTCCTTGGCTCCGTGTCCGCCAGGCGATTGGAGTGCACCATGACAGGACTGCTCTCGGTGTTCGACACCGTCATCTGGGGCGTCATCACCTTCTCGATCCTCGTCGTGATGCACGAGGGCGGTCACTTCCTCGCGGCCCGCGCCTTCGGCGTGAAGGTCCACGAGTTCATGATCGGACTGCCCGGGCCTTCACTCCGATTCCGCGCCAAAGATGTGGATTGGGGAGTGACCGCGGTCCCTCTCGGCGGCTACGTCCGGATCGCCGGCATGGAGCCCGGTCCCGAGGACCCGCTCGTCGGCGAGACGCTCGCGGCGGTGCGCGATCACGGGATCTCCGAACCCCACGCCCTGGCACGGCTTCTCGGCGTGGATGAGGATCGCGCCCAGGCCCTGCTGATAACCGCCGAGGACTGGAAGGCGGTCTCGCGCAACGCGGACGATCGGCTTTCCCTCACGGTCGATGGCGACACGAGCGGCCTGTCGGCCGCCGAGCTTGCGGACAGGGCGCGTTCGGTCACGTACCGGGGTCAGTCGACGTGGAAGCGCGTCACGATCCTCTCGGCCGGCGTGTTGGTGAACCTCCTGACCGCCATACTCACGTTCACCGTCTTCCTTTCGATCTGGGGTTACTACGAGGTCACCACGACCATCGACAACGTCGATCCGGGCACGCCCGCCGAGGCGGCCGGCATCCAGCCCGGCGACACGCTGCTCACGATGGACGGCGCTGAGATCGGCTCGTGGGTCGAGTTCCAGACGGCGATGGCCGCCACCGAGCCGGCGCAGACTATCACCCTCGGGCTTGAGCGGGCTGGCGAGCTGATCGAGCTCGATGTCACGCTCGCCGACCGCGAGGGCCACGGGTTCGTCGGCGTGGGTCCGCGTCCTGTGAAGGTCGATCCCAGCGTGTTCCAGAGCCTTGGCAAGAGCCTGGAGATGTCCCGCGATACGTTCACCGTGGTACTCGGTCTCTTCAATCCCTCGCGCTTCGCCGGCACCGTGGAGAAGTTCACGGGACCGGTAGGCCTGTTCGATCAGGCCAAACAGGCGGCGCACGCGGGGCCTATCGACTTCGCCTACCTGATCGCCGCCGTCTCCCTGTCCCTTGGGATCATCAACATCCTGCCCATCCCGCCGCTCGATGGCGGCAAGGTGATCCTCGAGTTCGTGGAGCGCATCGCGGGCCGACCCCTCAGTCGTACCGTCTCACTCGGGTTGAGCACCATCGGCGCCGTACTGCTCTTCTCGCTCATCGGCTATCTCACGTTCGTGGACATCAGCAGACTCGCAGGGTAGGGGGGATCATGCGACGCAGCAGCACACAGGTCGACGTGGGCGGCGTCACGCTCGGCGGTGACGCGCCTGTGCGCGTGCAGTCCATGACGAACACCGACACGAAGGATCCGGCAGCCACGCTCGCCCAGATCGGCGGGCTCGCGGATGCGGGCTGCGAGCTCATCCGGGTCGCCATCCCGCGCGCCGACGCGCTCGACGGGTTCGCGCGCATCTGTGAACAGAGCCCGATGCCCGTGATCGCCGACATCCACTTCGACCATCGGCTCGCCATCGAGGCCACACGCCTCGGCGCCGCGAAGCTCCGCATCAATCCCGGGAACATCGGCGACACGTCACGCGTCGACGCGGTCATCGATGCCGCCGGCGAGGCGGGCATGCCCATCAGGATCGGCGTGAACGCCGGCAGCCTCGCGGCGGAGTACCACGACCTCGACTGGCCGCTGCCCGAGAAGCTCGCGGCCAGCGCGGTCGCGTTCTGTGAGCACTTCGAATCGCGCGGGTTCACCGACATCGTGGTGTCGGCGAAGGCTTCGTCGGTGCGTACGACGATCGAGGCGTACCGCCTGCTTGCCGAGCGGGTGCCATACCCGCTGCACATCGGCGTCACCGAGGCGGGCACCGCGTTTTCGGGCACTGTGAAGTCCGCCGTCGGGCTCGGCGCCCTGCTCGAGCAGGGCATCGGAGACACGCTGCGTGTCTCGCTCACAGCGCCGCCGGAGGAAGAAGCACGGGTGGCGTGGGAGATCCTCGCCGCGCTCGACATCCGTCGGCGAGGTCCCGAGCTCGTCTCCTGTCCCACGTGCGGCCGGTGCCAGGTCGACCTGGTGCCGATCGCCGGCGAGGTCGACCGCCGACTGCGCGAGCTCGACACGCCCATCAAAGTCGCGGTCATGGGCTGCGTCGTCAACGGACCGGGGGAGGCGCGCGACGCCGACGTGGGCGTGGCCGCGGGCAAGGGCGTAGGGCTCGTGTTCCGCCACGGCGAGCCGGTGCGCAAGGTCCCTGAGTCGCAGATCATCGACGCACTGTTCGAGGAGATCGACTCCCTCGGCTAGGCTGCGCCGCAGTCGCTTGTGTCGTTCCGGTGCGGTATCCTCTCCCGTACGCTCCACATTCGCCGACACACCGGGGGTACCCATGTCCGAGGAGATCGTCAGAGTCGCGTTCGTTGGTGGCGGCCGTACCGGCGGACCGCTCATCGAGGCGCTGTCCGCACTTCCGTACGTGCGCATAACCGGCGTGGCGGACACCGATGTCGAGAGCCCTGGAGCGGTCTACGCGCGGGAGCACGACATCTTCTTCACCGAGTTCGCCAGCGTGCTTGGCGCGATGGCCGATGAGATCGACCTGATCATAGAGGTGAGCGGCGACCCATCGGTGAAGCCGGCGCTCAAAGAGGCGTTCCGCGCCCAGGGCAATACCGACACCATCATCGTCCACGATCTGATCGCACGGCTGCTCATGACGCTCGCTACGGGCTCCGACACGCTTGCCCCGAGCCTGCATCCGGACGATCGCGGGATCGGATAGCCGAGCGGTCCACGCACACACCCACGACCACCAAGGAGCACCATGTCCGACGTACTCAGGATGTCCGCACTGTACGCCCCCACGCTCAAAGAGGACCCGGTAGACGCCGAGGTCGTCTCGCACCGGCTGCTCCTCCGGGCGGGCATGATGCGTCGGGCCGCGGCAGGCATCTACACGTTCCTGCCGCTCGGCTGGCGTTCGGTGCGCAAAGTCGAGCAGATCGTGCGTGAGGAGATGGACGCGATCGGCAGCCAGGAGATGCTGATGCCGATCGTGCAGCCGGCCGAACTCTGGCAGCAGTCGGGGCGTTGGGACGTGTACGGTCCGGAGTTGGCACGGCTGAAGGACCGCCAGGACCGGGAGTTCTGCCTCGGCCCCACCCACGAGGAGATCATCACCGCGACGGTCCGTGACGAGCTGCGCTCCTACCGCGAACTGCCTGTGTCGCTCTACCAGATCAACATGAAGTTCCGTGACGAGATCCGGCCGCGATTCGGGCTTCTGCGCGGGCGTGAGTTCATCATGAAGGACGCGTACTCGTTCCACGCCGACCAGGACTCGCTCAAGGAACACTACGACGCGATGGCCGGTGCGTATGGTCGCATCTGTGACCGGCTCGGACTCGAGTGGCGACCTGTCGAGGCGGACTCCGGACAGATCGGTGGCAAGGTCACGACCGAGTTCATGGCGCTCGCCGAGAGCGGGGAAGCGGCGCTCGTGTACTGTGCGTGCGGCTGGGCCGCCAACGTGGAGGCCGCCGAGACCGTTGCGGCGTACACGCCCCTCGCTGCGTCGGCGCAGCAGCTCACACGTGTCGACACGCCCGAGGTGAAGACCATCGCCGAGCTTGCCGCCTTCCTCGGTGTCGACCCCGCGCACACGGTCAAGACGATGGCCGCTCGCTCCGAGACGGGGACGCTCGTGTTCCTTGCCGTCCCGGGCGACCGCGAGCTCAACGAACTCAAGGCCTCGCATATCGTCCCCGGGCTCGAGCTGCTCGAAGAGGAGGACTTCACCACCTTCGGCATCCATCGCGGCTTCCTCGGTCCCGTCGGCGCACCGGACGGGACGCTGATCGTTGCGGATCGCACGCTCAAGGCGGAACTCGCGTGGACCGTGGGTGCCAATGAGGTTGACGCGCACCTCACCGGGGCGATGCCGGGGCGTGACTTCGCGGTCGACGTCTGGGCCGACCTCATCGTCGCCGAGCCCGGCGACGCGTGCCCCTCGTGTGGCGGTGCCCTCTCGGCCGCACGCGGCATCGAGGTGTCGCAAGTCTTCCAGCTCGGCACCAAGTACTCCGAGGCCATGGGCGCTACGTTCATGGACGAGGCCGGCGCTGAGCATCCGTTCGTCATGGGGTGCTATGGCGTTGGCGTGACGCGGTCGCTGGCGGCCGTCATCGAGCAGCATCATGATGAGCACGGCATCGTGTGGCCGATGTCCATCGCGCCGCTCGAGGTCGCGGTCCTCCCGCTCCAGACCGGTGATGACATCGTCGCGCCCGTGGCGGAGGAGATCGCCCGCGCACTGGCTTCCGATGGCATCGAGACCATCATCGATGAC
>JAZIGI010000048.1:0-15656 GCA_036679125.1 Actinomycetota bacterium | reverse complement strand
GGGCCCCGCCGAGGACTGTCTGAGCACGGCACCCCCACCCCATACGCACCACCCTCGGCGATGTTGAGATACAACCTTGGCCCGCACCGGAAGCACGCGTTCGGTTGCGCATGGAACCGCCGGTCGGCCGGGTCGGCGTACTCGGCGGCACACTCGTCGCAGAGCGGGAAGTCGCGCATGGTGGTGAGCGGACGGTCGTACGGCACGTCCTCGATGATGGTGAAACGCGGTCCACAGTTGGTGCAGTTGGTGAACGGATAGCCGAAGCGGCGGTTTCCCGGATCGCGCATCTCGGCGGCACAGGCATCACACGTCGCGATGTCGGGCGAGACGAGCGTCATCGCACCGGCGATCGCCTCGGACTCCACGATCACGAACGCCGTGTGCCCCTCGGCGGGCACCTCCACGGTCTCCACGGCGTTCACCACCGCCATCGGCGGCGCCTGGTCGCGGATGTCGCGCACGAACACGGCTACGGCATCGGCGTCACCCTCGGCGTGCGCGAAGACGCCATCCGAGGTGTTCTTCACCCAGCCGTGTACGCCGAGGCGCGTCGCGAGCGTGTACACGAACGGGCGGAACCCCACGCCCTGGACCACTCCCGTGACGTGCAGTGAGACCGCGCGCACGCCCTTAGCCCTCGCTGAATCCGTCGGCGACGAACCGGTTGTTGAGCAACACGAACAGCTTGTATGACTGGTCGAGAAGGTCCATCGCGACGTCGCCCATCGCGGGCTGAAGCGTCTCACGCGCGTCGTTGTACGGAGAGTCGTGGATGAAGGCGTTCCGGGCCTCGCGAAGCTCGCGCCAGCGGTAGGGGAAGTCGCGGTAGCCGAGTTCGGCGGCGGCTTCCTCGAACTCCTCGCCCACGAGCGCGGGGAACAGCTTGCCGATGCGCGTGCCGATAGCGCGCTGGGTGTCCATGATCATCTTGCGAAGGGGGACCGTCGCACCTTGCGCGCTCATGATGCGGTCAAGGATGTCTTCGAGCACGGCCTCGAGGAGCGCCATCACGAGGATGACCACGATCTCATGATCGCCGTCACGGTTGTACTGCCGGATGCGCGCATCGAGTCTGCGGATACGCTCGGTCGGGTACTCGCGACGCTCCCCATCGGTAGCACCGCAGATGGGGCAGGGATGGTTGCCGTCCATGAACAGCGGGTCCCCGCTGATGTAGCCGCATACAGGACACTCCCAGTACATGGGCGCCTCGCCCGTCTCCGGCGCGAACACCGTGCGGTGCGGGCGTGTCTGCTTGAAGCGGCTCTTCTTGCTCATGGGGCGATTGTAGCAGGAGCGTCCGCCACGCCGGTCCGCACCGCCCACGGCATCTCGAGTCCGTGCGCCTCGAGGAGTGCCGCGTCGGTGAGGATACGCTCCTTCGGTCCCGCGGCCACGATCGTCCCGTCGTCGATCACCGCCGCGTCGGTGCACAGCTCCCACGCCACATCCATGTCGTGTGTGGCCACAAGGGCCGTGGTGCCGAGCGAGGCGAGGAGCGCCACCATCTGCCGACGGGACCGCGGGTCGAGGTTCGCGGTGGGCTCATCAAGCACCAGCACGCGCGGCTCCATCACGAGCACCGTGGCCAGGGCGGCACGCTTGCGTTGGCCGAAGCTCAGGTGATGCCCCGGCCGGCTGGCGGCGTCGGCGAGCCCCACTTCGTGGAGCGCCGTGTGGACCAGACGGTCCACCTCGTCGGGCGTGGCGCCCCCGTTGAGCGGGCCGAACGCCACGTCCTCGTACAGCGTGGTCATGAAGAGCTGGTCGTCGGGGTCCTGGAAGACCAGGCCTACCTTCCGCCGCACCTCCCGCACCGTTGCGCTGGTCACCTCGGCGCCATCGACGCGAACGCTGCCCGTCGTGGGCCGGAGGATGCCGTTCAGGTGCAACAGGAGCGTGGACTTGCCCGCCCCGTTCGGGCCGAGCAGCGCGAGCGATCTGCCCTCGGCTACCGTGAGGTCGATGCCCCGAAGGGCCTCCGTGCCATCGGGATAGCGGTGGGTGACGCCGTGGAGCTCGATCAGGCCGTGTCGGTTTCGGGCTTCCATGGATGCCTCTCAGTACAGCGCGATCGCGAACGCCGACAGCGCCGCCATCGCCATGAACAGGATGTCCGCGGACCTCAGCCTACCGCGAGTGGTGATCGGCAGCGTGCCCGTGTACCCGCGGGAGACCATTGCCGCGTGGATGCGCTCTCCACGCTCATACGAACGGACGAACAGGTTGCCGGCGATGCTGCCGAGCGACCGGAGCAGCGCGCGGCCGCGAAGCGTAGGCGCGCGGCTCACCATCGCGGTCCGGAGCGAGCGGAGCTGCTCACCGAGCACGCCGACATAGCGGGTGATGAACGACAGCAGCATCACGAAGACCTCGGGCACCTTCAGTCTTCGCAGCGCGCCGAGGAGGTCGGCCCGTCTCGTGCTGGCGGCGACAAGGAGCATGCAGAAGGCGGAGAACCACGCCTTGGAGAGGATGCCCCAGGTGATCA
This sequence comes from Actinomycetota bacterium, assembly GCA_036679125.1. Lineage (GTDB taxonomy): Bacteria > Actinomycetota > Coriobacteriia > Anaerosomatales > Anaerosomataceae > Anaerosoma. The sequence goes on along the minus strand of JAZIGI010000048.1, from coordinate 13,162 downwards.
GAAGGCCACCGCCGGCCCAGGCCGACATCAGCCCTCCGATGTTCCACGAGCCGCCATCGGCGCCGAGCGGCGCAAGCAGCGCTATCGTGCCGGCGAAGGGCAGGACCGCGGCGCTTCGTGTCACCAGCCGCCCCACGGGCAGACGGGCCGTCGCCGTGAGCGCCGCGAGGAGCGCAGCGAGCAGCAGCGCTTCGGCGAGCCGGAGCGGAGGAGTCAAGACGACTCCGAGGATCAGGACCGTGGCCCCCACGATCTTCGTCCGGGCATCGAGCGCATGTATCGGCGAGACGGTGTACGTGAGCGACTCGAACGAGGTGGGATGCGCGTGTTCGTGGGGCACCGTCCCCGTCTCGGCGCGGTGATGGTGCGGATGGCGATGCGCGGGCTGCCCGGCGTGGCGGTGCTCCTCGCGGTGCACCCCGGGCAGCCCTGGATCGCCATGTGTGTGTGGCCTCGGGCTCACCGCTGCCCTTCTTCGGCCCTGCGGGCGCGCAGCCCGGTGAGCCCCGCGTACGCGAGCACGCCGGTGACCACCACGCCCACGATGCCGGCGAGCACTCCGGCGAGCGTTTCGTTGGCGATGCCGGGTACCACGTAGTCAGGCATCGGGCCCTCGAGCAGCGTCATGCCCTCGAACGCCGAGCCCACCTGTTCGTAGGCGTACTCGAGACCGTCAGGGTTCGAGGAGGCGAGAAACGATACGCTCGCCGCCACGAGGGCGATGACGCCGAGTCCGATGGCCACTTTACGGACGACCGCCGCGTCGGGCTTCCGGTCGGCGTCTGCGAGCAGGTCGGGGCGGACGGCAAGCAGGTAGCCCGCCAGGCCGGCGGTGATCGCCCCCTCACCGATGCCGATGAGCGCGTGCCAGAGCCCCATGGCCGCAGTCACGGCACCGAGCGGCGCGCGGCCCGAGAGCCACAGCAGCACGGCCGCCGCGAGCGCAGCGACCACACACGCGCCCCAGGCGGCGGCGAAGGAGCCGGCGAGCTGCGCGGTCCTACCGCTGGAGACCCGCCGTGCCGTCACGTAGACCGCACGCCCCACCAGCGGGCCCACGATAGCCATGGTGAACAGGTTCGCCCCGAGTGCGGTGATGCCGCCGTCGGCGAACAGCAGCGCCTGGATGGCGACCACCGCTGCCATCACGAGCATCGCCGGCCAGAGTCCGAGGACGATGGCCGCCGCGGCGCCTCCGGCGAAGTGCCCGGACGTGCCGCCGGCCACAGGGAAGTTGAGCATCTGCAGCGCGAATATGAGCGCCGCCATCACGGCCATCATCACGATGGTGCCGTCGGAGAGCATGGCGCGCACGCGTCGTGCGCCGTACGCGAGCACACCGGCGGAGCCGATCCACGCCGGGATCCAGGTACGTGCCTCGAGCATACCGTCAGGAATGTGCACGAGAGTCCTCCCTCATCAGAACTGCTGATCGTCTCGTGCGGAACCCTTCGGGGAAACGCGCTTTCGGCCCTGCGCCGGGCCGATCCGTTGGTCGTTCTACAGACGCTCGATGGTGACGTCGTCCTCAGCCACAGAGAGCTTCTCCACCGCGCTGTCGAGCTTCTCGCGCGCCTCGCCGAGCATGACCGTGACCTGCGCGAGCTCGGCGCTCGTTGCGGCCCTACGGCCCTGGTCGGCCAGATGGTGGAGCTGTTCAAGGTGCTGCTGCGAGAGCGCGAGCGCGTCGTTGATCATGGCAACCGCCAGCTTCATCTGGCCGGTGTTGATGCCGCCTTCACACATGGATGTACCTGCCTTCCGGGCTGAGGCCGCCGCCTACGGCGGCGCCGAACGGTCTGTCTACCGGGTGCTCAGGACGACCACATGGTCGAGCAGACGCACTTCCTTGAGCGTCGCCTCGACAGCACGGTGACCCCCGTACAGATCGTACAGCTTGAGCGTCCCGTCCTCGGGCACGATCGTGGTGATATCGTCGATCGCCTCGATCTCGGAACCGTCGGGTCCCTCGATGACCACGCGAGCCTCACACATACCTCACACCTCCTATTCGAGCGCCGAGGCCACCACGGTGATGGCCTCCTCGAGCAAGTGGGGCAGTGGGTCCTTCGTGGTCCCGACCAGGTCGATCCTGGGATTCGTCAACGGTAGCATGACCTTGCGGGCGCGCGAAAGCGCGAGCGCTTCGGCCATGGCGGGCGTCACCTCGCCCATCATCGAATCGGGGATGAGCGCCGAGAGCGGGCCGATGAGGATGTCGGCGTCGCGGACCGTCACGCGCACGGCGTTCTCACCGGTGGCGCCTCGGTTCGCGCCCGCCTTGAGCATGGCGGATGTGGCCGTCGAGTTCGTACCCACGGCGAGGATCTCTATGGTCTCGCCGAAGGTGGCACGGAGCCGCTGGACGATCTCCTGACCGATGCGGCCACCCATGCCATCAACGACCATGACCCGCGTGTTCACGCGCAGCTCCGGATCAGCCGAGCCAGGTGGACAGTTCGTCGACCAGGCGCTTCTTGGGCATCGCGCCCACGAGCTTCTTGCCGACCTCGCCACCTGAGAAGACGATCAGCGTGGGGATGGAGAGCACGTCGTACTTGGTCGCCGTCACGGGATTCTCATCGACGTTGAGCTTGGCCACGGTGATGCCGGGGTGCTCGGCGGCGATCTCCTCCAGCACGGGTTCCATCATGCGGCAGGGGCCGCACCACGGCGCCCAGAAGTCCAAGACCACGGGTTTGGTGCTGTCGAGCACGTCCGCCTGGAAGCTGTCATCGGTCACGTGCTTGAGGTTCTCGCTCATCAGGTCCTCCGTTCGCGTCTGCCGACGCTTAGCCGATCGAACACAGACGGTCGTCGATGTACCGGACCGCTTCGAATGCGGCCGACGCACCGCCGGCCGCCGCGGTGACCACCTGCTTGAGCTCTCCAACGGTCACATCACCCGCGGCGTACAGCCCAGGGTACGACGTGAGGCCGTTCGGGTCTATCTTCACGTAGCCGCCGTCGTCGAGGTCGCAAAGGTCGGCGACAAGGGCGCTCTTCGGCTCGACGCCGACGAAGATGAAGATGCCATCCAGCGGGAGGAACTCATCAGGGTCGCCGTTCGTGGCCACCAGGTCCACGCCGATGACCTTGCCGCCCTCGCCCTTGACCTCGCGGATGGTCCGGCTCCACTTGAGTTCGATCTTGCTGTTGTCGAAGCAGCGCTCCTGGATGCACTTGGTGGCGCGGAGTTCGTCGCGCCGGTGGATGAGGTAGACCTTCTCGGCGAACTTGGTGAGGAACATCGCCTCTTCGGCCGCCGCGTCGCCTCCGCCGATCACCGCGACGGTCTTGCCTCTGAACAGCGCGCCGTCACATGTGGCGCACCACGAGACACCCCGGCCGGTGTACTCGGCCTCGCCGGGCACGCCGAGGCGCTTGGGGACCGCGCCGGTGGCAAGGATGACCGAGCGCGCGAGCACCTGGGCGCCCTCGGAGTCGGTGAGCAGGAAGTCGAGGTCTTGCGGCACGATCGACTCGATCTGCGCGAATGTGCGGAACTCGGCGCCGAAGTGCTCGGCCTGACGGTGCATCAACTCGCCGAGCTCCGCGCCGGAGATGCCCTCGGGGAACGCGGGGTAGTTCTCCACCCAGTCGGTCGTGATGATCTGGCCACCGGGGAGCGCGGTCTCGAACACCACGGTCTTTGCCCGGGCGCGGGCGGCGTACAGCGCGGCGGTGAGACCGGCCGGACCGCCGCCGATCACCGCGATGTCTATAGTCTCCATCAGATGGTCCCCTCCGTGAGTATGCCTTCGTCGATCTCGATGGTCACACCGGCGGCAGCGGCCTCGGTGCGGATCTGCTGCAGGTTCGCGACCGCCTGTTCGGCGATCATCTCGGCGTGCGCGTCGGTCGACGACTTGCTGATGTCGATGACGGTCGTGAACTGCCGTGCCGCGGCCTGATAGTCGGTGCGGCCCTTCCAGTAGAAGATGCCCATGTTGAAGTTGGCCTGCAGGTGCTCGGGCTCCTCCTGCAGCACAGTGGACAGCCCCTGGATCGCCTGGTCCGTCTGTCCGGTGTAGAAGTACAGAACGGCCATATCGGTGCGGACCTCGTTGTTGCCGGCGTCCTGCTCGAGGTACTTCGTGTAGTAGGTGATGCCCTTCTGCGCGTACGCCGCGTTGCCCGACTCGCTGTGCATGCCGTAGTACGCGTCGGCCACCTGCTTGATCGCGTCGCGGTCCGACGGACGGCTCTCGAGGACCATCAGGCCGTCGAGCAGATTGCGCTGGTTCTGCGAGAGCTGGTCGCGGAACTCGGTAGGCACGCCGACGGTGGCGGGGTCGCGGTCGGCCAGGCTCGAGGTGTAGATCGACAGTGCGAGGACGCCCGCGAAGACGGCCACTGCGATCGCCAGGATGGTGAGCGGTGTCTTGTAGCGCTGGAACCAGCGGGTGGTGCGCTTGCCCCAGCTGGCCCGACCCTCGTCCCTGCGCTCGACCTTGAGCCCGAGTGTCTGGGCCTTGAGCAGCATGTTCAGGTCGTTCGTGACCAGCGTCAGGCCTTCGCAGCCGCTTGCGCACGCCTGGTAGGCCGCCGCGAGGATGCGGTCGTCCGCGTTGCGGGTCGAGAGTCCCTCGGGTAGCGACACGTCCGGGTCGAGCGGCAGCACCCGCAGACGTCCGCCGTCGGGCATATCCACACCATCGACGAGGCTCCCGGTCTCCGAGAAGTCGAAGAGGATGCGGCTGACCTCACGTCCCCGGAAGCGCAGGTCGGGGTCCACGCGAGACGTCTTGAGCTTGTCGATCTCGCCGAGCACCGTCTCGGGCACGATCACTTCGGCGTCCGGGTAAGAGAAGATCACGCCCGGATCCGAGAGAAGGACGTTCGTATCGAGCACTACGGTTCGCATCGGCTCACACTCGCAGTTCGTCTTGGGTGGTCACTGTTCTGAAACGGGACTCATCTCGTCATCGATAGTAGCAGCATTCGGTCGCCCGATACGGCGGCGGATGACGAGGAGCAGTACGAGCAAGACCAGTACCACCATGCCCACTGTTCCGAGGCGGTCGATGTATGAGGCGCGCACTGTGACATCGGTCCGGGCGACGATGATGTCCCCCGAGCGAACGGTCACCTCGAGGTCGGAGGCCACGCTGTTCCGAAGATCGACGGGCACCGTGATGAAGTTCTCCATCGGGTCCACCTCGACGCGCTGGACGATCTCCTCCGCGCCGCCGTCGCTGAACGTCGCCACAACGGTAAGGCCGAGGTGCTTGCCGGTGTTGTTCACGAGGGTGAACGGGACGTCGCCGGCGCTCCCCGAAAGGGTCACGTCCTTGGCGTCGATGGAGACCTTCTCGAACTCCGAGGCGACGAACCGCGTCACGTCCCCGGCCATCTCACGCGCTCTGCCGGTACCGGGCCACGCGCCGTTGGCGCCGGCCCAGAGCCCGCTTTCGGTCACGAGCAACGCGCGTGACAGCGACTCGACGTCCGGGTCCTCGGGCCCTGCAGCCTCCCGGTAGGCGAGGAGTGAGGTGCGAGCTTCCTCTACGGCGCGCCAGTGTGCCGCTGGTGCGTCGCTCTCCACGCCAGTGCGTAGCTCGACCGGCGTCGCGCCATCGGCGGGAACGAGATCGTCGATCGCGGCAAGCCGGAGCCAACCCGAGCGTTCTACCAGGTCGAGGGCGCGCTGCACGTCGGTCGCGCTGCTGCGTGAGCTGGGACCGATGTCGATGAGCAGCACGATCGGGTCCGTTCCGATGCGGTCGAACATCACATCATAGAACTCGGCGGGACCGATCTCGACGGCCGCCGATGCGTCATCATCGGGGATGATCGCCACCGGACCGCCCTCGCCGAGGGGGTGCAGGCCTGTGGCCGGCTCGCCCTCGATATCCTCGAACGCAGCGGCCGGTGCAAGCAGGCCCGGGGCATCGCGGCGGGCGAGCGAGGCCACCGCCGTGGCCGTCAGGGTCTCTCCGAGATACGCGGTCTGTGACGCGGCGTTCGAGCGGAGCGCGGCAAGCATGACCGAGTCGGCTCGCGCCCACTGCGCGTCAAGGTCGGAGCCGGCGCCGATCTCGGCAAGTCCCGCATTGTCAGGGAGCGCATATGGTGTGTCGAGCAGTGTGAGGAGCCCGGCCTCCCGCGCCGCGGCCAGCGATGCGAGTGTTGCGGCGGCATCGGATGGTGTCTCGGCGTTCGGGAGCACCTGACCGCCATCGGCGGTCTGATAGCCCTCTGCAGCCCGCCCGAGCTCCTCGACGAGCACCGGCGCCACGATGAGCGCGAGCGGCACACGCCGCGCCGAGGCGATGGACGCCACCATCGTCAGGTCCTGACGCAGTCCGCTCTCAGTGGCCGGGTCGACCGTGAAGCGCCCGTCGTGGGCGACGGCCGGCATGGCCCACGTGCGGGCCACGACGGCTACCTGCTGCCGGGTGGCGGTGGGGTCGATCACGAGGACCCTGCTCGACGTGTTCGTCGGCTCAGAGCCGGTCGCGAGGATGCGGACCTCCACAGGATAGCGGCCCTGCGTCAGCACCGGATTGTCGGCGCTGCGCTCGAACTGCACGGTGTGACGCCCTTCGTTGACCTCCGAGCGTATCTCGGTCTTCTGGAAGATGAGACGGCCCTCGGGGGTGCGCAGCCGGAGCCGGACCTCCAGGTACTCCGCCGGTGCCGATAGCGAGACCGTCACCGACACGGCGATGGCCTCTCCCGCTCGAACCGCAGGCGCGGGCTGGGTGACCTCGGCGCTCACACTCTGGGTCACGGGCGCGGCGGACGCCGGACCGGCCGGCAGCACGGCGGCGCCCGGCAGGGACATGATGGTGATGGCTACCATGGCGGCGAGCGCCAGGCGGTTCCTGTATATGAATCCGTGCATCCGGTCGTCCGATCCGCTGTCCCGGGAGCCGGGAGCGGCAGGGGGTTCGTGTACGATGGAGAAGTACGTGGCGAGAGTATCACACGGCCCGATATCCGGGACGAGGCGAGAGGTCTACGCGCATGTCCACCAAAGATGACCAGACACACATTCCAGAGGTGCTGCCGCTGATCCCGCTGCGGGACCTCATCGTGTTCCCAAACCTCGTGGTGCCGTTGTTCGTGGGCAGAGAGCGCTCGATCAGCGCCCTCGAGCAGTGCATGCGCACCGACCACCTCGTAGCGCTCGTGACCCAGCGCGAGGCGGAGACGCAGGACCCCGGCGCCGGAGACATCTACGACGTGGGCTGTGTCGTGACCGTGCTTCAGGAGCTCAAGCTGCCGGATGGAACGGCCAAAGCGCTCGTGGAAGGAGTGCAGCGCATCAGGATCGTCGAGTACCTCGAGACGGATCCCCATATGACGGTGCGCGTCGAGATCATCGAGGAGCCGAAGCAGGCGGACCTCGAGGCGCAGGCGCTGATGCGCAACCTCGTCGCCGACTTCGAGAACGCTTCGCATCTGGGCAAGCCGATCCCGCAGGAGGTGCTCCTGGCGGCCTCATCGATCGAGGAGCCCGGACGGTTGGCCGACTTCGTCACGTTCCACCTCTCGCTCAAGATCGAGGAGAAGCAGCAGATCCTTGAGGCGCTCGACCCGAAGGACCGCCTGCAGAAGACCTCGGAGTTCCTGCGCAAGGAGCTTGAGATCCTCGAACTCGGCAGCAAGATCCAGAATCGCGTCAAGGAGTCGATGTCGAAGAGCCAGCGAGAGTACTTCCTTCGCGAGCAGCTCAAGGCGATCCAGCAGGAACTCGGGCAGTTCGACGAGATACAGGCCGAGGTCGACGAGTACAAGCAGAAGATCGAGGCAGCCGACATGCCCGAGGAGGTCGCCGAGAAGGCGCTCAAGGAGCTCGGTCGGCTCGAGAAGATGCCGCAGGCCGCTGCGGAGACGGGCGTCATCAGGACCTACCTCGACTGGCTCACCGGGCTGCCGTGGACGGTGGCCGACGAGGAGAAGCTCGACCTGGTGGCCGCTCAGGAGATCCTCGATGAGGACCATTACGGGCTCGAGAAGGTGAAGGAGCGCGTGCTCGAGTACCTGGCCGTGCACAAGCTCACCGACCACATGCGTGGACCCATCCTGTGCTTCGTGGGCCCCCCGGGCGTCGGCAAGACCTCGATCGGCAAGTCGATCGCGCGGGCGCTCAACCGGCAGTTCATCCGGATGTCGCTCGGTGGTGTGCGCGACGAAGCGGAGATCCGCGGGCACCGGCGCACCTACGTGGGGGCGCTGCCGGGTCGCATCATCCAGTCCATCAGCCAGGTGGGCACCAACAACCCTGTGTTCATGATGGATGAGATCGACAAGGTGGGCATGGACTTCCGTGGTGATCCCACCTCGGCGTTGCTCGAGGTGCTCGACCCCGAGCAGAACAACTCGTTCCAGGATCACTATCTTGAGGCGCCGTTCGACCTCTCCGACGTCATGTTCATCACCACGGCGAATCTGCTCGATCCCATCCCCCCGGCGCTCCGCGACCGGATGGAGGTCATCCACTTCCCGGGCTACACCGAGGACGAGAAGCTGCACATCGCGCGGAAGTACCTCGTCCCCAAGCAGCTCAAAGAACACGGGCTCACCACCAAGATGCTGTCCATCGCCGACAGCGCGCTGCGCGAGATCATCAGGCGCTACACGCGTGAAGCTGGCGTCCGCAATCTCGAGCGGCAGATCGCGACGATCTGTCGCCAGGTCGCCCGTAAGGTCGTCGAGGGCGAGACCGGCAAGACGAGCGTGACCGGCAAGGCCGTGCACGACTACCTGGGACCCGAGAAGTTCACTTTCGGGCTCGCGGAGAAGAAGGACGAAGTGGGTGTCGCGACCGGTCTCGTGTGGACCGAGGTGGGCGGCGATGTGATCTTCATCGAGGCCACGACCATGAAGGGCAAGGGCGGCCTCACCCTCACCGGGCAGCTCGGCGACGTCATGCGTGAGTCGGCGCAGGCCGCGGTGAGTTGGATCAGGGCCAACGCCGCAGCTCTCGGCATAGATGCTGGTTTCGCCGAGACGCTGGATCTGCATATCCACGTCCCTGCGGCGGCGATTCCCAAAGACGGGCCCTCGGCGGGCATCACCATGGCGACCGCCCTCGTCTCGGCCCTGAAGGGCGTCCCGGTTCGGCGCAAGGTGGCGATGACCGGCGAGATAACCCTCCGCGGACGCGTCCTGCCGATCGGCGGACTCAAGGAGAAGCTGCTGGCGGCCCATCGCGCGGGGATCAAGACAGTCTTGATCCCGAAGGAAAACGTCCGTGATCTCGAGCTCGTACCGGAGCACGTGCGGACCGAGATGGAGATCGTGCCCGTGGCGTCGATGGACGAGGTGCTGGAGCGCGCATTCGCCTAGGCTCCTGCGGGCTCATGGTCACACAGCGCGACGTGGTCTGTGCCGCGCGTTGTCGACTGCCGTTCAGACGATAATACGCCCGCTTGTCGCTGAATCACGCCCTCACATCACATCGTAGTGTGACGGAGATTACACTTCCGCACCGGTGGGAATACTGGTACATGAGAAGGCCTGAGAACCTTGATACTTCATGAACTCTTCCCTGGGAGTCATTGACACATCGGACGAACTATCGGTCACCGCTGTCCGATGCGAGCGAATGGTGAGACCGGCCCATGCACTTGGGCCGGTCTCCGTTCGTTTGCAGGTTTGTCGAGCACGACCCCCCCGATAACGGGGTGGGGGACAGCAAGGAGGTGTTACCAATGACGGCACTAGCCAAGAGTAGAGGGTCGGTACTGACGCAATGGCTTTCGGCTTACGTGGCCGTCGTGCTCCTGGTCGCCATAGTGGGCCCGGGCATGGCGGTGTATGCCGAGGATGGAGTAGGAGGAATCGGGGCCGCCGAGGAGTCGACCGCCGGACCGGTGGAGACGCCGGAGTCCGACGTGCTTTCCGAGGCGCCGCTCCCGGTCGGCAACAACGTTGTCGCACCGCCCGTGGCGAGCGAGGAGCCGCCCCCGGCGGAGTCCCCTGAAGCGCTCGCGCCCGAGGGGGACGGCGTTGATCCTGCCGTGAAGAGCAACCGGCCGGCAGTTGCCGCGCCGAGTGGGTCGATGAAGCCGGTCGTTGGTGCCAAGACGGTGCTGGTGCCCAGTTGTGTCACGCCCTCCAGGATGCTCTCAGGGGTCAAGTTCAACGACCTTGACCGCGATGGCGTGAAGGATGCCGGTGAGCCGCCGCTTGCAGGGTGGACGATCACGCTCAAGGGTGGTGAGCCTGGGCTTGAGATCGGGGCCCTGACCGACGTGACCGATGCGAACGGTGCGTTTAGCTTCGGCCCGCTGCCTTCGGCCATTTACAGCCTGAGTGAGGTACAGCAGCCGGGGTGGACCAACTCCACGCGTCTGCCTGTGATCGTCAATCTCAATTGTGGCAACAAGACCCAGAACATTGGCAACTACCACGATGATGTGGTGAAGACGTTCCGGTTGACGTACGCGGGCATCCCGGCCGGCGCACAGCCGTACGTGCGGTATTCGATCAATGGTGGACCGGACGCCACGGTCGCACTGAGCGGCTCGCCGCTTCAGGGCACGGTGCAGGTCCCCTACGGTGGGTCGCTCACGAAGATCGAATGGCGCGTGCAGTACGGTGCCGAGGACATACTCCTTGGCACATCACCCACGCCTGAGGTGCTGACAGCTGACAAGCTCAATACGTTCACCTATACCGCCTCCCTCAGCGGCTCGAAGTTCAACGACCTCGACGCTGACGGCGTGTGGGACCAGGACGAGAGCGGTCTCGCCGGGTGGACCATCAAGCTGTGGCGTGGCGGCGTCTTGTACGCCGAGACCATCACAGGCGCTGGTGGCGCGTACGCCTTCAGCGGCGTCCTTCCTGGCAGCTACACGCTGACCGAGGTCCAGCAGGGTGGCTGGGTCGCCACCGTGGCGCCTCAAGGCACGAAGACGGTTGCGAACGGGACCGCGATGACCGGCCTGGACTTCGGCAACGTCGAGGTGCTCCCTGAGATCTCGGTCGTCAAGACCGCGCTGCCCACGCAGGTCCCGGAGACTGGCGGGTCGGTCGTCTTCAGCTTCGAGATCACCAACGACACGTCAGCGTTCCCCGTGACCGTGACCAGCATCGTCGACGACGAGTTCGGCGATCTGCTCGCAACGGCTGAGGGCCAGAACGGCGGACTCGACATCATTCTTGCGCCGGGCGCCTCCTTCACCTTCACCATCACGCGGACGCTGTCGTCCGACCTGCTCATCCCGCACATCAACACCGTGACCGTTACCGCGGTTGACGAGTTCCAGCGGTCGGACAGCGACGACGATGATGCGACCGTCACGTTCTCCGACGTGCCGCCGCTGATCAGCGTCGTCAAGACCGCCCAGCCGACGTCTGTCCCTGAGACGGGCGGCGACGTGCTCTTCACGATCACCGTGCAGAACACCGGGTCGGAAGCGGTTGACCTGACGAGCGCTATCGATACCGTCTTCGGGACGATCCCGGTAGCGAGCTTCGACAAGACCCACCTGCTCGTTGGGGAGACGGCCACCTACTCGTTTACCGAGTTCATGGCCGGAGAGCCTGACGAGCCGCACAACAACGTCGTGACCGTGACCGCCGAGGACAACGACGGCACGGAAGCTTCCGACGATGACGATGCGGACGTCACGTACACCGATGTGCCACCCACCATCGAGGTGGAGAAGGACGTCACTCCCACCTACATGCCTGAGCCCGGCGGCACCTTCGCCTACCAGGTCCGTGTCAAGAACACGAGTGCCGAGCCGGTCATGCTGACCCTCGTCGAGGATGACGTGTACGGTGTCATCTACGAGTGGACCGAGGGAGACCCGTCGATCTGGCTGATCCCTAACGCGGTCAGGGTCTTCGACTTCACGATGGACCACACCGAGGCGGGCCAGTATCTCAACACCGCCGAGGCGACCGCTGTCGATGACGATGACAACAACGCTTCTGACGATGACGATGCCACCGCGCTTGTGGGTGATGTCGGCCCTGTGGTCGATCTCGACAAGAGCGTTGACGTCGCCTCGCTCCCCGAGCCTGGCGGAGACTTCACCTTCACGCTCACCATCAAGAACGTGGGGATCGAGCCGTTCACGATCACGAGCCTGACCGACACGAACCTCACCGAGCCGTATCCGGCAGAGGTGGCGGCGCTCATCGGCCAGACGATCGATCCGGGCGGCGAGCTCTCGGCGAGCTACACGCTCACCCACACCGAGGCCGGTGTCTATGACAACGTCGCGGTCGTGGAGGTCATGGACAACGAAGAGTCCACCGACACCGACACCGACGACGAGTCGGTCGAAGTGACCGACGTGCTTCCCGATGTCGAGCTTGTGAAGAGCGTCGATACGACGAGCCTCCCCGAGCCTGGCGGAGACTTCACCTTCACGCTCACCATCAAGAACGTGGGGATCGAGCCGTTCACGATTACGAGCCTGACCGACACGAACCTCACCGAGCCGTATCCGGCAGAGGTGGCGGCGCTCATCGGCCAGACGATCGATCCGGACGGCGAGCTCTCGGCGAGCTACACGCTCACCCACACCGAGGCCGGTGTGTATGACAACGTCGCCGTCGTGGAGGTCATGGACAACGAAGAGTCCACCGACACCGATACCGACGACGAGTCCGTCGAAGTGACCGACGTGCTACCGACGCTCGAGGTCACCAAGGACGTGGCCCCCGCGTCGATGCCTGAGCCTGGCGGCACGTTCTCCTACCAGGTCCGCGTCAAGAACACGAGCATCGAGCCGGTCATGCTGACCCTCGTCGAGGATGACGTGTACGGAGTCATCTACGAGTGGACCGAGGGAGACCCGGAGATCTGGCTGATCCCCAACGCGGTCAGGGTCTTCGACTTCACGATGGCCCACACCGAGGCGGGCCAGTATCTCAACAACGCCGAGGCCACGGCCGTCGACAACGACGACAACAGCGCTTCGGACAGCGACGATGCGGTCGCCACTGTGACCGACGTGCTGCCGATCGTTGAGATCGACAAGAGCGTCGATACGACGAGCCTCCCCGAGCCTGGCGGAGACTTCACCTTCACGCTCACCATCAAGAACGTCGGGATCGAGCCGTTCGAGATCACGAGCCTGACCGACACGAACCTCACCGAGCCGTATCCGGCCGCGGTGGCGGCGCTCATCGGCCAGACGATCGATCCGGGCGGCGAGCTCTCGGCGAGCTACACGCTCACCCACACCGA
>JAZIGI010000047.1:0-15659 GCA_036679125.1 Actinomycetota bacterium | reverse complement strand
CCTGGCGACAACGTCGAGATCCGCGGTGAGCTCATCGGCCCCATCGCGATGGAGGAGGGCCTGCGCTTCGCCATCCGCGAGGGCGGCCGCACCGTTGGCTCAGGTCGTGTGACCAGCATCATCAAGTAGGTCTTCGCCCCACCAGTAACGATACGGGGCCTGGCTCCTGGCCAGGCCCCGTTTTCGCCGCTCACGTGCGGTGTCGGTTTTTGACAGTGTCCGTGGGCGGGTGTTAGATTACGCTACCGTGCGGCCGGTAGCCGGAGACCCCGGCGCATGGTCGTGAGGAGGAACGATGAGAACGCTCGTCACGCTGGCGTGTACGGAGTGCAAGAGGCGCAACTACACCACGAACAAGAACAAGCAGAACAACCCGGAGCGCATCGAGTACAAGAAGTACTGCAAGTGGTGCCAGACCCATACGCTCCACAAGGAGACCCGCTAACCGGGTCGTGTTGATATCGCGCGATATGCGCGGAACAGGGCAGTAGCTCCAACGGTAGAGCGCCGGTCTCCAAAACCGGATGTTGGGGGTTCGAATCCCTCCTGCCCTGCCAGATATCGATCGGTCGCTCCGGCGGCATGAGATACCGGCTCCGTACCGCGGGGCGGAAGAGGTGTGAAGCGAATGACCCAGGGCAACAAGAGCGCCGAGAAGCCCGGTGTGTTCAAGCGACTCGGCAAGTACTTCAAAGATGTGCGGACCGAGTTGCGCCGTGTCATCTGGCCGACCCGCCAGGAAGTGATCAGCTCCAGCGGCATCGTCGTTGTGACGCTGATCTTCTTCGTGCTCTTCACGCTGGTCATCGACAACATCTCGTCGTTCGTGTTCATCGACATCTTCGCCGGGATCGGCAGGTAGGGCGATATGGCGAAGAAGTGGTATGTCATACACACGTACTCAGGCTACGAGAACAAGGTAGCCACCAACCTGCGTCACCGCATCGAGTCGATGGGTGTCCAGGACAAGATCTTCGACGTGCTTATCCCGAAGGAGACGGTCACCGACCTCAAGAGCGGCGGCCGTAAGGTCACGAGCGAGAAGAAGGTCTTCCCCGGCTACATCCTTGTGCAGATGGAGCTTGATGACGACTCCTGGTATGTCGTCCGCAACACGCCCGGTGTGACCGGGTTCGTGGGTGCGCAGGCCAAGCCCGTCCCGCTCTCACGCGCAGAGGTCGAGCGCATCAAGGGTCGCGTCGCGGCATCGGCCAAGCCACGCACCATGACCGACTTCACGGATGGGATGCCCGTGAAGGTCACCTCCGGCCCGCTGGAGGATTTCGACGGCGTCATCGCGGAGGTCAACGCGGACCAGGGCAAGCTCAAGGTCATGGTCTCGATCTTCGGCCGCGAGACCCCGGTGGAACTGAGTTTCGATCAGGTCGCGAAGTTGTAGATCCGCGACGCGCATCGTGCCGGCGGTGGATGCATCCGCTGGGCTTCTCGCGAGGCGCGCGCTTGGTTGGACAGGCATGTGAGCGGCGCTAGGGCGCCGAGGAGTGAGGACGGATCAGAATGGCGAAGAAAGTCGTCGGATTCATCAAGCTGCAGATCCCGGGCGGCCAGGCCAACCCTGCGCCTCCGGTCGGACCGGCTCTTGGTCAGCACCAGGTCAACATCATGCAGTTCTGCCAGGCGTTCAACGCTGACACGCAGGACAAGATGGGCACGATCATCCCTGTGGAGATCACCGTCTACGAGGATCGTTCGTTCACCTACATCCTCAAGACCCCGCCGGCCGCCGTGCTGCTCAAGCAGGCTGTCGGAATCGAGTCGGGCTCGGCCGTGCCGAATCGCACGAAGGTCGCGACGATCACCGAGGCGCAGCTTCGTGAGATCGCTGAGACCAAGATGCCGGACCTCAATGCGAACGACGTCGAGGCCGCGATGAAGATCATCGCCGGTACCGCGCGTTCGATGGGTATCACTGTCGAGGGATAGTGATCCAGACGGCCCTCGTGGCCGTGTAGTGCTGTAGTATCGGCCGGACTTCGGCCACGATGTGGGAGGGCCCTCGCAGCCCGTTGACCACGAGGAGGAACCATGAAGCGAGGCAAGAAGTTCGAGGCGGCCGCAGGCGCCGTCGAGCGCGATCGTCTGTACACGCCGCTCGAGGCCATCCGCCTCGCGAAGGAAGTGGCTCCTGCCAAGTTCGACGAGACCGTCGAAGTGCACTTCCGTCTCGGTATCGACACCCGTCAGGCCGATCAGCAGGTGCGCGGCAGCGTCTCGCTCCCGCAGGGCACCGGCAAGACCGTCCGCGTCGCGGTGTTCGCGCAGGGCGAGAAGGCCAAGGAGGCCGAGGAGGCCGGCGCCGATGTGATCGGTGCCGATGACCTGGTCGAGCGCATCGCCGGTGGGTTCCTGGATTTCGACGCCACCGTGGCCACGCCCGACATGATGGCCAAGGTCGGCCGCCTCGGTAAGATCCTCGGTACCCGTGGTCTCATGCCGAACCCGAAGCTTGGCACCGTGACGATGGACGTCGCGCGCGTGGTCAAGGAGCTCAAGGCCGGCCGTGTGGAGTATCGCGCCGATAAGTATGGCATCGCGCACGTGGGTATCGGCAAGAAGTCGTTCACGCCTGAGGCCCTCGTCGAGAACTACGGCGCGCTGCTGGACGAGATCCTCCGTGCCAAGCCGTCGTCCTCGAAGGGCCGCTACATCAAGTCCATCACGGTATCGACGACCATGGGCCCCGGCATCAAGGTCGATCCCCTGAAGACGCGCAACCTGCTCGAGGAAGTCTAGTTCCTCTTCGGGCTTGCACTATCGAGCGGATGTGTGGATAATCACTCCCGCTCGTCATTGAAAACGCACGCACGCACGCTGCCGTAGACAGCAGGTACCCGGAGGCATCCGGGTCGAAAGGGACCGGGCCTGGTCCCGCCAGCCGAGGTGGAGCGACCCTGAAACGTCTGACGCATCCGCGTCATCGTCATGTGGCCTCCGCACTCACCGGCGGGGGCCACGTCGCATTTCGGATCACGTTTCCGACATCGCGACCGCAGCCCGCAGGCGTGGTCGCGTGCCGGAAGGGAGGTGAGTGTATGCCGACGAACGAGAAGCAGCAGCAGGTAGCCGAGATCAAAGAGCGCCTCACGGCCTCCGCAGGCGTGATCATGGCCGACTACCGTGGTCTGACGGTGAAGGAGATGCGTGGTCTCAGGACCGCGCTCCGCGACAGCGGCGCCGTTGTCACGGTGTACAAGAACTCGCTTGCCCAGATCGCGATCCGCGAGCTGGAACTGCCGAACATGGACCAGTACCTGGAGGGCCCGACCGTCTTCGTCTTCACTCCTGAAGACCCGGTCGCGACCGCGAAGAGCCTCCTTGGCTTCGCGAAAGAGCACAAGGTCTTCAGTTTCAAGGGTGGTCTCATCGACGGGCAGGTCGTGGACGCGGAGGCGGTCAAGGCGATCGCGTCGCTCCCGTCTCGCGAGGAGCTCATCGCGAAGCTCATGGGCACGATGCTCAATCCGCTTCGCAACTTCATGGCGATGGCCAACGCTCCGGTCGGTGCGTTCGCACGTGCCGTCCAGGCCGTGGCAGACCAGAAGGCCGCCGCATAGGCGTACCAAGAACACGATATGCGGACCGGCGACAGGTCGTCCGGTCCCGGACAACAGAAGGAGAACGAAGAAATGGCTGATCTCAAGCGCGAAGATATCCTCGAGTGGGTCAAGGCCGCTCCGGCCCTCGAGCTCGCCGAGCTCGTCAAGGAGATGGAGGAGGTCTTTGGTGTCTCGGCCGCCGCTCCGGTCGCCGTTGCCGCCGCCCCGGCCGCCGGTGAGGCCGCCGCTGTCGAGGAGAAGGACAGCTTCGACGTCGTCATCGCCTCTGCTGGTGGCACCAAGATCCAGGTGATCAAGGTCGTCCGCGAGCTGGACGCCAGCCTGGGCCTCAAGGAGGCCAAGGACCTCGTGGACTCGGCTCCTAAGGCCGTGCTGACCGGTGTCAACAAGGAGAAGGCCGAGGAGGCCAAGGCCAAGCTCGAAGAGGCCGGCGCCACTGTCGAGGTCAAGTAACACTGACCATCCCCGGGCGCCTTCCACGGGCCCGAATGGTTCGTGGCCGGTGGCGCCGATGCGCCACCGGCCACAACACACGATTAGCGTCAAGATTGAGTTGACCGGGGGTGGACCCTTCGGTAAACTGAACGTTTGCGACTCTCAGTACGCCGCTCGGGTATAAGGAGGAATAACCTGGTGCCGCGCGAAGCAGGTTCCCCCGCTCCCGCTGGTGCTCGCCAGCGCCGTTCGTTCGCGAAGATTCCGGAGATCCTAGATGTCCCGAATCTCATCGCGATACAGACCGACAGTTTCAAGTGGTTCCTCGACGAGGGGCTGCATGAGACGTTCCAGGACATATCTCCGATCAGCGACTTCACCGACACGCTCGCCGTCGAGTTCGGCGCGCATGAGTTCGGTGACGCCAAGTACTCCGTCGAGGAGTGCAAGGAGAAGGACATGTCCTACCAGGCGCCTCTGTTCGTAGAGGTGCGCTTCATCAACAAAGAGACCGGTGAGATGAAGGAGCAGCAGGTCTTCATGGGCGATTTCCCGCTCATGACCGACCGCGGCACCTTCGTCATCAATGGCACCGAGCGTGTCGTGGTCTCGCAGCTCGTCCGCTCTCCGGGCGCCTACTTCAAGTGGGACATCCGGAACAACAAGAGCTATGCCGTCGGATCGGTCATCCCGAGCCGTGGCGCATGGCTTGAGTTCGAGATCGGCCGCCCGTGGTTCTCGTGGGTGGCCCCCGGCCGTCCGATGGAGGCCGACAAGCAGTTCGGCGAGGCGTACGTCCGTGTCGACCGGAAGCGCAAGGTCCCCGCGACCGTGCTCATCCGTGCGCTGGGCATCGCCGAGACGGAAGAAGAGATGCTCGATGTCCTCGGCGATTCGTTCGTCGTGCGGCAGACTCTCGCGCGCGATCACACCACCACGCGTGAAGAGGCGCTGATCGAGCTGTACAAGCGGCTCCGCCCAGGCGAGCCGGCCAACGTCGAGTCAGCGCGTTCGCTGCTCGATGGCCTCTTCTTCAATCCTCAGCGCTACGACCTCGGTAAGGTCGGGCGCTTCATGCTGAACCGTAAACTCGATGTGACCATTCCCGAAGAGATCCACACGCTCACCAACGAAGACGTCGTGGGCATGCTGAAGTTCCTCTTCGGTCTCTGGGAGCAGGACTACCGCGAACACATCTCCGATGATGTCGCGGCCACCATCAAGGCGAAGTTCGAGAACGTGCGCCTTGGCTCCGCCGATCGCATCTACGAGGTGGACGACATCGACCACTTCGGAAACCGCCGCGTCCGCAGTGTGGGTGAGCTGATCCAGAACCAGTTCCGGATCGGTCTGGCCCGTATGGAGCGTGTCGTGCGCGAGCGAATGACCACGCAGGATGTAGAGCAGATCACACCGCAGTCACTGATCAACATCCGTCCCATCGTGGCGTCGATCAAGGAGTTCTTCGGCTCCTCGCAGCTCTCGCAGTTCATGGACCAGACCAACCCGCTTGGCGGCCTCACGCACAAGCGTCGCGTGTCGGCCCTCGGCCCTGGCGGTCTGTCGCGTGAGCGTGCGGGCTTCGAGGTGCGAGACGTCCACCCGTCGCACTACGGCCGCATGTGCCCCATCGAGACTCCTGAAGGGCCGAACATCGGCCTGATCGGATCGCTCGCGACCTTTGCGCGGATCAACGACTACGGCTTCATCGAGACGCCGTACCGCACCGTTGTCAAGGGCAAGGTGACCGACGAGATCGTCTACATGACGGCCGACGCGGAAGAGGCCTACATCATCGCCCAGGCGGCCGAGCCGATCGATCCCAAGACCGGTCGGTTCCTGAACGAGCGCGTCCTCTGTCTCACCAAGGGCGGCAACCCGGAAGACGTGGAGCCCGAGCGCGTCGACCTGATGGACGTGTCCGCCCGGCAGATCGTGTCGGTCGCTACGGCGCTCATCCCGTTCCTCGAGCACGACGACGCGAACCGCGCCCTCATGGGCTCGAACATGCAGCGTCAGGCGGTGCCGCTGCTCACGCCGTCGGCTCCGCTGATCGGCACGGGCATGGAGTACCGCTCGGCGGTCGACACAGGCGAGATCCTCATCGCCAGGCATGCCGGTACCGTGACGTTCGTCGACAGCACGCGCATCGAGATCACCACCAAAGACGGTGTAGACACGTACGTGTTGCCGAAGTTCATGCGCTCCAACCAGGGCACGTGCATCAACCACCGCCCGCTTGTGGCTGCGGGTGAGAAGGTCACGGAAGGCCAGGTACTGGCCGACGGTCCGTCCACCGAGGCCGGAGAGCTTGCGCTCGGCCAGAACCTGCTCGTGGCGTTCATGCCGTGGGAGGGCTACAACTACGAAGACGCGATCATCCTCTCCGAGCGCGTCGTGCGTGATGACCTGCTCACCTCGATCCACATCGAGGAGTACGAGGTCGAGGCGCGCGACACCAAGCTCGGTCCCGAGGAGATCACGCGCGAGATCCCGAACGTTGGTGAAGACATCCTCGCCAACCTCGACGAGGATGGCATCATCCGCATCGGCGCCGAGGTGTTCCCCGGCGATGTGCTCGTGGGCAAGGTCACGCCGAAGGGCGAGACCGAGCTCACCGCCGAGGAGCGCCTGCTCCGTGCCATCTTCGGTGAGAAGGCGCGCGAGGTGCGTGACACGTCGCTCAAGGTGCCGCACGGCGAGACCGGGCGCGTCATAGCGGTGCACAAGATGAGCCGCGACAATGGCGACGACCTGAATCCGGGCGTCAACGAACTGGTCCGTGTGTACGTCGCCCAGAAGCGCAAGATCCAGGAAGGTGACAAGCTTGCCGGCCGTCACGGCAACAAGGGTGTCATCTCCAAGATCCTGCCTGTCGAGGACATGCCCTTCCTGGCTGACGGCACATCGGTGGACATCATCCTGAACCCGCTGGGTGTGCCGAGCCGTATGAACATCGGGCAGCTGCTCGAGACGCACCTCGGCTGGGCCGCACGAGTGGGCTGGAGCGATGACGCGAAGCAGTCTGATCCGGTGGACGGTCCGATCCACATCGCCACGCCGGTGTTCGACGGCGCCAAGGAGCACGAGATCTCCGAAACGCTCGTGAAGGCCGACCGCAACGTGAAGCTGCAGGCCAAGGCCCGGTACGGGAAGCACGCCTACGATGAGGTCGTGCCCACCATCGATGCCGAGGGCAAGACGCAGCTGTTCGATGGTCGCACCGGTGAGCCGTTCCGCCAGCCGGTGACCATCGGCATGATCTACATCCTGAAGCTCCTCCACCTGGTTGACGACAAGATCCACGCTCGTTCGACCGGCCCGTACTCCCTCATCACCCAGCAGCCGCTCGGTGGTAAGGCGCAGTTCGGTGGTCAGCGCTTCGGTGAGATGGAAGTGTGGGCCCTGTACGCGTACGGCGCCGCCTACGTGCTGCAGGAGATCCTCACGATCAAGTCCGACGACGTGCTCGGCCGCGTGAAAGCGTACGAGGCCATCGTCAAGGGCGAGAACATCCCCGAGCCTGGTATCCCGGAGAGCTTCAAGGTCCTCGTCAAGGAGATGCAGTCACTGTGTCTCGACGTGGAGATCGTCTCGGAGACGGGCGAGGAGATCGAGCTCAAGGAGGACGAGGACGACGTGTTCCGTACCGCCGAGGAGCTTGGTCTGGACCTCACGGGTATGGATGAGACACCGCGCTCCAGCAGCCGCGGGGGCCTCGATGAGGGTCAGGGTCTCGACGACCTCGACACCTCTGAGATCGACCTGTCGCTCGAGTTCAGTGGAGACGATGACGCCGCCCTTGGTGGCGACGAGTAGGGGCCCGGTCGGGACGAACGGGTAGGCGCCCGCACCCCACGGGCGCTCACCGGATGGAGGAATGAACGTTGCTCGACGTCGACGTCAACAACTTCGATAAGCTCCGCATCGGGCTAGCCAGCTCGGAGCAGATACGTCAGTGGTCACGCGGCGAGGTGAAGAAGCCCGAGACCATCAACTACCGCACGCTCAAGCCGGAGAAGGATGGCTTGTTCTGCGAGAAGATCTTCGGTCCCACCAAGGACTGGGAATGCTTCTGCGGCAAGTACAAGCGCGTCCGCTTCAAGGGCATCATCTGCGAGCGCTGTGGTGTCGAGGTCACGCGGGCCAAGGTCCGCCGTGAGCGCATGGGTCACATCGAGCTCGCCGCGCCGGTCTCGCACATCTGGTACTTCAAGGGTGTGCCAAGCCGCATGGGTTACCTGCTCGATATCGCTCCGCGCGACCTGGAGAAGGTCCTGTACTTCGCTTCATCGATCATCACCTCGGTGAACGATGAGGACCGCGAGGCGGACCTTGACATGCTCAGGGATGAACTCGAGGCCGATCTCCAGGCACTCGAGAGCGAGGTGCTCGAGGAGAAGGAGCAGATCACTGCCGAGCGTGACCGCCTGATCGCGGTCGCCAAGGGCGAGCTTGAGCCGGAAGAGGGGGAGTCCTTCGATGAGGAGGTCGACCCTGCCGATCGCATCAAGAAGCTCGAGGCCGAGGCGCGTCGCGACATCAAGGACCTGGAGGAGGAGCTCGAGGAGCGGCGGGAGCTGCTTCGCGAGGCGTTCGACCGCTTCCAGAAGCTTGTCGTCAAGGACCTCGTCAATGATGAGACGCTGTATCGCGAGATGAAGCTGCGCTACGGCGACTACTTCCGCGGTGGCATGGGTGCCGAAGCGATCCAGGACCTGCTCAAGCAGATCGACATGCAGGCGCTCTCCGACGAGCTGAAGCAGCAGATCGATGAGGGCAAGGGCCAGAAGAAGCAGAAGGCCATCAAGCGCCTCAAGGTGGTCTCGGCGTTCCTGCACTCCGAGAACCACGCCGAGTGGATGATCCTCGAAGCCATCCCGGTCATCCCGCCAGACCTGCGCCCGATGGTGCAGCTTGACGGTGGCCGCTTCGCGACCTCCGACCTGAATGACCTGTACCGCAGGGTCATCAACCGCAACAACCGCCTGAAGAGGCTGCTCGATCTCGGTGCGCCTGAGATCATCGTGAACAACGAGAAGCGCATGCTGCAGGAGGCCGTCGACGCGCTGTTCGACAACGGCCGTCGTGGCCGTCCCGTCACGGGTCCGGGCAACCGCCCCCTGAAGTCCATCAGCGACATGCTGAAGGGCAAGCAGGGCCGATTCCGCCAGAACCTGCTCGGCAAGCGTGTCGACTACTCCGGCCGCTCGGTCATCATCGTCGGCCCTGAGCTCAAGCTCCACCAGTGCGGTCTGCCCAAGGTCATGGCGCTCGAGCTGTTCAAGCCGTTCGTCATGAAGCGCCTTGTGGACATGGAGTACGCGCAGAACATCAAGAGCGCCAAGCGCATGGTGGACCGTGGCCGCGACGTGGTGTGGGACGTGCTCGAGGAGGTCATCTCCGACCACCCCGTGCTGCTCAACCGTGCGCCCACCTTGCACCGCCTCGGCATCCAGGCATTCGAGCCGATCCTCGTCGAGGGCAAGGCCATCCGCCTCCACCCGCTCGTCTGCACCGCGTTCAACGCGGACTTCGACGGAGACCAGATGGCCGTCCACCTGCCGCTCTCGGCGGAGGCACAGGCTGAGGCACGCACGCTCATGCTCTCGACCAACAATATCAAGAGCCCGTCACACGGCCGTCCGCTGACCGTCCCCTCACAGGACATGGTCATCGGTCTGTACTACCTCACGACCGCTCGTGAGGGGGCCGCCGGCGAAGGTCGTGTGTTCGCGAGCTTCGATGATGCACAGCTCGCCTATGACAGCCGTGCGGACCTCGACCTCCAGGCGGTCGTGACCGTGCGCCTGAACCGCGACATCGTCGTGGAGACGGCGGCAGGGGTGAGCGAGGAGAAGAGCGCCGGCGAGCGCATCGAGACCACTGTCGGACGTATCACGTTCAACCGTTCGCTCCCGGGTGACTACCCCTTCATCAACCACGAGGTCGACAAGAAGGGCATCTCGCGCATCGTGGAAGACTGCTCGGTGGTCTACTCCACCACCCAGATGGGCGCGATCCTCGACGAGGTGAAGCGCCTCGGCTTCCACTACGCCACGCGTGCGGGTGTGACCGTCGGCGTCTACGATGCGGTCGTTCCTGAGGCGAAGGCCGCTATCATCGAGCGTTCCGAAGCTGAGGTCGAGACGATCGAGCAGCAGTACGATCGCGGCCTCATCACCAAGGATGAGCGGCACCGTCAGATCGTCGACGTGTGGACCCGCGCGACCGACGATGTCGGCGACGCGATGGCGGCGAGCTTCGACAAGTTCAATCCCATCTACATGATGGCCCACTCGGGCGCTCGCGGTAACATCAAGCAGGTCCGTCAGCTGGCCGGTATGCGAGGCCTCATGGCGAACCCGAAGGGTGAGATCCTCGACCGCCCGATCAAGGCGAACTTCCGAGAGGGCCTCTCGGTCCTCGAGTACTTCATCTCCACCCACGGTGCCCGCAAGGGTCTCGCCGACACCGCGCTTCGTACGGCCGACTCCGGGTACCTCACCCGCCGTCTGGTCGACGTTGCGCAGGATGTCATCGTGCGCGAGGGCGACTGCGGCACCGACGAGGCGATGGAGTTCCGTGTGGCCGACGACAAGGGGCAGACCGACCACGACCTCGTTGGGCGCTGCCTGCTCGAGCCGGCCGTCGACCCCAAGACCGGTGAGGTCTTGATCGACGCGGGTGACTACATCAAGAACGACAAGGACCTGCAACGCCTGGTGGATGCCGGAGTGGAGGTCATCCTCGCCCGCACCGTCATGACGTGCCGTGCGACCCACGGTATCTGCCAGAAGTGCTACGGCTTCGATCTGGCCGCCGGTCGTCCGGTCGACATCGGCACCGCGGTCGGTATCATCGCCGCCCAGTCGATCGGTGAGCCGGGCACCCAGCTGACGATGCGCACATTC
Source organism: Actinomycetota bacterium (assembly GCA_036679125.1). GTDB lineage: Bacteria > Actinomycetota > Coriobacteriia > Anaerosomatales > Anaerosomataceae > Anaerosoma. The sequence goes on along the minus strand of JAZIGI010000047.1, from coordinate 4,732 downwards.
CACACCGGTGGTGTCGCCGGCGAGGACATCACGCACGGTCTCCCGCGTGTCACCGAGCTCTTCGAAGCCCGTAAGCCGAAGGGCCAGGCGCAGCTATCCGAGATCAGCGGTAGACTCTCGATCGAAGAAGGCGACAAGACACGCACGCTCACGGTCACTGCCGAGGAGCAGGACGGCAAGGAGAAGGTCTACACGATCTCCCGCCGCGCCCGTCTGCGCCCCGGCATCGCCGATGGCGCGTCGATCGAGGCCGGCACGCAGCTGACCGAGGGTTCAGTGAACCCGCACGACCTGTTGGTCCTGCGTGGCCCGAAGGCCGTGCTTGCGTACATCGTGCGCGAGGTCCAGGAGGTGTACGCGAGCCAGGGCGTCGACATCAACGACAAGCACATCGAGGTCATAGCGCGACAGATGATGCGCAAGATCACCGTCCTCGAGGCCGGAGACACCACGTTCCTGCCGGGGCAGCTGGTCGACCGTCTGTCGTTCGAGACCGAGAACGAGCGCGTCATCGCCGAAGGTGGCGAGCCCGCGGTCGGCTCGTCGGTGCTGCTCGGCATCACCAAGGCGTCGCTTGCGACCGACAGCTTCCTGTCAGCGGCCTCCTTCCAGGAGACCACGCGTGTGCTCACCGACGCGGCGATCGCCGGCAAGTCCGATGAGCTGCTCGGCCTCAAGGAGAACGTCATCATCGGCAAGCTCATCCCCGCGGCGACCGGCATGAAGCGGTACCGCTCGGTCAAGCTCACGTATCGTGGTCAGTCCGCGGAGTGGAACGCCGAAGAGGGTGGCGGCCCGCTGCCACAGTTCGCCCCCGATGAGCTGCTCGAGCTCGAGGCGATGCTCCCCGGCCCGGCGCTCGATGAGGGCGGCCTGACCGAGGAGGAGACTGAGGCGCTGTTCGCGGACTTCGATCTCGATGCCACCGATGAGGTCATCGATGTCAGCGGTTTCGAGGGCGTGGTGTTCGACCCGGACGAGCCTGCCCCCGCGGTTTCCGATGAGCCTGAGGTCCGTCTCTGTGAGGCGACGTTCGGTGATGGTGCGCCGTGCACCCACCCGGCGAAGGAAGGTTCGCGCTACTGTGGCGTGCACGCCAAGCTCGCGGATTCTGACGGCCTGTGCCGCGCGTTCCGTGTGGATGGCACCCCGTGCCCCAACAAGGCGAAGGATGGCCACTTCTGCGGTGTCCACGCCAAGCTCGAGGCGCAGGGCGCGGACGCCTGAGTGTCTTCTGCCGGCCCCGGGGTCGCTCAGATCCCGGGGCCGGAGCATGTCGGTCTTCGGTCCGACAGACGGGAAAGGCTAGATACGCCCGGGTGCGTGGTTTGACACGCCCCAGGTAGCTTGTTAGAGTTACGCGTTGCGACTACGCTCGGCGCCAAGGAACGGGCGCCGTGACATAGAGCTCGATTGTGATCGAACGAAGGAGATGAGTAGTGCCCACCATCAACCAGCTGGTGCGCAAGGGCCGCGTTCAGGCCATCGACAAGAGCAAGACGCCTGCGCTCAAGGGCAACCCCCAGAAGCGCGGCGTGTGCACTCGCGTGTACACCACCACGCCCAAGAAGCCGAACTCGGCGCTTCGCAAGGTCGCCCGTGTCCGCCTGACCAACCAGATGGAGGTCACGGCGTACATCCCCGGCATCGGCCACAACCTGCAGGAGCACTCTATCGTGCTCGTGCGTGGCGGTCGTGTGAAGGACCTTCCGGGTGTCCGTTACAAGATCATCCGTGGCGCTCTCGACGCCGCCGGCGTGAACAAGCGTGCCCAGGCCCGCTCGCGCTACGGCGTGAAGAAGCCCAAGTAAGACCCGACATCCCGGTCCGCCTGGATGGCAGGCGGACGTGCCGTGTGAGTAGAGGAGTGAAGTATGCCAAGGCGTGCAGCCGCACAGCGCCGTGAGGTGCTGCCGGATCCGGTCTACAACAACCGGTTGGTCACCCAGCTGATCAACAAGGTGCTGCTCGACGGTAAGAAGTCCGTCGCCGAGCGCATCGTGTACGGTGCGTTCGACATCGTGGAGCAGAAGATGAGCCAGGACCCGCTGTCGGTCTTCAAGAAGGCCATGGACAACGTGCGTCCGACGCTCGAGGTCAAGCCGAAGCGTGTCGGCGGCGCCACCTACCAGGTGCCGATCGAGGTCAACTCCCGCCGCTCCACCACGCTGGCGATCCGCTGGATCGTCGGTTTCTCGCGGAAGCGTCGCGAGAAGACCATGGCCGAACGCCTCGCGTCCGAGATCATGGATGCGGCGAACGGTCTCGGCGCTTCTGTGAAGAAGCGTGAGGACCTGTACAAGATGGCCGAGAGCAACCGCGCATTCAGCCACTACCGCTGGTAGTAGCGTAGCCGGACCGAGGAAGAGGACGAGTAGACTTCATGGCTTCAAAGAGGACACCGCTCGCCATGACCCGCAACATCGGGATCATGGCGCACATCGATGCCGGCAAGACCACGACGACCGAGCGCATCCTGTTCTACACAGGTAAGTCGCACAAGATCGGCGAGGTCCACGACGGCGCAGCCACGATGGACTGGATGGTGCAGGAGCAGGAGCGCGGCATCACGATCACGTCTGCCGCCACCACGTGCTTCTGGAAGGACCATCGCATCCAGATCATAGATACGCCCGGACACGTGGACTTCACGGTCGAGGTCGAGCGTTCGCTTCGCGTGCTCGACGGTACCGTTGCCGTCTTCTGCGCCGTAGGCGGCGTCCAACCTCAGTCTGAGACGGTGTGGCGTCAGGCCGATCGCTACGGCGTTCCGCGCATGGCCTACATCAACAAGATGGACCGCACCGGCGCTGACTTCATGAACGTCATCTCCATGATGAAGAACCGCCTTGACACCCGCCCGGTGCTCCTTCAGCTTCCGATCGGCGCCGAGGACAAGTTCAGCGGCATCATCGACCTCATCGAGATGAACGCCATCCACTTCAATGAGGATGACAAGGGGATCAACCCCACGATCGAGGAGATCCCGGCCGACATGCGTGACGAGGCGGAACTGCACCGCCATGAACTCGTCGAGGCCGCGGCCGAGTATGACGACGCGCTTCTGGAGAAGTTCCTCGGCGACGAGGAGATCGGCAAGGACGAGCTCAAGGCCGCGATCCGCAAGGCGACCATCGACTGCGCCGTGACCCCTGTCGTGTGCGGCGCCTCGTTCAAGAACAAGGGCGTGCAGGCCCTGCTCGACGCCATCGTCGACTACCTGCCGTCGCCGCTCGACATCCCGGCCGTCAAAGGCACCGATGTGCGCGACGACTCGGCGATCACCCGCGAGGCGTCAGACGACGCGCCGTTCTCGGCGCTCGCGTTCAAGGTCATGACCGATCCCTTCGTCGGGAAGCTGACCTTCTTCCGTGTCTACTCCGGCACCATGACCGCCGGTTCGCACGTACTGAATGCGACCAAGGGTCACAAGGAGCGGTTCGGCCGCTTGCTTCAGATGCACGCGAACCACCGCGAGGATGTGGACGCCGTCTACGCTGGCGACATCTGCGCCGCCGTGGGCCTGAAGAACACCACCACTGGCGACACGCTGTGCGCCGAGGACGCCGCGGTGCTCCTCGAGTCCATGGAGTTCCCGGACCCGGTCATCGACATCGCCATCGAGCCGAAGACCAAGGCGGAGCAGGACAAGCTGGGCAGTGCGCTCGCCAAGTTGTCTGAGGAAGACCCTACGTTCCGTGTGCGCACGGACGAGGAGACCGGCCAGACCATCATCGCCGGCATGGGTGAGCTGCACCTCGAGATCATCGTCGACCGACTCCTCCGTGAGTTCAAGATCGAGGCGAACGTCGGCAAGCCGCAGGTCGCCTATCGTGAGACCGCGGGCAAGGCGGTCACCGACGTCCACGGCAAGTTCGTGCGTCAGACCGGTGGTCGCGGTCAGTACGGCCATGTCGTTCTCAACGTCACCCCGCAGCAGCCGGGAGATGGGTACGTCTTCGAGAACAAGGTCGTCGGCGGTTCGATCCCCAAGGAGTACATCCCGTCCGTCGACAAGGGTATCCAGGAGGCCATCACCACCGGCGTCCTGGCGGGTTATCCCGTCGTGGACATCAAGGTCGAGCTCGTGGACGGCTCGTACCACGAGGTCGACTCCTCCGAGATGGCATTCAAGATCGCTGGCTCGATGGGCATCAAGGAGGCGCTGCGCAAGTCGGCGCCGGTGATCCTCGAGCCCGTGATGGCCGTCGAGGTCGACACGCCCGAGGAGTACATGGGCGACGTCATGGGCGACCTGTCGGGTCGTCGCGGTCACATCGAAGGCATGGAGCCGCGCGGCAACTCGCAGATCGTGCACGGCAAGGTGCCGCTGGCCAACATGTTCGGCTACGCGACCGACCTGCGCTCGCGCACACAGGGCCGCGCTGCCTACTCGATGCAGTTCAAAGCGTACGAGCCGGTTCCGAAGTCGATCGCCGAAGAGATCGTCGCCAAGTCCGGCGTCGCTCCGCAGGCATAGGGGAAACGCTCATGGCCAAGCAGAAGTTCGAGCGCACCAAACCCCATATGAACGTCGGCACCATCGGTCACGTCGACCACGGCAAGACCACGCTCACCGCAGCCATCACCAAGTGCCGTGCTGCCAAGGGCATGGCCGACTTCACGCCGTTCGACAAGATCGACAAGGCACCCGAGGAGCGCGAGCGCGGCATCACCATCGCCATCTCGCACGTCGAGTACCAGTCCGACAAGCGCCACTACGCGCACGTCG
>JAZIGI010000046.1:0-15887 GCA_036679125.1 Actinomycetota bacterium | reverse complement strand
CATCGTCACTGTAGGGGCGCAGTGTGACCGTGGCCCGCAGTGCGCGGCCGCGCGACATGTCGCCGCTGCTCACTGTGCGCCGGCCGGTCGACGCAGGATCTTTTCCATGGACTTCCCGCGGGCGAGTTCGTCGATCAACTTGTCCAGATAGCGGATCTTACGCATCAGGGGGTCCTCGACCTCCTCGACACGCACGCCACATACCACGCCGGTGATCAGGGCGCTGTCGGGATTGATGGCCGGTGCCTGTGCGAAGAACGTCGCGATGTCACTGCCCTGGTCGATCTGTTGCCGCAAACCGTCAGCGTCGTATCCCGTCAGCCAGAAGATGATCTGATCGACCTCCTCCCGGGTGCGGCCCTTCCGCTCCGCCTTCTTCACGTACAGCGGATACACCTTCGCGAACTCCATCGCGAACACGCGGTGCTCTGCCACGATATCCCTCCTTCACGCCGGAAGCCGCATGTCATGCCACCCGTGCGTCCGGGCCCCCGGCTACAGCCGGCGGCTGTCGTAGGCCCAGTTCAGCAGGGCCTGACGCTGCCTGGGGCGGCAGGACTCATCGCCGGGCAGACAGTTGGCGCGCACCTGCCCGGCGTGGCGACGGAACGCCCGCCATCGCCCGATCTGACGGTCGTCCTCGCCCGGCAGCCTCCGGCCCATCCAGTACCGGCAGTACCACTGGAACCATCCACGCGGGTCATCGGGGTGTATCCACCCGCGTTCGCGCCACTCGGAAAGCGGCAGGCTCGCATTGACGCCGAAGTGGTTGAGCTCCGCCACGTGCCGGTCGTGACAGAGCCTCGCGTCCTCGAACCAGGTGTCGGGGAACTCGTCCCGGCAGTCGGTGAGGTACTTGCCACCGAACACGCCGAGGCGAAGCATCTCCTCGGGCGTGAGCTCCGGCTCGAAGCGAGGATCGAAACCGCGACCCTGCGGCTCGATGAGCACGTACTCGTACCCCTGCTGCATGAGGTCGTTCACGATCACACGCTTCGGTCTCACACCGTCGTCGTGCATGTCACCCTGCCTAGTCCTCGATGACGTCGAGCCCCTGCTCGCGCAGATGCGCGAGATGGTCCAGCATCCCCTGGAGTACCTCGGGGCTGTGTCCCTCCCAGTCTTCAACCTCGGAGATGACCCGCAGCGGCTCGCGGGTCCGGTACGACTGCGTGGGATTGCCGGGGAACCGCTTGTTGGTGACGTTCGGGTCATCCTCGAACGGCCCTGCCGGCTCCACAACGTATATGTGCCCCCGTCCCTCGACGCCCGCCAGCGCCACGGCGAGCTCCGCTCCCCAGGCCGCTGTGTCCAGAAGTGCGGTGAAGTAGATGTTGTTGGACACTCGGCCGTCCTGGAAGTTGGAGCCGAATCCGGGGACAAGCTCGTCACCCGGCTGCAGCCGCGACTTCGTCCCGTGGTAGAAGGGCCCCGTGATGTGGTGATAGTGGTCGAAGGTGACCGGCTCCCAGACCTGATCTCCCATGCTCTCCGCTCTCGTCCGTAGGCGTGCAGTCCGAGTACACATGTACCGCACCCGCGCACCCGATGTCAGCCCCGTCTCTCGCACAGCACGTCATCGCGACATGAGTGCGAACACACCCCACCCGAGGTACTCACGCGTGTACGTCGCGTAGCGCACAGGCTCCGAGGTCAGCTGTGCGCGGACCTCCGCGGCCAACTCATCGTCGGCGTTGGTCTCAAGCCACCGGTGCATCGTGAGCCACTTGGCGGCCTCGTATCGATCCCAACCGTTCTGATCGGCCAGGACCATCTCGACGACGTCGTAGCCAAGATCGCCGAATGACGCGAGGAGGGCCGGCAGTGTGAGGTAGTCGGCTATCGAGGTGGCGAGGCATCCCCTGGCGATGTCCTCCGATGGTGGCATCGTGCGCCAGTAAGGCTCGCCGACGAGCATGATCCCTCCCGCGCGCACGCTGCGACCCAGGAGCTCAAGGGTGCCGGCGACTCCTCCGCCGATCCACGTGGCGCCCACACACGCCGCAACGTCGACTCTCTCCTCGGCCACGTACCCTGCGGCGTCGCCGTGAACGAACGTGACCCGATCGGAAACGCCGAGTTCCCTGGCACGGAGATCCGCCTGCTCGGTGAAGAGCCGACTCAGGTCCACTCCGATGCCGGTGATGCCGTGGTCGCGAGCCCAGGTGCAGAGCATCTCGCCCGAGCCACTGCCGAGGTCGAGCACCCGCGTGCCGGGCTTCATGCGCAAGGCACGGCCGAGGGTGGCGAGCTGTTCGGGCAGGAACGGGTTGTGGATGCGGTGCTCGGCCTCGCTGATGGTGAAGATGCGTGGGATATCCATTGGCACGTCCTTGCCCGGTCAGGAGTACACGGTCCGGGGACTCTCGTCCCGTCGCTTCAAGTCCCGCAGGTGCTCGATGGTCTCAGGATCCACGTCGCCAAGGGCCACGAGCGCTGCGATCTGCTCCCCCACGATGACGGACGCCCCGGCCCGATCGCCGTCAGTCAGGGCGAACCTCCGCGCTGTGGCATACCAGCGCGTCCATGTGGGGTGATCCGCCCGTTCGCCCGTCGACTCAAGAAGCGCCTTCGCTTCCGCCATGAGGGCTTCCGCCTCGGCGGCATGCTTGCCGAAGTGCGACATCCCGGTCTTGCGATCGAAGCGGATCTCGTACGCGATATGGACGCAAAGGTCGGCGGTGTCGATGGGGGCATGGTACGCCGGGCGGTCCCGGTACTCGTCAGCCAATCGGTGCAGCTCCTTCAAGCCTGCCTTGCGCTTGCCGATCTCAAGAAGCGCGTCTGCCTGCTCACGTGTGGTCATGTGTCCTCCCCGCGCCAGGGCGATCACGGCATGGGGTCGCGACCGTCACATCCACGCAACCTGGCGACGCTCCTCAAGCCGCGTCGTCGCCCCCACTTCATACCCAGGCGCGGCACTCGGCCACCTGCGAGGCTACGAGCCGGCCGCCGGCCCATCCTCGGCCAGCAGGCTCGTCGCCGGGGCCTTCGCCGATTCGTACAGCGCCGCCACCGAGGGACGTGCGAGCACGATGAAGGTCAGTACGCCCACCAGCGTCCCATACGGGAACTCGAGACAGCTCAGCGCCGCGGCAACCATGGTCGCCACGCGGTTCTTGCGCTTGAGCATCCAGAACCCGGCCAGGATCTTCAGCACGGAGAACGCTGCAACCAGCACGAGCGCGAACACGCCCATCCCGATGAACAGCCAGCCGAACTCGGCCGGAGGCGCACCCACCTCCTCGAAGGGCATCGCAGAGAACATCACTCCGATGAAGATGAAGTAGCCGGCCATGAACAGGCCGTAGAGCGCCCAGAAGCCGCCCGAGATCCAGTAGAAGATGGGCAGGAGCCGCAAGTGCTCCTCATCGACGATCGCCTGACGCTCCGACTGCTCCATCATGCGCGCTCCCCCGTCCATCGAGACTGCCGGATCACTCGGTGCCGCACATGAACGGCCCCGGCCCAGCCTAGCGCGTCGGCGGGTCGACGGGAAGCGTCGGCGGGCCGCGGACCGCGCGCGCCTGACACGAACTGCCCCGCGCGTCCCGGACGATCAGATCGTGGGCTTCGCGTCGGTCGTCTGAAGCTCCGCCTCGTACGGCCCCTCGTCGTCGAGTGCGCGCAGGGCGGGCATCAGGGCGCCGATGCCCGCGGTGATGAGCATCGCGACGCCGATCCCAAGGAAGACGTCCTCCACTCCGTATCGCGTGACAAGCCACCCGGCGAGCAGGTACCCGAACGGTCCGGCCGCGTAGTACGAGGCCATGACCACACCCATCACACGTCCGCGCTTGGCGGGTGGCGTATGCGTCTGCATCACCAGGTTCATGAGAGGCCCCATCGGCCCCCAGAAGAAGCTGGCGAGCGCGCCGGCGATGAACATCTGGCCGAACGGAGGCACGAAGGAGAGCCACAGGATCGATACGGCGGCCAGGATCAGACAGGCGTTGTGCAGGTGGTAGCGGCGGAACCGCGTGGCGAGCAGGCTGTAGCCGAGTGAGCCCGCGATGCCACCCCCGCTCATCGCCGCGAGCACGAAGCCCAACCGCTGGGGTTGGTTGCCCGCTTCGAAGATGACGGGGAGCAGCAGTCCCTCGATCGGCATGTAGACGGCCACGACGACCATGACGATCAGCACCATCGTGCGCAACAAGCGGTGATGCCAGACGAACGAGAGCCCTTCCTTGCTTCCCGCGATGAGACTCTCCGGCTTCTCATGGTGCGCGGGACGCCCCACACCGGGAGCGCGCACGAGCGAGATGGCCAGGATCGACAGGAGGAACGCGCCCGCCGTTGCCCAGAGCGCCCCGGAGGCGCCCACCCACGCGATCAGCACGCCCCCGATCCCGGGACCGATAAGGTAGGCCGTCCCCCACGCCGCCTCGTGGATGCCGTTCGCACGCTCGAGCCGGATGCCACCGCGCCTCGCGACCTCCGGCAGCATCGTCTCGCGTGAGGTGGCGCCGGCCGGGTCGAACAGCGCCCCAATGGCCGTGAGCAGCACGATGAGGGCGAGGTCGAGGCTGAACAGGTGGTCGACCAAAGGGATGGCCGCCACCGAGAGCGCCGAGAGGGCATCCGCCAACACCGCGGTTCGGCGGCGCCCGAGCGTGTCGGCGACAGCGCCAGAGAAGAGGGAGCTGGCTAGCAGCGGCAAGGCGGTCGCGGCGCCCACGATGCCCGCTGCGGCAGGATCACCGGTGCGTTCGAGCACGAGCCACGGGATCGCGACGGCGGAGACGCCATTGCCCGCCCCCGAGATGATGACGCTCGCCTCGAGGTACGCGAAGGGCATGCGAGTGCGCGTGTCTGCGGCGCTGACGATGGTGGACCGCCTGTGATCGATTCGACATCGCGTGCAGTAGTGGCGGTTCAGAGTCTAGCGGAAACGAACGTGTCCGGAAGTGCGCGTCGCGATCGGCCTGCGGCCGCGGCGTCGCCTACCGGCGCGCGTTAGCGGACGGCTGCCGACGGATACGTACAACTCACCCACGGCCGAAGGAGACGCTATGCCACAGTACGGGATGATCGTGTACGCTCCAGCACCCGCGGATCCCGCGAGCCTGGATCCCGGGCACCTGGTCGCGCTCGAGGAGTATCCCGAGCACGCCAGGGCGCTGAAGGGGAAGGTGCTTGGCGGCAGTTACTTCGCGAAGCAGCGCGGCTTCGCGTTCGACCCGAGCACAACGGCCGTGACGGTAGCGGGTGACACGATCCGGGAAGGCACGCTCCATGAGTCGGGCCTCGTAGCGTGTGCGTTCTTCGTGCTGGCCGCACCGAGCATGGATATCGCCGCTCGCATCGCTGCGCTCCACCCCGCCGCCCGAGACGGCGCCGTCGAGATCCACCCGGTGTTCAAACCTGCGGACCTCGTGCAGGACGACTACGCAGACTAGGGCGCAGGGACTACGGGGTCTTCGGTCCGGCGATCACGACCTCGAAGCGCTCGCACACCACGAGCATCGAGGGCTCGAACGCTCGTCCGGAGCCGGCAAGCTCACGCGTGAACGCCGCCGCATGCGCCGCGCGCCAGTAGTCGAGGGAGCGGTCGCCCTCGCCTTCCGTGGCCGCGAACTCCTGGGTCACCGCTTCGAACGGGACCACCTCGACGGAGATGGTGCGGATCACACAACGCGCGCGCCCATCCCAGTCGGTGACGATGCTCAGATCCCCCACCTCAGGAAGCGATTCACCTTCCACCTCGTACGACCACAGGAGGCTGGCGGTGGCGCGCTTCGTACCGGACAGGACGAGATCCGCCAACTCGTTGGCGTCGGCCTCGTTGTCGCAGAAGTGCCATGCCGAGTATGAGGCACCCACCGGGGCGAGGTCGGGGCGCGCCTCCGCCAATGCCGACCACATCGCCGTGACTGACTCCGGGTCGACCACGATATGCTCCTATCCCGTGAGACGTGCTGGCCGTTCATCCGGGCACCCAGGGGCGCCCCAAGCCTAACGCGTGATCGGCCCCGCCGGAATGCGTGGGTCAGGTGGAGACAAGGTGCCGCGTCATCACAACGCGTTTCGGTCGCTCGGAATCGAGACCAGCCTCTTCCTCGAACCGACGCCTCATGCTGGCGTCCCAGTCACCTTCCGGGACGACCACGAACCCCAGGCTGGCGTAGAAAGGGGCGTTCCAGGGGATGTCGCGGTACGTGGTGAGGGTGATCCGCGCGAAACCGCGTGAGCGCGCCCAGTCTTCGACCGTACGCACCAGTGCAGTGCCGATACCGCGACGTCCATGGGTCGGGTGGACATCAAGCTCCGCGAGGTGGACGCCCGCACCCGCCACCTCCACACGCGCGAAACCGACAGGTTCGTCGTCGTCCCCGAGGGCCACCCACAGAGTGCCGGCCTCCTGCGAGGCAAGCAGGGTCGACTCCGGCGTGACATGTTCAAGCAGTTCCGCAGGTGCCGCATCGCGGAAGAGCCGTGCCGCCGCGCGCTCGATCGCGGGAAGCGACGGGACGTGCCCCGGCGACGCGGAGACGATCCTGTGGGGATCCCGCACCAGTGCATCCTCGCCCCGAAGCGTGAAGAGCCCGTGTTCGCGTAGACCGGAGCCATCGAGATCGAGCAACGCGAGCGCGTCGATGTGCGCGAGAGTCGGGCGCCACACCGCGTTGAACTCGCTGGCCATCCGCACGCAATCCGGCAGGCGCTCGCACGAGCCGATGGTCACGTGGGGCTCGTACCGGATGTCCGATCGCACATGGCGCGCCAGCGCGCCATTGTACAGGCGGTCGTGCAAGCGCGAGACGAGCTCTCCGCCCCGGTCCGACTCCAGGAGCGCGTAGCTGCGACCGTCGATCCCCACGGCCGCTCGCACCGCCGACAAGGACACGGAGAATGGTGCGGTGGTCGTGGCCACAGCCTGCAGCTCGGGGGTGAGCTCCTCGGCATCGAGGTCCACCGGGAACACCAGCGTAATGTGCGCCCCGATGAGTCCGGCCTGCGGGTCATGTGAAGCACGGAACGACTCGATCAGCCCCAGGCTCCCGGATGCCATCCGAGGGTATGCCACCACGGCAAGCTTCAGTCTTCTTCGCTCCAGGTCAGTCGAACGTCCCGGCGCGCCAACCGCGCGCCCCTGAATGGCAGTGTAACCGAGGATACCGCCCGTCAGCCGCACGCTCAACACCACGGATGTGGCGTCTCCGGCTGGGTGGACGCGTCTTCCGCACGCAGCCGTCGCTGATCGAAGCGCCTAGTGGTGGGGCGTCGGGCATCCGGGGGAAGAACAGTTACACGGTCCCCGCGTGAAAGGTGGGCACGATGGCCAGGTTCGAGCACGACGACGCCAGCAGCCACCCGGTGATCCTGGAGCTGGGTGCGGGCACGTACCACTGGTGCAGGTGCGGCAAGACGAAGACCGTCCCGTACTGCGACGGCTCCCACATCGGCACTGGCGTGGAGCCGCTCGCGTTCGAGATCGATGAGCCGGTGACGGCCGCGATCTGCAACTGTGGGCTGACCGCCAGTCCGCCGTACTGCTCTGGAGCCCACGTCGCGATCGAGTAAGTGGCACGGTCCTGGTCGACCCTTCGGTCAGCCTGAGATCGGGCGTGCGCCGCTCATAGCGAGCGTCAGTTGAAGGTATCCGTTAGCCGGAGGCCTCGGCGATTCCGAGCCTCTGCTCACGCACGGCCGTCCACCGGCCGAGGAAGGCGAACACCAGCAGGAGCACGCCTGTGATCCATCCGCCGGTCGCAAAGGGTGCCTCGATGTAGAGCGCAAGCGTGAGTCCGAGCATGACCAGCCCCGCGGCAAGGACGGCGAACATCCTCATGCCGTAGAGGAAGACGAACGGCAGGTAGTGAGCCCCCAGGACGATCATGAACGCGGGGTAGAACCACTCGATGCGGTAGAGAGCCGCAGCCCCCACGACGGGGAGCACGAGCGGTAGCGTGAAGGCCACCTGCATCGCGAGACCGTTGAGCGGGTTCTCCCTGGGTATCTTTGCGCCCGTCTTGATCAAGGCGAGGCCAGCCCGGGTCAGCGGATAGATGAAGAACCCCCCGACGACGAGAAACCGTATGCCTGCCGCCTGCGAGTCCCACGTGGCAAGCCCGGCCGACCCGAGCCACAGGATCGCCGACACCAGCTGCCCCACGAATCCCCCGAGGTACCCTTGCCTGATCTCGCGCTGTGCGTTCGCAACCAGCACTCGTCCTCCTTGATCGTCGGGCCGATACCTCGGCGCTTCCGCCGCCAGCGCCGGCGAGCGTTCGCCCCGAGTCTACCGCACGAAACGCACGGGTCGGGCAGAGGCTCCGTCACGCGCGGGGTCCAGCCCTACGGACTCCGTCGGGCGAACCACCCACAGATGAGCGCTGCCTGGAAGTAGCGCACTGGTGGATCGAAGCCGGCGGACTCGATGATGGATGCGACGGCGGCCGGCGGAAGGATCGCCACGTCCCTGGCGTAGCCCTCCCTCATGCGCTCCAGTGCCTCAGCCGAGTCCGATGAGGGCGTCATCACTCGCTGCCACACGGGCAGCAGCGCGTCGTAGACCGGTGACTCTATGTCAGTCGACAGGTCGGAAGTCGCCAGGATCCCGCCCGGCACGAGCCGGCTAGCGATCTGACCGAAGAACTGCGTGCGAGCGCGTGCATCCAGGATGAACTGCGAGACGAGGAAGCACATTGTGGCATCGTAGTGCTCGTCCTCAGGCAACGAGTCGATGTAGCCCTCGTGGAAGACGCACCGGCCCGACAGGCCGAGTTCCCCGACGCGCTGGCGACAGATGTCGAGCATCGACGTGGAAGGGTCGACTGCGGTGAACGTCCATCCCGGAAACGCCATCGCCAGGTGGATCAGCTCAGTGCCTGTCCCGACGCCGACGCACAGGATGCGGGCATCGCCAGGCAACGAGGCCAGCACCGCGTCCAGCAGGAAGAACATCCCATCGTTGATGGGCGCCATCCGGCTCCACTGCTTGTCGTAGCTCCGGGCCTGTCGATCAAAGGCCCGCCTCAGCTCATCGTTGTCCACTGTGGATCCTTCACCTCCGACAGAGGAGCATCAAGCGATCGTGATAAGACGCGGGTGTCGTCCTGCGCCATCAGCACTCACACCTGTGTCGAGTGGACGCTCATGGACGACTCGTTGCGGCAGTAGACGATCCGGTGCGTTCTCTGGTCGACGCGCGTGCCAGACACGCAGCCAGCGGTGATCAGGCGCGGGACGGCCCTCCGCCGACGGCCGCGAGTGCGCCCAATCCGATGTAGACGCCGCCCGAGACGAACCGCCCCGCACGCTTCAGCGCGCCACCAGAGATCCGATGCGCAAGCGAGCTTGCCGCTAGCGCGTAGACGCTGTCGGTGGTAAGCGCCATCACGACGAAGAGGAGGGAGAGCGCAAGCGTCTGAGCGGTGGCTCCCGCGCCCGGAGAGACGAACTGGGGGACGAATGCCGCGAAGAACAGCGCGGTCTTGGGATTCAGGGTCGCGACCGCCAACCCGTCGCGGACTACGCGCCCGGGCGAGCGCTGCCCGGACTCGATGTCAGTCCGGCCAGCGCCCCGCAACGCCTGCACCCCGAGGTACACGAGGTAGGCGGCGCCGGCATACCTGACGACTTGGAACGCGACGGCAGAGACCGCGAACACCGCCGCCAGTCCGAATGCCGCAGCAAGAGCGCTCACCGAGTTGCCGAGTGCCACACCAACGACCGATCCGAGTCCCGCCCGCCTGCCTTCCGCCAGGCTGCGGGTCACGATGAACGTGACCCCCGGGCCCGGCGTGACACACAGAATGAAGCTGGCTACGAGGAACGGTCCGATCTGTGAGGTAAGCATGATCGCCCTGTCTGACGTCTTCGCGCTTCAGCCGCGCGCCGAAGCCCTCCTTGTAGCGTACACCGTGACGCGTCAGTCCGTGTCCCGGTTGCCCCGGGATGAGACTGCGTCCGACAAACTAATCGGTGAGCGGCCCGCGCGAGCGCGGGTTGCGCCCAACGTCTCAGCGCATGGCCTTCGTCCGACCAGTGTACCGCGAGGCGGGACGCCCCTCGGCGGGTCAGGTCGATGCGCTCGTCAGGAAGGACGGATCGAACCTGATGCAGCGGCGATCGCCCGCTCTGACCACTATCCGATGATTCCGGCACCCAGAAGGAGGAACATCACCGCTGCGGCGCATGCCCCGAGTCCGAGGGAGAAACGAACCACGGTGAGTCCGCGTGTCTCATCGAGCATGTGCGCGTAGAAACGGTACAACGGAGTCCATCGGAACAGACCGGGACGCACCAAGGCGGTGACGCCCAGCACGGCGAAGCAGCTCCCGACGATGATCGCAGCAGGATCCCCCATCCTCGCCTCTTCTCTCAGCTGACGTCTTGGCGCTTCAGCTGCGCGCCGGCGAGCGTTTGCCATCCGAGTCTACCGCGGCGCGCCGTCTGTGTGGAAGCGCGCGTTGGACAGGTCGCGCTAGTTCCCGGTCAGCGGCGGCGTCGAGATATCGATCCGCGACACGAGTCCATCTTCAGGTGCGGTCACGTCCGCGCGCACCATGCCGTCTTGTAGATGGTTGAGAAGGGCTTCCGCGCTCACGACCTGTCCGTCGATCACGATGACCGTCTCGGCTACGGGACCTGCCGCCCACTGAGGGGTATCCTCGCCTTCCGCGACATCAGGCATCAGCTGATACTCGATATCCACCCCGGACGATCCGTCAGGGGCAACCCCCAGCCAGATGTCTTCGTGGATGCCAGCCGGAAGCGGATCGGGAATCGCCGCGAGCGTGAACGCGACGGCCAGCGCAACGGCGACGAATACGAGCACCCCGAAGGCGAGCGCGATCGTTCGGACCGGGATGCCTGGGCCAGGCGTGACTCCGCTCTCCGTTTCCACCAGACCGTCGACGATGACGCCGGGCGCCGCACCGAGCCCCCGGTCGCCGATCGCGGCTGCGGGTCCGAGACCCGTCCTGCCGAACTCATCCGACGTGTGCCGTCGGGACCCCCTGCTCATGAGCGTCCCCCCATCGCGACTGCCCGATCCTGTCTACGCGTTGGCGCATCAGCTGCGCGCCAACGACTTCCCTTCACAGCTTAACGCTTGTCGCGCCAGCCTTGTTAGACAGCGTCCATTCCCACACGATAGGGCAAGCAGAGTAGACGGACCCGCGGAGGCTGCAATGCAGACGGACCACCAGCAGATACAGAATGCACAGAACGACGATGGAGCGCCGACAGCGGAACTGATCGCGCGCTACCGCACAGGGCACGAGCACTTGCAGAGGACGCTGCAGGATCTCGATGACGCACACCTGGATGCGCGCCCGGTGCGCGGCAAGCTCAGCACGCGCGAGGTCCTCGCTCACCTCGCGGACTGCGAGCAGTTCTATGCCGACCGCATGAAGCGCACGATCGCCATGGACCGGCCGCTGCTCCTTGGCGCAAGCGGCTGGCTGTACCCTGAAGCCCTGCACTACGAGAACCGGGACACCCAGCTCGACCTCCGGCTGATCGAGGTAACGCGGGCACAAATGGCGCGCGATCTAGAGGCTCTGGATGCGAAGACGTGGGACCGAGTGGCCGTGCACTCTGAGAAGGGACTGGTTACGCTGCGACAGTTGCTGCTGCACGCGATCCGGCATCTGGACTGGCACGTCGAAACGATTCTCGAGAAGCGCACAGCAATGGGCCTGGCTTCGCCGTAGCGCTCGCAACCTCCCCCGCACGAGGCGCGCCGTCTGTGAGGAAGCGCTTGTTAGGCGTTTCCTCCGAGGGCAGGATCCATCAGCCGCTCACTGCGCCACACACGGACGATCGTCACGACCGACTCGTCACGCCGGTAGACGATCCGGAATGGTGGATGCTCGAGCTCGCGCAGCCACGTGGTGTCGAACTCAGGGACGACCCTGCCGCTGTCAGGAAACGCCTCGAGCTGGCGGACGCGGTCGATGATCTCCGCCGCCAGTCGCCGCCCGACCTCGGGAGCGCCTTGCGATGCATACCACGCCATCATGTCGCGCAGATCGTCTTGCGCGGACTGGGCGAACTCGACACTGATGCGCGCGGTCATCATTCAAGCCCGAGCGAGCGCACGACCTCATCGAGCGACGCGACCCGACCCGCTTCGATGTCCGCGAGGCCAGCGACCACCGCGCGCATGAAGTCCCGCTCCTCCTGGGCGGCCTCGAACTCGTCGAGTCCCTGAACGACAGCGACGCCGCGTCCGTGGCTGGTGAGCAGCACGGGCCTGCCGGTCTCGTCCACGCGGCGAACGACCTTGCCGGGATTGATCTTCATGTCCCCGAGCGGGACGACGTCCTCCGAGAACTTCACAGCCGGGCTGCGCATGATGGACCTCCAAACCGCATCGATATTCTGGTGCCGATTATAGCACCTGCGGGAGACCCAAGAGAACACGCCTGACGTGAATGCACATCAGCCGCGCATCGCTGACTTCCATGCTAGCCGAAGACGTGCGGCGTCGGCTGGAAGCGCTTGTTAGGCAACACACAGCGGCTTGATGCGCCGCACGTCATCTCCCACCGCACCCTGAGCGTCCCACAGGTCGACCGCGCGCTGCAGGTTCAACCAGAACTCCGGCGAGTTGCCAAAGAGGGCGGACAGGCGAAGCGCCATCTCAGGCGACAGCGCCCGCCGCTCGCGAAGCAGCTCGTTCACCGTCTGGCGCGAGACGCCGAGTGCCTCAGCCAGACCGCTCACGGTCAGGTCATAGTCTGGCATGAAGTCCTCGCGCAGAATCTCACCCGGATGGGTGGGCCGGCGCTTCATGGGAGTGTCATTGGAGATGCTCATCGTGTCTCACCTCTAGTGGTAGTCGCAGAACTCGACATCGTGGGCGTCGCCATCTTCGAACCTGAAGCAGATTCGCCACTGGTCGTTGACCGAGATCGAATGCTGCCCTTGGCGGTCGCCTTCGAGTGAATGCAGGCGGTTGCCCGGCGGGACCTTGAGGTCCTCGACCCGTGTGGCTGCATTGACCTGTTCGAGCTTGCGCGCGGCCCGCTTCGCCACGTCTGGTGGCACGCGGCGCGCCTTGCCGGTCAGGTACAACTGCTGCGTCTGCTTGTCAGCGAACGTCTTGATCATGAGGCGAGTGTAACGCGTCACGTGACACGCGTCAACACCGGTGTTTGCCTAACGATCCGGCGCTTCAGCCGCGGCGCGCCGGCGAGCGCTTGCCACCCGAGTCTACCGCACGAGGCGCGCCGTCTGTGTGGAAGCGCTTGTTAGCCACTCCCTACCGCTTGGGACGGAACTCGACGTCGTCCATTCCATCGAAGTGGGCGTCTTGCGTCCACAGCACGGCCGCGTGTGAGCGCGCGGTGGCAAGGATGATCGCATCCGCCATCGCAAGCCCCGATTCGAGCGACAGCCGCGCGGCGTCCAATGAGAGCGAGGCGGACAGTTCGACGACGGTGCCTTGCATCATCACGCCGACGGCATCAAGCGCCGTGGTCTCGTCTGCGATCTGGGACGTTCGCTTGAACACCTCGAACAGGGTCAGCGTGGGCACGACCAGGCTCTCGGGATCCTCGATCGCTGGTGCGAACTGCGCAGCGTTGAGGCCATCGCCGAAGTACTCGAGCCATGCCGAGGAGTCGACGACGTTCACACCCGGTCCTCCCGGTCGCGCTCGAAGGTGGTGTCAAGGCCGCGCAGCATGCCGCGAAGCTCGCGTGCTGGCTTCAGCGGGATGAACTCAATCCGGTCGCCGTATGCGATGACCTGCACCTTCTGCCCCGGGACGAGGCGCAACTGTCTGCGCACCGACTTAGGGATGACGACCTGATACTTGGGAGAGATGGTTACTGCCTCCATGGAAACGCCTCCAATCGACATACGATTACTATATCGATGCGAGAAGCGTACGACAAGAGCGAAGCCCTCGCGGAGGCGGAGTGACATGGGAAGTGGCTAACGTCCGGTGCTTCAGCCGCGAACGGGCGGCTTCATGTCAGCCTAGCGCGTGCGTGAGTCGGCTGGAAGCACTTGTTAGCCACGCGCTCCGGGCTCAGGCTCCGCAGGCAGTTGGCGCGAATGCCACACAGCGGTGATCCACACACCATCGTCGCCCACGCGGTAGAAGAAGCGATACGACGGTACCGGCAGCTCGCGATGCGGCAGGTCCGGGTACTCAGGGATCGCATGGCCGGAGTGCGGATGCGCGCGGAGCTGCTCGACGACCTCCTCAGCACGCCGCATGACCGTGAGAGCTCCGGCGGGGTTCCTCGAAGCGATGTAGCGGAGCGCCTCGAGGTACTGCCGCTCCGCTTGCCTGGTGAACCGGACGCGCACCGAGACTACTCCTGTCCGAGGAGCGCGCGGGCCTCAGCCAGCACGTCCTCCGCGTCGCGCCCGAGCCCAGCGGCCATCTCCGCGTCGCCGCATGCGAGCGCCCGAAGCAGGTCGTTCTCGTACTGGGTGCGCTCATACGCGTCCGCGCTGACGAGCACGGCCGAGGCACGACCGCGCTGCGTGATAACCACCGGCTCGTCAGTGGCGACGACACGCCTGATGACGCCCGCGGCGTCCTGACGCAGGTCCGAGATCGGGATGATGGCGGGCAGAGCACTCATTGGAAGCACCTCCTAAGGTACAACCAACGATACCACAGATGCCGCGGCCGAGGAGCGTGCGCGCTGTGGCTAACGTTGATGCGATTAACCTGCGCGCCACCAGCTTACTGCGCGAAGCGTCGTGACGCTCCTGCGCGTCAGGTTGAATCGCTTGTTAGCTGGGTCCAGCCGACCGGACGAACACGAAGTCGCCTTGCTGAAGCGGGATGGTGTCTGCCTCGAAGTCATTGGGACTGAGCTCCAGTCGGCGCTGTATGCCATGGTCCAGCTCGCCTTCCCATGACAGGTAGAGCTCTGCGGTGCCTAGATCGCGCAGCAGCCCGGCGAGCGAGCGGAGATCGGTCGCGGTGCATTCATTCGACACACGTCGACTCTTCGGGAACTCCAGCACCGAGCCCTTGAACCAGCCGCACCCGCAACCCTGCCATGAAGCGGCATAGTAGACGAACGGCTTGGAGAAGTGAGGCAACACCACTCGATGTTGGACTTGGAGTGCCTCAAGGTGAAAAGCGTCGGCATCGACAGCCACCTCGACGTCAGGCACATCGAGTTCGATATCGCTTCCAATGAAGAGTGCGTAGCACATCCGCTCGTTGACTCCAGCTAACGTCTTGGCGCTTCAGCTGCGCGCCGATACCTGACAGTTTAGCCGAGCGCTCCGGCGCGTCAGCTGGAAGCGCTTGTTAGACGGGCTACTTGAATGCGCGACGGACGGCGAGGATGAGAAGGATGGCAGGAATCATCCAGGCCACAAACGTTCCGGCTGCCTTGAGAATGGCGGTGATGCTTATGGAGTCGAACATAGAGATCTCACTTCGCTATCGAGTTCTGAGGTCGCGCCGCTCGGGCATCAGCTGCATGGCTCGTCTTGCGTCAGGTTCTCGTTCACGGCTTTCCATGGACTCACGGAGCTTCGCTAGTTCCTGCATCAAGATGTCGAACTGCTCGCTGGTCGTTGCGACTATCTGCGCCGTTGGCTCAAACCTCAGAGCGCCGTGGTGATCGACGGAGAATAGCCCGTAACGGACGTAGTCCCGATAGTCCGCGTCTGGAACGTTGTAGAGGACATCTCCGGAGATGAACGCGAAATCGGTGTTGTCCTGGATGACGTAATCGTCGAATGCCATGGCACTCCAATCCGAAGCCTTAGGTCTCTCGACTCTACTCCACGACTCTGACACCGTCGGATTCGCTTGGCTCCGTCTAACGTCTTGGCGCTTCAGCTGCGCGCCAACTACTTCTCAGTCTAGCCGACGACTCCTGCGCGTCAGCTGGAAGCGCTTGTTAGGCAGTGGTGCCACGAGCCTCAGCGGATTCATCCCAGCTGCC
>JAZIGI010000045.1:0-15930 GCA_036679125.1 Actinomycetota bacterium | reverse complement strand
GAGCTACCTCGAGGCCGCCGCTGCCGACGTGGTGGACGTCACCATCTTCGATGGCCTGGGTGCGGTCACCGATGCGGTGAAGGCGGCCATCGCGGCTGCGCTCGCCAGCGGGTAGCGCACGGCGCACAGCATGAGCGACCCACAGGGGCCCTCCGGGGTCCCTGTGCTGCGTTTCGGGGGGCCTACCGCATATGAGCGTGGATTAACCCGCTCTGGTGAGAGCGGTCCGCATCCGTTATCCTTTCGAAATACGTTTGTCACACGCAGTCACTAACGTGTGTGGGAGCGTAGGGGTTCCGCGACGATCGCTCGCGGTCGTCGTTCCGGACAAACAAGCACGACATACGGAGGGTAGGGATATGAAGCGTATTGCAGCAGCACTCGCGTTGGTGCTCCTCCTCGGCCTGGTACTCCCGGGCTGCGCGGCGGACGAGGGCACCGAAGGGACCGCTGGCAACGGCGGCTCAGAGGACACGATCATCATCGGCTCGGCGCTGTGCCAGACCGGCATCCAGGCCCCGCTCGATGAGCCGGCCCTGCGCGGTGCGCAGCTGGCGGTCGACGTCCTGAACGAGCAGGGCGGCATCCTCGGCAAGAAGGTCGAGCTCGTTGCCATGGACGGCAAGAGCGACCCGGTCACCGCGGGTAACGTGGCCAAGCAGCTCATCGGCGATGGCGCTGTGGCAATCATCGCCCCGAGCGACTTCGACTTCGGTGGTCCCGCCTCCCGTGAGGCACAGGCCGCGGGCCTCGTGGGCATCTCGCCGTCCGCTTCCTCGCCGCTGTACGGCTCTGCCGCCCTCGGCGACAAGCAGTTCACGCTCTCCATGTGGAACACCACGATGGGCGCCGTGATGGCCGAGTACGCGTACAACGACCTGGGCTACCGCTCGGTCTACGTCATCACCGACGACTTCATCGACTACACCAAGAGCCTCTCCAAGTACTTCATCGTCGCCTTCAAGGAGCTCGGCGGCGAGGTCTACTTCGAGGACACCTACACCCAGGGCCAGGCTGACGCCTCCGCGCAGATCGCCCGCATCAAGGCGCTCCCCGAGCAGCCCGACTTCGTGTACGTCTCCTCGTACATGCCTGACCTTGCGCTCATCATCCGCACCCTGCGTGAGAGCGGCATCAATGTGCCGGTCGTCGGCGGCGACGCCTACGATGACCCGGCGCTCTTCGAGGCGCTCGGCACCGAGTACGGCTCCGAGATCTACTTCGATACCCACGGCTACCTCTCTGACGAGGGTCACCCCGGCTACAGCGACTTCCTCGCTGCCTATGAGGAGAAGTTCGGCGGCGAGCCGGACGCCCTGTGGGTGCTCCCGGGCTACGACGTCGTGATGGTCCTCGCCCAGGCGATGGAAGAGGCCGGCACCACCGATGGCGCCGAAGTGGCCAAGGCCATGGAAGAGATGACCTTCGACTGCCTCACCGGTGAGCTCGACTGGTCCGACGCCGCCTCCGGCCACGAGCCCAACAAGGCCGCGGCTGTCGTGAAGCTGGACAAGGGCGTTCCGTCGTTCATCGGCTGGAAGACGCCGGAGTTCCTCCCCGCACCGTAAGCACCAGGCACTGCTGGTACGACACCCGGGGGAGGGTCCGCTTGCGGGCTCTCCCCCTCACGTACCGAAACACGCGTCACCAGGACCTGCGTACCGCGTTACAGACGATGAACCCGGAGAACCGCATGGAACCCAGCGAACCGAGGGCGCGTAGCGTCCTGGAGGTCTCGCACCTCTGCAAGTCGTTCGCCGGCCTCAAGGCCGTGAACGACGTCAGCTTCACCGTTGAGACGGGGGAGATCCTCGGCCTCATCGGTCCCAACGGCTCGGGCAAGACCACGCTCATCAATGTGGTGACCGGGCTGCTGCCCGCCACGAGCGGCACCGTCTCGGTGGACGGCGAGGTGACCACCGGCCGCAAGCCGCACCGCGTGGCGCACGCCGGCATCTCCCGCACGTTCCAGACGGTACGCCTCTTCGGCGAGCTCACCGTGCTCGAGAACGTGGAGGTCGCCGCCGTATCGATGGGCGACCGCAGGCGGGTCGCCTCGCGTCACGCCACCGCGCTGCTCGAGCAGCTCGACCTCGCGCACCTCGGCGACATGCTGGCGCGCGAGATCCCCTTCGGCCACCAGCGCAAGCTGGAGATGGCCCGGGCGCTTGCGATGCGCCCGAAGTTCCTCTTCCTCGACGATCCGGCCGCCGGCCTGAACGAGGAGGAGTCCGACGCTCTGCACGACCTCCTCAAGGGGATGCCGGAGCGCTTCGGTGTGGGCCTGGTGGTGGTGGAGCACGACATGCGGCTGATGATGAACCTCTGCCCGCGCCTGCACGTGCTCAACTACGGCCAGACCATCTGTGAGGGAACGCCCGCCGAGGTCCGCGCCAACGAACAAGTCGTGACCGCCTACCTAGGGAGCAGTGCATAGACCATGGCCATGCTCACGGTAGAGAACCTCGAGGCTTCCTATGGCGCGGTCCGCGCCCTCCACGGCATCTCGATAGAGGTCGCCGAAGGTGAACTGGTGGCGTTGCTCGGCGTGAACGGCGTGGGGAAGTCCACCACGCTCAAGTCCATCATGGGCGTGTTGCGCCCGGTGAAGGGCACGATCACGTTCGAGGGCCAGGAGATCACCAACCGCTCGCCCGAGAAGATCGTCAAGCGCGGCATCTCGCTCGTGCCCGAAGGGCGCGAGATCTTCGGCACGCTCACGGTGGAGGAGAACCTCCGCCTTGGCGCGTACGTCGGTTTCAAGCGCGACCGCTACAAGGCCGACCTCGAGGAGATGTTCGAGCTCTTCCCGATCTTGAAGGACCGCTTCCATCAGGCCGGCGGCCTGCTCTCGGGCGGCGAGCAGCAGATGCTCGCCATCGCCCGCGCGCTGATGGGACACCCCAAGCTGATCATGCTCGACGAGCCGTCCCTCGGCTTGTCGCCCGCCATGACCGACCAGATCTTCGAGCTCATCGTCACGCTCAAGGAGCGCGGCTCCACGATCCTGCTGGTGGAGCAGAACGCTGAGCGTGCGCTTGAGATCGTCGACCGCGCATACCTGCTCGCCAACGGCCTGATCGAGCACGCCGGTACCGCCGAGGAGATCAAGCGCAAGGTAGACGTCGCCAGCGTGTACTTCGGCGACGAGACCGATGCCGACAGTTGCGAGGTGTCACTGTGATCGATCTCGAATTCGTGATCAACACGCTCTCGCTCGGCAGCCTCTACGCGCTGCTGGCGCTGGGCCTGGTGCTGGTGTACGGCATCCTCAAGCTCGTGAACTTCGCGTACGGCGAGTACATCATGATCGCCGGCTACGCGATCTTCCTCTCGGCCACCACGCTGCATGCGCCGTGGTACCTCACGCTGCTGATCGCGGTGCTTGCCGCGGTGCTCGTGAGCTACCTCACCGAGCTGATCGCGTTCCGCCCGGTGCGGAGCCAGTCGCCCAACGCGCTGATCGTGACCTCGTTCGCGGTGAGCGTGTTCCTGCAGAACGTGGTGCTCATCATGGTGTCGCCGCGTGCGCGCCCGGTGCAGCTGCCGTTCTTCTTCTCGCGCACGATCGAGATCGCCGGCGCCACGGTGCCGCTGCGCAACCTCCTCGTGATCGGGGTGACGATGGTGCTCCTGGTGGCGCTGTCGCTGCTCATGAAGAAGACGGTCGTGGGAATGGCCATGCGCGCTGCGTCGGACAAGTTCACCACCACACGACTGATGGGTGTGCCCGCCAACCTCGTGATCTCGACCGCGTTCGTCATCAGCGGCCTGCTCGCGGGCGTGGCGTCGATCTTCTGGGTGAGCCGTTCGGCCTCGGTCGACCCGCTCACCGGTGCGGCGCCGCTGCTGATCGCGTTCATCGCGGTCGTCACCGGCGGCATGCACTCCACCGTGGGTGCGGTCGTGGGCGGCTTCGTCTACGGCCTGATCTTCAACCTGCTGAGCGTCACCTTGCCGGCGTCGATGATCAGCTACCGCGACGCGTTCATGTTCGCGCTCGTGGTCGTGTTCCTGCTGTTCAGGCCCGCCGGGATCATCAAGGGCGGCTACACCGAGGAGCGTGTCGGATGAGCCCCACCAACAAGATCGTCGCGTTCGCCCGGAAGCACCAGACCGTTGTGCTGCTCGCGATCCCGCTCGTGCTTGCGGGAGTCCTGATCAGCATGTTCGGCTCCCGGTTGCTGCTGGATATCTACACGTACTTCTGCGTGAGCCTGGGCATGGTCTACGGCCTCCAGGTGTTCATGGGCAACTCGGGCATCCTGTCGTGGACCCACGTAGGGTTCGTGGGCATCGGCGCCTACATCACCGGCATCCTGGCAACGCCGCCGATGGTGAAGGAGATGGGCGTGCCCAACATGTATCCGGCGCTCGTGGACCTGAGCCTGCCGGTGCTGCCCGCAATCCTCATCGGCGCGCTGGTGGCCGCGGCCGTTGCCGCGCTAATCGGCTACCCGCTGATGCGGTTGAACGACTTCGCGAGCGTCATCACGCTGTTCGCCACGCTGATCGTGATCCACGTGGTGATGACGCAGTGGGACAACGTCACCAACGGGCCGCGTACGTTCTTCGGCCTGCCGCAGTGGACCACCTGGGGCATCGCGCTCGCCGGCGCGCTGCTGATGCTGCTCGCCGCGTACTGGTTCCGCGAGTCGGGCCTCGGCCTCAAGCTCCGGGCCACGCGTGACGACCGCTACGCCGCGGCCGCGATCGGCATCGACATGATCTTCACCCGCTACCTCGGCTTCGTGCTCTCCGCGCTGATGGCGGGCTTCGTGGGTGGCCTCTGGGCGCTCTACATCACGTCGTTCTCGCCGAAGTCGTTCTACATGGCCGAGATGTTCCTGCTGCTCTCGATGCTCGTGATCGGCGGCTCTGGCAGCATCTCCGGCGCCACAGTGGGCGCCGTGGTCGTGACGCTCGCGCGCGAGGGACTGCGCCAGGTGGAAGCCACCATCAACAACGCCCACGTGCTCTCGTTCGAGGTCTTCGGCCTCACCGAACTGGTGATGGCGGTGCTGATGGTGATGGTGCTCATCTGGCGACCCTCTGGTGTTGTGGGCGGGCAGGAGTTGCGTCTGCCGCGCTTTGGCAAGAAGAAGGACGTACCGGCCGAGGTGGACGGCCTGGCGGCGTAGAAGGCGCCCGCCGGGGCCCCTCGGCGATACGCTCTTCACGCGGTCTGGCGGTCCACACGATGCAAGGAGGCACGAGGATGTCTGAACTCACCCGCGACAAGGCGTTCTTCGGGTTCTCGCCCGAGAACCCGGCCGTGCTGCGCGCGCAGCAGGGCGAGCGGCTGCACCTCACCACGCACGACTGCTTCAGCGGCCAGCTCAAGACCACGGCTGACACGCTCGAGACGCTCGACTGGTCGATCACCAACCCGGCCACCGGCCCGATCTACATCGAGGGCACCAAGCCCGGTGACGTGCTGCGCGTGGATCTTCACGAGGTCAAGGCGCACGGCCCGTCGGTCATGATCGCGGTGCCGGGCGTTGGCGCGCTCGGTCACCTGATCACCGAGGAAGAGACCGTGATCCTCGATCACACCGAGGACACCGTGAGCTACAAGGGCAAGGTCGTCGTCAAGCAGAAGCCGATGCTCGGCGTGATCGGCGTGGCGCCGGCCGAGGGCACCGTGCCCAACTCCACGCCCGGCCCGCACGGCGGCAACATGGACTGCACGCTTATCACCAGCAACACGCGCCTGTACCTCACGGTCGCGGTGGAGGGCGCGCTCTTCGGCTGCGGCGATATGCACGCGGTCATGGGTGACGGCGAGGTCGTGGTGTGCGGTGCCGAGACGCCGGGCGAGGTCACGCTGACCCCGCAGGTCGTCGACATCCCCGGGCTGCCCACGCCGTTCATCGAGAACGACGAGATCGTGGCCGTGATCGCCTCGGCCGAGACCACCGACGAGGCCTACAAGATGGCGCTCGACATGATGCACGGGTTCCTCACGAATGTGGCCGGCATCCCCGTGAACGACGCGGCGATGCTCATGAGCCTGGTTGGCAACCTCAAGTTCTGCCAGGTCGTTGACCCGCTGCTGACGGTGCGCTTCGAGTTCCCCAAGAGCGTGCTTGCCGACTACGGGTACACGCTGCCCGCGTAGGGTCGCCCCGCGGGTGCGGCCTTCACGCCGTGCACATACGCTCCCAGCCGCCGCCTCCGGAAACGCTCCGGGGGCGGCGGTGCATGTACGCCCCCGCGCGACCACATGCGCCGCTCGGGGCACCATACCCGCCGTCGGTCACCAGCCACCGCGATTCGGCCGACACCGCTTCAGCTTCGCTAATCGGTCGGAGTATCCTTATGGGTGTGCTGCGTGTGGCCCTGTAGGTGTCGTCCCTGCGAGAGCGCGGGAGGATGCGTGAGCGGACAGAGGCTTGACCCGCCCGAAGGGTGTGGTGATCTGTCGATGCTGCTCGAGGTGAGCCTGGAGCTCTCCGAGTCGCTCGACCTGGATACCGTGTTGCAGACTGCCATCATCGGGGCCATCGGTGTGCTGCGCCTCGATTCGGGTGCGATCTACCTGCTCAAGGACGGCAGCCTCAAGCTCGGCGCGACCGTGCCGCCGTTGCCCGCGGGCTACAAGCTCGCCGGTGCGCTGCTCGCGCTCGACGAGCATCCGCACATCGGTGAGGCGCTTCGCACGCGCAGGCCGGTCTTCATCTCCGACGTGGACGACGCGGAGATCACGCCAGGTGAGCGTGCGGCGATCGAAGGGCGCGGCCTGGCGTCGATACTGTATGTGCCGGTGATCGCGCGCGGGGTGCCCGAGGCCGTGATCATCGTGGGCAGCGCGCAGGTGCACGACGGTTTCTCGGCGCGGGAAGTGGCGCTGTGCCAGATGCTGTCGGCCGAGATCGGTTACGCGGTGGCCAACGCACGGCTGTACGAGGCGGTCGAGTCGGCTGCTCGCGAACTGCGGGCCGCGTACGACGCAACGCTCGCGGGTCGGTCCCAGGCGCTCGAGATGCGCGATCAGGACACGCGCGGACACACCGACCGGTCCGCCGAGCTGGCGGTGGAGCTGGCGCGTCGCCTCGGCGTGCCTGAGCCGCAACTCGGCAACGTGCGGCGTGGCGCGCTGCTGCATGATATCGGCAAGATGGCGGTGCCCGACCACATCCTGCACAAGCCCGGGCCTCTCGATGAGGACGAGTGGTGTGTGATGAGGAAGCACCCGGAGTTCGCGTGGGAGCTTCTGCGCGGCATCGGGTTCCTCTCCTCGGCGCTCGAGATCCCGTTCTGCCACCACGAGCGGTGGGACGGTTCCGGCTACCCGCGCGGGCTGCAGGGGGAGGACATCCCGCTTCCCGCGCGCATCTTCGCGGTTATCGACGTGTACGATGCGCTCACGTCCGACCGCCCGTACCGCATGGCCTGGACCCACGAGGAGGCTCTGGCGTATATCGACTCACAGGCAGGAGTGCAGTTCGACCCCACGGTGGTGCACGCGTTCCTCGAGCACACCGGGTCGGTCGGCTATGGCCTGTCGTAGCACCGTGCTATGCTCTCCGGGATCACGAGCTTCCGGGGGGAAACACTGATGCGCGTTCTCGTGACCGGTGGCGCCGGGTACATCGGCAGCGTCACCGTTCGCCATCTTCTCGATCACGGCTACTCTGTTGCGGTCCTGGACTCGCTCGAGCGGGGTCACGCGGCCGCTGTCGACCCGCGCGCATGGTTGATCCAGGGCTCCGTGGGCGATCTCGCCCTGCTTGACGACATACTGCCGGACGTTGACGTTGTGGTGCACTGCGCCGGGTACATCGAGGTGGCCGAATCACAGCGCGACCCAGACCTGTACTACCGCAAGAACCTTGCGGAGCCGTCGCACATGCTCGACCGCATGGTGCGCTGCGGTGTGCGCAAGCTCGTGTTGTCGTCCACGGCCGCCGTGTATGGCGAGCCGGAGCGCATGCCGATCACGGAGGGATCGCCGCGGCACCCGGTGAACGTGTACGGTGCATCGAAGCTCGCGTTCGAGCGGCTCATCGAGGTGAGCGAGGCCACCGGCGCCATCGAGGCCGTGCGGTTCAGGTACTTCAACGTGGCGGGCGCATGGCCCGACGGCACCCTCGGCGAGGCGCATGAACCGGAGTCGCACATCGTGCCGAGGCTGCTGCGGGTGGCCGCTGCTGGCGACGGCGCGTTCACCCTCTTCGGGACCGACTACCCCACGCCCGATGGCACCTGCGTGCGTGACTACATCCACGTGCTCGATCTTGCCGAGGCACACCGCCGTGCGGTGGAGCATCTGGGCAACGACGGCGATCCGGTGGTGTGCAACCTCGGGAGTGGGAGCGGATACTCCAACCGCGAGGTGGTGGAGATGTGCTCACGTGTGAGCGGCATGAGCATCCGCGTTGAGGAGGGGCCGCGCCGCGATGGCGATCCACCTGCGCTGATCTCGTCAAACCGGATGGCCGAGCGGGTCCTGGGGTGGCGCCCACAGCGTGACCTGGAGACGATGGTGCGCGACGCCTGGACGTGGCA
Organism: Actinomycetota bacterium; assembly: GCA_036679125.1. Classification (GTDB taxonomy): domain Bacteria; phylum Actinomycetota; class Coriobacteriia; order Anaerosomatales; family Anaerosomataceae; genus Anaerosoma. Next base: position 7,419 of record JAZIGI010000045.1, on the reverse strand, counting down.
TCAGGCGCGTCCGCAGGGGTACGACGGCGTGAAGGTGGCGCTCGCGCCCGACCAGGCCTTCGCTGCGGCCGAGCAGACCACCGCACCAGCTGAGCACCACAAACCTTCCCGCAAGGGCTAGCGGCCGGCGCAGCGCTCGACTACAATGGTCGCCGTCGCTTCTGCGGCGTACGGGCGATTAGCTCAGTGGGAGAGCGCTTCCTTCACACGGAAGAAGTCACAGGTTCAAATCCTGTATCGCCCACCAGCAACTCGAGAGACCTCGGCGGACATGCCGGGGTCTCTTTGTGTGTGTGCCTCGTTGGACACGTCACCCATCGGTGGAAAATCGTGGTAATGACCATCAAGCGCGTTCCTGTGTTGTCCGAAACACATAGGGAGAGGTATGCGTGGCAGTCATCGAACCAACCCTACGGAACGGGAGCACCCGCATGGCACATGGAGCCCGCGCTTTGATTCGACAGCGGTACGGAACGGCTGAACATCTCAAGCGGGGGCTCTGCCTGTTGCTTTCATTGGCGTTGGTGACGCTGGGCGTGACCTTCGCTCCCGCGCCTGCGGTCGCGATGGCGCCGCCTGTGGCCTTTGATGACCCCGAGGCTATGTCGAAGCTGCTCGCCGACGATGGGGCGTCGGCCGACCAGCTCGGCTACTCCGTTGCCATCGACGGTGACACCGCGATCGTGGGAGCGCCCAAAGATGGTGACATGGGCCCCCAGTCCGGTTCAGCCTACGTGTTCACACGCTCCGGCGGCACCTGGACGCAGCAGGCCAAGCTGACCGCTGCAGATGGAGCGAGTTTCCAGTACTTCGGCACCTCGGTTTCGCTGTCCGGGGACACGGCCATGATCGGAGCCAGCGGCGCGAACACCAACCGCGGATGTGTCTACGTGTTCGCGCGCGCTGCCGGCGTCTGGACCGAGCAGGTGAAGCTGACGGCCGCGGACGGGGAGGCAGGAGACCAGTTCGGCGCCAAGGTGGCGCTCTCCGGTGGCACCGCCGTGGTCGGTGCGCCCTATGACGACGATAAGGGCCTCAACTCCGGCGCGGCGTACGTGTTCACCGGATCGGGAGCCATGTGGACGCAGCAGGTCAAGCTGACCGCCACGGACGCAGTCGATGAGGGCCGTTTCGGCTCGTCGACAGCGATCGACGGCGACACCGTGGTGGTCGGTTCGCATATGGATGACTACAAGGGTACGGACTCCGGCTCGGCCTACGTGTTCACGCGTTCGGGGACCTCATGGTCGCAGCAGGCGAAGCTCACCGCGGCAGACGGAGCGGCCTCCGAGTTCTTCGGCTACTCGGTCGCGCTCTCCGGCGACACGGCTCTGATCGGCGCAAGCAGGGACGGCGAGAAGGGCACGGGCGCCGGTGCGGCCTACGTGTTCACGCGTTCGGGCGCCTCGTGGTCGCAGGAGGCGAAGCTTACCGCGGCCGACGGAGGGGCGAACGACTACTTCGGGATATCGGTCGCGCTTGCCGGCGGGTCAGCGGTGATCGGCTCGTACTTCGACGACGACAAAGGCTCGGCCTCCGGCTCGGCGTACGTGTTCACGCGTGCGGGCACCTCGTGGTGGCAGCAGGCGAAGCTCACCGCAGCCGACGGAGCGGCGACCGACTACTTCGGGGTCTCGGTCGCGCTTTCCGGCGGGACGGCGGTGATCGGTTCGCTGCTGGACGACGACAAGGGTGCGGACTCCGGCTCGGCGTACATCGGGGGACTTCCGTACACGACTCGCGAGAACACGGCACTTCCCGTTCCCGCGCCCGGCGTGCTCGGGAACGATAGCGATCCGCTCGGTGAGGGGCTCACCGCTGCGCTTGCGGTGGACGCCGCTCACGGGACGGTGGAGCTCGCGGCGGACGGTTCTTTCACCTACACGCCCGATGCCGGCTACAGCGGCACGGACAGCTTCACCTACACGGCCAGCGATCAGTGGCTGTCCTCGCCGCCTGCGACGGTGACCATCACCATCGAGGGTGTGCACGATGCGCCTGTCGCACTCGAGGATCCGGAGATCGCGAAGGTGCTCGCCTCAGATGGTGAGGCGAACGACTACCTCGGCCTGTCAGTCGCCATATCGGGCGACACTGCTGTGATCGGAGCGCATGGAGACGACGACAAGGCGGCGTCTGCTGGGGCAGCCTACGTGTACGTGCGCGAGGGCGGCTCCTGGAAGCAGCAAGCAAAGCTGACGGCCTCAGACGGGGCGACCGACGACCTCTTCGGCACAGCAGTCGCGATATCCGGTGACACGGTGGTCGTCGGGGTGAGCAACGATGACGACAAGGGTATGGACTCCGGCTCGGCATACGTCTTCACCCGCTCTGGCACCGTTTGGACGCAGCAGGCGAAGCTGACAGCCTCAGATGGTGCGTTCAATGACCGGTTCGCCACAGCAGTCGCGGTGTCCGGGGACACGATTCTTGTCGGAGCGCCGCGGGACGACCACGCGTTGGGCACGGACGCCGGCTCCGTCTACGTGTTCACCCGCTCGGACGGCACCTGGACGGAGAAGCAGAAGGTGCTTCCGTACTACTTTGAGCACAACGCCCAGCTCGGCTCTGCAGTCGCACTATCCGGTGATCTGGCGGTCGTCGGGTTGCCGGGGGCGGCGTATGGCGCTGGCTTCGCCAATGCGGGCCGCGCCTACGTTCTCGCCCGCGTCGCTGGCAGCTTCACGTATTCCGATACGGTCACAGCCAGGGATTACGCTGCTGAGGCCCGCTTCGGCTCTGTGGTCGCGATCTCAGGCGACACTGCCCTGGTCGGTTCACAGCTGGATTACCTTCGTACCGGTGCGGCCTATGTATTCACCCCTACGGCGCCCGATTTCTGGGAGCAGGAGGCGAAGTTGACCGCCTCGGACGGGGTTTTCGACGATTACTTCGGTTGTTCAGTGGCGATCGATGGCAACACCGCTGTGATCGGAGCGTACGGGGACGCCGACAATGGCGCGTTTTCGGGCTCGGCGTACGTGTTCACACGCTCGGGTACGGTCTGGACGGAGCAGGCGAAGCTCACAGCCCCGGATGCGGGTGTCAATGACGCCTTCGGATACACAGCCGCGATCTCCGGCGACACCGCCGTCCTCGGGATGTACGGGGACGATGACAACGGCTCCACGGCCGGGGCGGCATACCTGATGGGGATGCCGTACACGACCGCAGAGGATACGCCGCTCTCGGTCTCCGCTCCCGGCGTGCTGAAGAACGATACCGACGCGGATGGCGACGATCTGGCCGCAGTGCTTGTGGCCGATGCCCTCAACGGCACGGTGGCACTCGCGCCGGATGGATCGTTCACCTACACGCCGGATGCTGACTTCTTCGGCGAGGACACCTTCACGTACGCCGCGGGTGACGGCGCGCTTTCTTCAGAGCCTGCAGCGGTCACGGTCACGGTCACGCCCGCGGACGACGCGCCTGTGACCGTTGACGACGCGTTCCTCGTCGACGAGGATGCGGTGCTCACGGAGGCCGCCCCGGGCGTGCTCGCAAACGACAGCGACCCCGATGGCGACACGCTGACCGCAACGCTCGTGAAGAACGTGAGCAACGGCACGCTGAACCTGTCCACGACTGGCGCGTTCACCTACACGCCAAAGGCCGACTTCACAGGAACGGACACCTTCACCTACACCGCAGGCGACGGGGTGCTCTCCTCGGAGTCGGCAACGGTCACGATCACGGTCACGTCGGCCAACGACGCGCCTGTCCTCGCCTGGATCGGCAACAAGACCGTCAACGAGGGTAGCGAGCTCCGGTTCACCGCGACCGCTACCGATGTCGACGTGCCGGCGGACACGCTTACCTTCTCGCTCTCGGGCGCTCCGGCCGGCGCCGCGATCACCGCGGCCGGTGTGTTCACCTGGACGCCCACCGAGGCTCAGGGACCTGGCTCCTACACCTTCGACGTCCAGGTATCGGACGGGGAGCTCACCGACTCAGAGTCCATCACCGTGTCGGTGATGGAGGTCCGCACCGAACCAGTGCTCGCCCCGATCGGCAACAAGACGATTGCCGAGGGCAGCGAGCTCACGTTCACCGCCAGCGCGACCGACGCGGACCTGCCGGCGAACACGCTGACGTACTCGCTCAGCCCAGGCGCGCCGGCTGGCGCCGCGATCACCTCAGCCGGTGTCTTCACCTGGACGCCCACCGAGGCCCAGGGGTACGGAATGTACATGGTGACTGTGACGGTGAGCGACGGGTGGGGCAGCGACTACGAGACCTTCATCGTGACGGTCACCGAAGTGAACGTGGCACCGGTGCTCGGTCCCATCGGCGACAAGACGGTCGCGGCGGGCAGCGAGCTCGCGTTCACAGCGAGCGCGACAGACGCGGACCTGCCGGCGAACACGCTCACGTACTCGCTCGGCGCAGGCGCGCCGGCGGGGGCGACGATCACCGCAGGCGGGGCCTTCAGCTGGACGCCGACGGCCGGGCAAACCGGGCCGCAGGACATCACCGTGGTCGTGAGTGACGGTACCGCGACCAACTCCGAGAGGATCACCGTGACGGTGACCGAGATGAACGTGGCGCCTGAGCTGGGCGCTATCGGCGACAAGACGGTCGACGAGGGTGCCGAACTCACGTTCACGGCAAGCGCGACCGACGCCAATCTGCCGGCCCAGCCCCTCACCTTCTCGCTTGGCGCTGGAGCTCCAGCGGGTGCTGTCATCACCGCGGGCGGAATGTTCACCTGGACGCCCACCGAGGCCCAGGGACCGGGGAGCTTCGACATCACCATCACCGTCTCTGACGGGTCGCTCACCGACTCCGAGACGATCACGGTGACCGTGGGCGAGGTCAACGTGGCGCCCGTGCTCGCGGCCATCGGCCTTCAGACGGTGACTGAGGGCAGTGAGCTCACGTTCACGGCAAGCGCGACCGACGCCGACCTGCCGGGGAACACGCTGACCTACGAGCTGACGTACGGTCCGGAAGGTGCCTCGATGACCTCGGCCGGGGTCTTCACGTGGACGCCCACCGAGGCCCAGGGACCTGGAGTGTATGCGGCGAATGTGAAAGTGAGCGACGGATCGACCTTCGACTACGAGACCTTCAACGTGATGGTCGACGAAGTGAACGTCGCTCCGGTGCTTGCGTCCATCGGCGACAAGAGCGTGGAGGAGCTCTCCGAGCTCGCGTTCACCGCGACCGCGACCGACGCGGACCTGCCGGCGAACACGCTCACGTTCTCGCTCGGCGAGGGTGCACCGGCGGGTGCGGCGATCACCGCGGGTGGCGGCTTCACCTGGACGCCCACAGCGGATCAGATCGGGCCGCACGACATCACGATCACCGTCTCCGACGGGTCGCTCACCGACTCCGAGACGATCAGGGTGACCGTGGGCGAGATGAACGTGGCCCCGGTGCTCGCCTCGATCGGCGATAAGACGGTCGACGAACGTGCCCAGCTCACGTTCACGACAAGCGCGACCGACGCCAATCTGCCCGCCCAGACCCTTACGTTCACGCTCTCTGGAGCCCCGACGGGTGCGGCGATCACGTCTGCCGGTGTCTTCACCTGGACTCCCACCGAGGCTCAAGGACCCGGCTCGTACACCTTCGATATCCGGGTCTCGGACGGGTCGCTCACCGACTCCGAGACGATCACGGTGACCGTGGGCGAGGTCAACGTGGCGCCTGTGCTCGCAGCCATCGGCGATAAGAGCGTGGAGGAGCTCTCCGAGCTCACCTTCACCGCGACCGCGACCGACGCGGACCTCCCTGCGAACACACTCACGTTCTCACTCGGCGCAGGCGCTCCGGCGGGGGCGACGATCACCTCTGGCGGCGTCTTCACCTGGACGCCCACGGTGGCGCAGGTGGGCACGCACGACCTCACGGTGGTCGTCAGCGACGGCGCCGCAACGGACAGCGGGACTCTGGTAGTGACGGTGACCGGCACCACGCCGGTCGGGCTGACCGTGACCCCGGTTGCTGGCGCAGGTCGCATCGATACCGCGGTCGAGGCCTCGAGGATCGGCTTCGCGGATGGCAGCTGCGAGTACGTGCTGATCGCCTCGGCACGCATGTTCCCCGACGCGATCAGCGGTTCCGCGCTCGCCGGTGTGCTTGATGCGCCGTTGCTGCTTACCGAGCCTGGTGTGCTGTCGGGTGCGGTGAAGGCGGAGATCGCTCGGCTCGGTGCGAGCCATGTGGTGGTTCTCGGCGGCACGGGTGCCGTGAGCGACGATGTTCACGCTACGCTTGACGCGCTGCCCGGCGTGAGCGACGTCGAGCGGATCTTCGGCTCGAACCGCTACGAGACTGCCGAGGCGATTGCCGAGCGCGTGATAGCGGAGCAGGGAAGCGGTTGGGACGGCTGGGCATTCGTTGCCACGGGCGAGGACTTCCCGGACGCCCTTGGTGCCTCGGCGCTGGCGGCCGCAAAGGGTTGGCCCATCTACCTGGCCCGGCCCGACGCAGCGAGCCACAGCGTGCTTGTGGACACCATGGACGGCGATGGTGTCACCTCAGTGCTGATCCTCGGCGGCACCGGCGTGGTGCCCGCACCGCTTGAGACCAGGCTGATCGAGGCCTTTGGTGACGCCGATGTCGAGCGTCTGCACGGCGGCAACCGGTACGAAACGGCAGTGGCGGTAGCAACGTACGGCGTGACGTATTCGGGCCTTGGTTGGGATCACCTGGCCATCGCGACGGGAGAGGACTTCCCGGACGCTCTCGCAGGCGGCGCGCTTCAGGGCGCAAGCGGCTCGGTCATGCTGCTCGTGCACCCCGGCAGCCTGCACGGCAGCGTCCAGTCCGCGCTCAGCATGCAGAAAGCATCGATCACTGAAGTGCGGTTCCTGGGTGGCACGGGCGCTGTGCCTGCCGCCATCAGGGCACAGGTGGTGCAGCTGCTCCAGTAGCGACGCGGAGAACACTCCAGTCCCCCTGGATCGTCGCCGAAGGCCCCTCCAGGACCCCTGGATCTTCGCCGAAGGCCCCTCCCGCACCACGGGGAGGGGCCTTCGCTGCGTACGGCGATGGCTGCACAACTCGGGAGCCGCGGGTGTCGTAGTGCCTCCCATCCGCACAGCCCCGGGAGCCTCGTGTGCGGCACTCCCTTCCGGTCGCTCTGAGAACTTAGCGGATGTGCTAAGTCCGCCGACGCTCTGAGAACTTAGCGGATGTGCTCAGTCGGCCGACGCTTTGCGAACACCACCGTCCAGCCCTCTTCCCGCCCGCGGTCATGCGGTCATGTGCGTCGCTGATCCAGAAGGAGTTCCGACAGGGCGGTTCTCAGCGCGATGCGCAGCGTGATGCGCAGGGCAAGGAGGCCACGTCCCGTCAAGTGGTGTATGAAGCCCTCTGCTCCGACCTCGAGCTTCTTGCTCAGCCGGCCATGAGCGCGGGCACCACCTCCTGATCGAGTCCGACTTTCACGGTGAGCAGCGGCTGCAT
>JAZIGI010000044.1:0-16269 GCA_036679125.1 Actinomycetota bacterium | reverse complement strand
GGGGGGGGGCCCCCCCCCGCGGGGGGGGGGGGGTCGGGGCGGGGGGGGGGCGGCGTGTTCGGGGCGGGGGGGGGGGGGGGGGTATGGCGCACGGCGCGGCGGTGGGGGGCCGCGCGGCCTTCGAGGTCACGCGGGGAAGCGCTGCTACTTCTCGACCACGGCGTTCGAGAGGTACAGGTTGCCGGTGGCGTGGTACACGAAGTCCTGTACGCCCGGGCGGTAACCGGCCTGCTGCTTGGCGTGAGAGAACACCAGCCACACCGACCGCTCGGCCACGTACTTCTCGCATGCGGCGTACGCGGCGTTGCGCTCGGGGCCGTTCGGCAGTGCGAGCGCATCCTTGATCATCTGCTGGTACGTCGCGTCATCCCAGCGAGCGAGGTTGAGGTTCGGGTCGCTGTCGGCAAGTAGGTTCAGGAAGTTGTCCGGGTCGCCGTTGTCGCCGATCCAGCCATAGAAGGCCACGTCGTAGTCGCCGGCCTTCACCTTCTCCTTGTAGGTGGTCCAGTCGAAGGTGTCGATCGTGCACTCCACGCCCACCTTCTGCAGATATCCCTGGACAGCCGCGGCGAGCGCCGAGCCGGTGGCGGCGTTGTAGGGGCGCGGGTTGGAGTACGTGATCATGTGGACCTTGGTGATGCCTGCGGCTGCGAGGGCTGTCCTGGCGGCCTCGGCATCGTAGCCCACCTGCTCGACCGAAGCGTCGTACCCGGGCATGAAGGTCGGCAGGATGGTGGTGGCGGTCTCGGAGTAGCCCTGATACAGGCTCTGCACGAGCTCGTCGACGTTCACGGCCTGCGAGAAGGCCTTGCGCGCGGCGGCATCGGCGAACATCGGCCGGGTGGTGTTGAAGGCCATGTAGTTCACGTTCATGCCCGGCGCCTCGAACAGCTCGTTGCCCGCGCCGGTGATGGTGTCCACCACGGTGGCGTCGATGCCGTCGATCATGTCGACCTCGCCGTTGTTGAGCGCGAGCACGCGGGCCGAGTTGTCAGTGATGAACCGGAACACGATGTTCTTCGTCTTGGCGGGCTCGCCCCAGTAGTCGTCGTTGCGCACGAGCACCAGGTCCTGACCCTTGTTCCACTCGACGAACCGGTACGGGCCGGTGCCGACCGGCGCCTCCATCACGGAGTTGTTGCCGGCCTCGAGGGCCGTGGGGCTCACCATCGGGGCCGCCATGCTCATGGCGAGGTTCGCGAGGAATGCCGTGTTCTTCTGGGTGAGGTCGATGCGCACGGTGTACTCGTCCTCGACCACGACCTCCTTCACGGTACCGAAGGTGAACGAGGCGTACGGCATGTCGTCGTCCACCAGCGGCGGCAATTGGCGGTCGATGTTGAACTTCACCGCTTCGGCGTTGAAGTCGGTGCCATCGTGGAACTTCACGCCTTCGCGGAGCTTGAACGTGTAGCTCAGACCGTCGTCACTGATCTCCCAGCTCTCGGCCAGGCACGGCTCGATCTCGGTGGAGTCGGCGGCGTACTTGGTCAGCCCCTCGTAGATGTTGCCGATAGGCTTGGCGGACTCGAGGTCGTCGATGCGGGCCGGGTCTAGGCCGCGCGGGTCGGCACCCTGCGCGAACTTGAAGGTGTCGCTCGTTGTGGCTGCGTCGCTCGAGCCGGTACCGGCGGGCTCATCGCCCGCGCATCCGGCGATTGGCGCCACGCTCAGCGCGAGCACCAGTGTGAGTGCGATCAGTGTGTAGGTCCTCTTCACGTGTCACTCCCTCGTTGCGGTTGTCGTGCGGATGGTTCGGGCAGTGCGATCGTGCGGATGGTCGAGCAGTGCGATCGTGCGGATGGTCGAGCAGTGCGATCGTGCGGATGGTCGAGCAGTGCGATCGTGCGGATGGTCGAGCAGTGCGATCGTGCGGATTGCGGCGTCCGCGAGCCTGGTTGCCCCCCGTGCCTCATGGACCCTCCGCGAATCGTACTATGCGGCGCGGGTGGTGTCTGCAGGTGGGACGCACGGGGTCGGGTGGTCAGGTGCGCACAGGATCCCGGTGCCCCGCGGTTTGCGCAGCGTGCGCGCATCCGTACAATGGCTTCGTAACGTTCCCCTACCGGGACGGTGGTAGGCATCAGAGGTCCGTCACAGCCCGGCCGCACGCGGCCAGTCATCGCAGCACTCCTCACAGCCGCCCTTCTCATCGCGTGTTTCGCTGGTCCCTCGACCGCGATGGCCGCTGACGACTACCCGTACAAGGGCCAGAGCGGCATCGATCCCTGGGGCTTCTACATGGGCTACTGCACGTCGTTCGCCGCATGGCGGATGAACCGCAACGCGGGCGACGGCAGCTTCACCAACTTCATGGACGGCGGTCGCTTCAGCGACGCGGGCAACTGGGGCGCCAACGCCCAGAAGCTCGGCATCCCGGTGAACACCACCCCGGCAGTGGGCGCGATCGCGTGGTGGGGCTACGGCACCATCAGTACGCTCGGCCATGTGGGGTACGTCGAGGCGGTCAACGCCGACGGCACCATCATCATCGAGGACTACAACTACTCGGTGCGCCTTGGCTATACCCGCCGCATCGTCTCGCTCTCGGACACCCGGGCGCGTCCCACCGGCTACATCCACTTCCACGACCTGCCGGAGCCCGACACCATCGCGCCGGTGATCACGCTCGCGTGCGTGGAGGACGGAGCCACATACGCGGGCCCCGTCACGCCATCGTTCTCCGCGGCCGACACGGCGCTCAAGTCCGTGACCGCCACGCTCAACGGCGTGCCGTTCGCGACCTGCTCCACCATCGCCGAGGAAGGCGCGTACACGCTGACGGTGACGGCCGTGGACACCTCGGGCAACACGTCGGCCGAGACGGTCGCGTTCACCATCGACTTCGAAGCCGAGGATCCGCACGTGGCCTTCACCACGATCGCCGGGGCCGATCGGTACGAGACCACCGTGAAGACCAGCCAGGCGGCGTTCGAGTCGGCGTCCACCGTGGTGATCGCCACGGGCGAGAACTGGCCCGACGCTCTCGGCGGAGCCGCGCTCGCCGGCGCGAAGGGCGGTCCGATCCTGCTCACGAGGGCCGCGTCACTGCCGCCCACCGTGCTCGCCGAGATCCGCCGTCTGGGAGCGAGCGAAGCGATCATCCTCGGCGGTGAGGGCGCGGTGTCGCCGGCCGTTGAGCAGGCGCTCGCGGCCGAGCTCGGAGGGAACGCGGTCAGCCGCATCGGCGGCGCGACCCGGTACGAGACCGCCGAGCTGGTGGCCCGGGCGACGCGCGACGCCCTCGGTGGGAGCTACAGCGGCATGTGCTTCGTGGCCACGGGGGAGAGCTTCCCCGACTCGCTCGCGGCCTCGCCGCTCGCGGCGGCGCAGGGCTGGCCGCTCGTGCTCACCGAGCCGGGCGCACTCGCCCCCTCGGCGCGGCAGGCGATGGAGGAGATCGGCGTGTCGGGCGCGGTCGTGCTCGGGGGTGCGGGCGTGGTGGCCGAGAGCGTGGAGAGCACGCTTGCCGCCTGGCTCGGCGATGACGCCGTGGAGCGCATCTCGGGTGTGGACCGGTACGAGACCGCCGCCGAGGTGGCCGACTTCGCCGTGGCGCAGGGCCTGTGCTGGGACGGCGCGGCGATCGCCACGGGCCTCGACTTCCCCGACGCGCTCGCGGGCGGCGTGTTGCAGGGCCGCGCCGGCTCGGTGCTGCTGCTCACGCGCGGCACCACGCTCGTGGCGCCGGTACGCGACAGGCTCGCCGCCGAGTGCGGCGATGTCCGCTCGCTCCGCTATCTGGGTGGTGACGGCGCCGTGAGTTGCGCGGTGAAGGCCGCGGTCGACGCTGTGGTGCGGTAGGGCCTGGCGCGGAGCAGAGGAACGCACCCGCCCGCCTACGCGCGGAGCGCCCGTGATCGCCACCTGCGCGCGAACAACCCCAGCGACCCGAGACCGGCGACGATCAGCACAAGCCAGGTGAGCCACCTGACAGGATCCGCATCCGAACCGGTGGATGTGTCGCGTGCGCTCGCATCGTTGGTATCGCCAGACGCCGACCCCGGAGGGCCCGGGTCCTCCTCGGCCGTGCTCGCCGGTGGGGTGGCCGAAGGGGCCTCGCTATCGGTCACCGTCGGAGCCAGCGCGACCACCGGGCCCGACGCGCTCCGGGTGCCCGCCCGACCGGGCGTGGGCGTCTCCGGGGCGGTCGGCCCGCCGTTGCCGACACCGGATGTCGGTGGCTCGTCGACGGTGTACGTGAGCACCACGCGTGTGATCTCAGGGCTTGAACCACCTCCCGATTCGAGGCGCACCACGATGTCGATGAACCCGGGTGCCCCGATCACGTCGAGGTCGGTCCTGGCTGCCGGGTCGGTGACCGCGCGGCCCAGGTAGTTGCCGGAGCCGTTCGTCCAGTCGATCGGGTTGCCGTCACCTCCGAGCGGCTCTGTCCAGATGACACCATCCTCGGAGAGCCGTACCGCGAACTTGACCGCCTCGAACGGCATGAGCGCCGAAGTGACCGAGGTGAGCGCGGCCGCACGGGAGCCCTCCGGGATCCGCGCCCGCAGGCCGACCGCCGAACCCGGCCCTCCGATGGAGCCGCTCCGGGGCGCGGAGGTGACGGACCTCCAGCCTGTGGCGCCGAGCTGACCCCATGAGTTGTCCCCGACTCCTACCACGGTGCCGTCCCGCTTGAGGCCTACGGTGTGATCGTCGCCAGCCGAGATGGCCACCACGTCCCGCCAGCTCGCGACATTGCACTGACCGCGCGTGTTGTCGCCCGTGGCCACGACCGTGCCATCGCGGCGGAGGCCGACGGTGTGATCGTCGCCCGCGGAGATGGCTACGATGTTCCTCCAGCCAGACACGCTGGTCTCGCCGTAGTCGTTGTCGCCTGTGGCCACGACCGTGCCGTCGCTCTTCAGGCCGACCGTGAAGTAGTACCCCGCGGAGACCGCGGTTATGTCCCTCCAGCCCGAGACGTTGCTCTGGCCCTGGTAGGTGCGGCCGGCGGCCATCACCGTGCCATCGCGCCTGAGGCCCACCGTGTGGTTGCCGCCGGCGGATACGGCGACCATGTCCGTCCAACTCGAGACGCCGAGCTGGCCGTACCCGTTGTCGCCGGTGGCTACTACCGTGCCGTTGCGCTTGAGCCCCACGGTGTGGAACGCGCGTGTGGAGATCGCCGCGATATCCCGCCAGCCTGCGACATCGCCCGGGACGAAGCCCCCCGCTGCCACCACCGTGCCGTTGCTCCTGAGGCCGAGCGTGTGGTACGGGCCCGTGGCAACCATCACCAGGTCGCGCCAGCCTGTGACGTCCGTCCCGACGCTGCCCGCACCCACGGCAGTCCCGTCGCTCCTCAGGCCGATGGTGTGCGTCTTGCCCGCCGCGAGCGCCATCAGATCGCACCATCCCGAGACGTCACGCTCGCCGTTCCAGTTGTAGCCGCCAGTGGCCAGGACCGCTCCGGTACGCGTGAGCACGACGTTGTGGTCGAAGCCCGCTGAGATCGCCGCGACGTCCCGCAAGCCGCCGGTGTCGATGCGTCCGTAGTGGCTGTCGCCCACAGCCGCAACGGTGCCGTCGCGCCTGAGGCCCAGCGTGTGGAATGGCCCGGCGGCGACCGCCACCATGTCACTCCAGGCCGAGACGTTGCACTGGCCCGACTGGTTGCTGCCCGCCGCCACGACCGTACCGTCACTCTTCAGGCCGATCGTGTGCAGGCCAGCGGAGATCGCCACGATCCCTCTCCACGCCGATACGTCCGTCTGACCACTGTCGTTCATGCCTGCGGCCACAACGGTGCCATCGCTTCTCAGGCCCACGGTGTAGTAGTGTCCTGCGGCTATCGCAACGATGTCACTCCAGCTGGAGAGCGTGGACCATGCACCCCAGGGGTCACCGACCGCCACTACCGTCCCGTCCCTCTTGAGACCCACGGTGTGGTAGTGGCCGGCGGAGACCGCCACGATGTCCGTCCAGCCTGAGACATTGCACTGCCCCTGGCTGTTGTCGCCCACCGCCACCACGGTGCCATCTGTCTTCAGGGCTGCGGTGTGGTAGCCTCCGGCGGCGATCGCCGACACATTGCGCCAGGTTGTGACGTTGCACCTGCCATCGGGGTTGTCTCCGGTCGCCACCACCATGCCGCCCCCGGTGAGGGCGACCGTGTGATCCCAGCCCGCGGACACCGCGATGATGGGGCCGGACAGGCGGACGCTGTTCCGGCCCGGGTCCACAGAGACCCCGGAGAGCGTGGTGGGATCGTCCGTCGTTGGAGCGTTGTGCGTGAAGTCCGACCATCTGTCCCACACGGTCCCGGCGGTACCAGCCGCTGCCGATGACGTGCCCATGGGTATCCCGGACACGATGAGGAGTGCCGCGAGTGCGATCGAACCCGCTGCCAGGGGGCACGTGCGTACGAGGCGTGCGCGACCAACGAACCCGCATCCGCTCATGGGCGACCCCCGGTGAGTATGCACTCTGCGTGACCTCACCCTAGCACGACAGAAGGGGAACCTCAGTATCGGGTATCACGCTGACCTGAAGAGAGCGTTTGGCGCTACTCCAGCAGCTCGCCGAGGAAGTCGCGTCGCAGGTGGAGGACGCGGAGCACGATGACGGCGTCGGCCGACGTGCGGTAGAACACCGCGTAGGGCTCGACGATAATGAACCGCACGCCCGGCTCCACCAACTCGTAGTCCTCGCTTGAGAGCGGCGCGCCCATGTCCGGGAGCTCGCCGAGCGCGCGAATCGCCTCCTCGATGCGGGCGAGCGAGCGAAGCGCGGCCTGCCTGTTACGCTCCGCGACGTACGCGAACGCCTCATCGAGGTCGTTGGCGGCCGCGCGTGTGAGCACGACCCGCCGTCTAGCCCCGGGTGTCATCGGTCCTCGCCCGGATGCGATCGAAGACGGAGGTGACCTCGAGCAGCGCACCCGGATCCGCTGCCTGCCGGTCGGCTGCAATGAGCCGCGCCTGCAGCTTCACGCGTGCCTCGGCGCGACGGAACGCCTCGTAGCTCATCACCACAAGGTCGGCCTCGCCGTTGCGGGTCAGCACGACCGGCTCGTCGATGGAGTGGCACAACGCGGCTATGCCGGTGTAGTCCTGGCGGATGGCGGTGGACGGCTTGATGAGCACGGGGAGCCTCCCTGCATGGACTGCATGAGGAATATCACTTAGATGTCCGAATTCTAACACCTCCTGGCATCGACGCGGCATGAGCCGAGTCTCCCATGGGGTGCTTACCGGGGTGTCACCGGAGTCTGAACCGCTGCCGCCCCGCGCCGCGCGCTAGTACGAGAGCCTGATCACGGCTCCGGGCTCGGTGACGGCCACGCTCGGGAAGTTCGCCTGGTCGGGGATGAGCTCCCATCCATACGCAGCGCCGAGATACTCCCAGTACTTGTAGTCGACCCGCACGTAGTAGGTCGTGCCACGCAGGGGCACCACGATGTCGTTCACACCGGTCCAGCCCTCGCCGGTGGCGCTGCCGCTGTACGCCGGGTTTCCGGTGGCGCTCCCCACCCAGATCTGCCAGCTCGCCGACTCGTCCGACTCGGGGCCGGGCTGGCCCTCCACGTCGGCGTTACCCCACACCAGTCGGATCGTGGCCGTCTCGCGTACGATCGTGAAGTTCACCGTGGTTGCGCTCTCCACGTTGCCCGACCAGTCCTCCGACCAGAACGACAGCGTGTGGGCCACGGTGCCGTCCACCGCGGGCACGGTCACGACCGTGCCGGTCTGCGCGGGGCCGCCGTCGAGCGAGTAGTACGTGGCCTTCACGCCCTGCGTGCTCGCGTCGGTTGCGGTGAGCGTGATGCGCGCGTTGTTCCAGTAGTACGTGGTCTGCGCGTCGGAGGTGGTCACCGGCGGTGTCACGTCCTCGGCAACCGTGAACGTGGCGGTCTGGGTCGTGGCCTCGGAAAGCCCGTTCTGGTCCACCGACCAGAACTCGAGGGTGTGAACGCCCGGCGCGGCGACCACGGCGGTCTTGCCCGAGAGCGTCTCACCGCCGTCCACGCGATAGTACGTGGTGCCGATGGCCGCCTTGCCGTCCTTGGTTATCGAGAACCGTATAAGCGCGGCGCCCTCGTAGTCGGGGAGCGCGTTGGAGGCCGTCACCGGCAGGGCCGCGCTCGCCGGGCTCGCATGACAGCCGAGGCACTCGGCGGTCGTGGGCCACCAGCCGCTGGCGGGGTGGCAGGCGTTGCAGTCGTTCGCGTCGTCCGCCTCCCAGTGCGCGTCGAACGGCCCTTCATGGTACGTGGGGTGGCAGCCGCCCTGCTGGCAGCCGCTCTCCCAGCTTGGCTCGAGCGTGCCGTACTGCGTGGCATGACACGCCTCGCACTTGTCAGCATGTGTGGGCAGCAGGTCGGCCACGTGGCACGTGGTGCAGGCGACATCCTCGAGGCCGTCACCGGTGCCGGGCGCATCATCATGCATGCCGTCGAACACC
Source organism: Actinomycetota bacterium (assembly GCA_036679125.1). GTDB lineage: Bacteria > Actinomycetota > Coriobacteriia > Anaerosomatales > Anaerosomataceae > Anaerosoma. The sequence goes on along the minus strand of JAZIGI010000044.1, from coordinate 7,860 downwards.
CGCACGTAGCCGCTCCCCGGCGCGGCCGCGTGCACGAGCGAGTGGCAGTTCAGGCACAGGCTGTTGGGCTCCTCGGGCTCCGGCGCGCGCACCAGCAGGTTGGGCGTGGCGCTCTCGTGCGGGAACGCCTGGAAGCGCGGGTTGTCGAGCGGGTCGGCGTCCTCACCGTACGCGGTCACGCGGAACTCCTGCTCGGGACCGGTGAGCGTGGGGTTGGTGCCGCGCTCGGCGGGTCCCACATCGCGCGTGTCCTCGTGGCACTGCTGGCACAGCGGCGCGGCGCCCTCCTGGAGCGGCGACTTCAGGGTGGGCTCGCCGAGGGAAGGCCCGGGCATCACGTAGCCGCGGTTGCTCTGGCCGAGGGAGCCGAGGGTGGTGGTGATCGCCCCCACGCCGGTCACCACTGGCACGTTGTCGTAGGTGTAGGTGTCGTCGGCCATCACGGGGTGGTCCTGCATGAGCCCGGAGTCCTCGGCGTGCTGACCCACGCGGCCCTTGTGGCACCCCGCGCACCAGCCCGCGCCGTACTCGGCGACCGGTGTGTCGGCGCCGGTGGGCAGCGCCTTGAGCAGGCGGTTCGTCTTGGTGGCATACGCGCTGTCGCTCGCCGGCGTGCTGCGCAGGCGGTCGCCCGAGAACGGCGCCACGGTGCCCGCGTCGTGCGGCGAGTGGCAGTCGGTGCACGTGAGCATCCCGTTCTCGCCGGAGAACGCCACGGCCGACGGGCCGCCGGCGGGGTCGCCGCCCGGCACCACGTTCGTGTGCCCCACGCGGTGTCCGGCGGTGGGCTCAAGGCCGGTGCGCGCCTTCACCACGCCGTACACGCCGGTGCCGCTGGTGCCGTCGTGGCACGACTCGCACACGGCCTCCACCGAGTCGGCCGGCAGCAGAGTGGTGCCGGTGGCGCCATGCACCGAGTGGCACGCCTGGCACCCGGCGGTGGCCACCTGGAAGTTGCTGTGCGGCCCCTTGCGGACCGACGCGAGCAGCGCGGGGTCGGCGCCCGGATCGAGCAGCGCGGCCCCGTCGTTACCGTGGCAGTCCACGCAGTCGGTGCGGGGGAGGCCGTCGGGGTAGGTGGCGGCTGGATCGGGATACGCGAAGGCGCTCTGCGCGCCGAAGAAGACCGCAAGAAGGCACAGCACGGCCAGCATGCTCCATGCCCGCATATCGGGCCTCACCCGGGTCCGATCCACCTGTTGGTGCCTCCGCTTGTGCACTTCGTGAAAAGCTGGCGATTAAGGATTCGTAAGAGTATGCCATTTCCGCAAGATTCGTGCCGAAACAGCCGGTTCCTGCGATTTGCTGAAAGGCGATCGGGCCGACTGCCGAAGGTACACTGGGAGGGCGGCGTGTAGGCGGCACGAGAACGGGCGTGCCGCAGGCGGCGTCATACGGGCGATACGGTGTCTCGAGCGGGCGGAGGACGACATGAAGCGCATCGGACGGACGTGGGCGGCAGCGGCGGTGTGCGCGGCGCTTGCGGGCTGCGCGGCGGGCGTGCCGAGTGTGCCAGCGAGCGAGCCCGACATCCGCGGCGTGGTGACGAGCGCGTCGGGCGGCGAGACGGTGTCGCTCCGTGTGGTATGGACCAACGACGCGGCCATCGGCGCACAGGCCGGCTACGACGCGGCCCAGGTGGCCGTGACCGACGACACCGAGGTGCTCGAGCGTGCGGCCGACGGATCGGTGAGCGCCGCCGAAGCCGGCGACATCGCGGTGGGCACCGTGGTGGAGGCGTGGTTCGAGGGCGCGGTGGCCGAGTCGTACCCCGTGCAGGCAACCGCCGGCACGGTGGTGATCACCGGGAGCTACAACGGTGAGCTGCCCGAGCCGCCGGGGCTGGAGTAGGGGAGATGGTGCGGGGAGGCAGCCGATGATCGCCAGGGACATGCCCGTGGTGCCCGCCGAGTGGTTCGAGCGGCCCGACGGCTCCTCGGGTGCGCACAGCATCCACGGCATCGCGCACACGCTTCGCGTGTGGGTCCACGCGCAGGAGATCGCCGACGCGCTCGGGCTTGCCGGGTGGCAGCGCGAGGCGCTCCACTATGCGGCACTCTGGCACGACATCGGCCGCACGCACGACGGCGTTGACTACTACCACGGCGCGAAGAGCGCGGGCAAGGCGCAGGGGCTGGGGCTGCACGCCGGTGTGGACGCGCAGGTGCGCGACACCGCCCTCTACGCGATCACGCATCACTGCGGGGACGAAGAACACGGCCGAAGGGCGGCCGGTTGGCTGCCGAATGCGGACGGCGCGCTCCAGGTGTTTCTGGTGTTCAAGGATGCCGACGGGCTCGACCGCGTGCGTCTCGGGAGCGATGAGCTCGACGTGTGTCAGCTGCGGTTCGAGGTGTCGCGCGAGCGCGTGGCGCGGGCGTGGGAGCTGCTGGGAAGCGTGGGGTAGGGTTCCAGACTTCCGGCGTGGCTCGCGTGGAGGAGCTTCGGGCGCACCAACGGCGCCGCCGACTTCCACGAGATGCGCGCGCGGATCGAGCGCCACCGTCGCAGGAGAGGCGCGGCAGGCTCCGGGCGGTCGGGCGCCTACGCCGAGCATGTGGCAGGGGAGCGCGATGTCTTGACCGAACGAACACATGTTCGTATCGTCGGTCCATGACACCTGAGTCCACACGCAGCGACGCCATCTACCTCTACTTCGACGAGGCGGGCAACTTTGACTTCAGCAGTAAGGGCACGAGCGTCTTCGTGATGACATGCCTTGTCGTGAGGCGCCCCTTCAGGTTCCAGCCGCCGCTGCTGGAAGTGAAGTACGATTGTCTTGAGCATGGATTGAACCTGGAGTATTTCCACGCCACCGAGGATCGTCAGGCCGTGCGGAATGAGGTCTTCGGAGTGGTCGCCGAGCATCTGGGCGACATTCAGGCGCATGTGGTAGTGGTACGGAAGAACCGAGTGCATCCATCGCAGCGGGCGCCTCACGTGCTCTACCAGTGGACCTTCGAGCAACTGGTTCGCGTGGCGTGCCCCGACTGCGTTCGCGCAGAAGGACAGGTCGTGGCCGTTACGGATCACGTGCCGGTTGCGCGGAATCGAGCGGCGTTTGAGAAGGGGCTCAAGCCGTATCTGAGGCAGCACCTGCCGGAGCGCACCCGGTACGAGTTGCTCCACCATCAGTCGAAGGCGGACCTCAATCTGCAGGTAGCCGACTACATCTCGTGGGCCATCTACCGCAAGTGGAATTCGAGCGACGTACGGTCGTACGGGACCATCCAATCGTGCATCCGGTCGGAGATCGACGCGCTCGAGGGTCACGCCGAGGAGTACTACTAGACAACCCCAGAAATGCGACCACCCCGGCTATCCGCTTGCGCGGAAGAGCTCCATGAGCTCTTGTCACCAGGGTGGAACCTTTTCAGGGTGAGTATACCCAGGAAGGCGTGGGCCCGCAATCGCGCGCGGCCCCCCGCGCTACACTGGCCATAAGCCACCGCCCGCTGAGGGGATTCGCCCGTTCTCTTCCGCTTCAAGTGGGCTACGTGACGGTCACGCCCGAGCATCTGCGGATGCCCCAACTTCCCGAAGTGCCGACAGACGCGCTCCATCGCACCGAACGGCGGTTCGGACCCCGGCGGGGTGCCGGTCGCACACTGAGCGGCGGCGGCGATTACGACTGGTATGCTGTGGGGCGAGGATGTCGGCGATTGACGAGCGGGGGAGTGATGGCACGGTTCCTCAACACGAGCGCCACCAACTACTACCTTGAAGAGATGATCAAGCGCTCGCGTGAGCGGATGATCATCATCAGTCCGTTCCTGCGGTTCAACGATCGCATCAAGGAGCTTCTCGAGGACCTCGATCGCCTCAAGGTCGATGTGAGGATCGTATACGGCAAGAGCGAGCTTGCGCCAGCTGAGATCAACTGGCTGAAGACACTCGAGTACGTGCGCACCAGCTTCTGCGACAACCTGCACGCCAAGTGCTATCTCAACGAGTGGGGCGCCATCGTCACGTCGATGAACCTCTACGAGTTCAGCCAGGTGAACAACAACGAAATGGGCATCTACGTCCAGCGCGACGAGGAGCCGGAGCTCTACCGCGAGATCTTCGACGAGGCGCAGCGGTTGATCCGCATCAGCGATGAGGTCCGACTGTCAGCCGACAAGGTGGATGCAGCTCCAGCGTTCGATAAGTCGACAGCGGATGCATTCGACAAGCTAACGACGTCGCGCCTCGCGAAGGCTCGGGGCCTGAGCACACGCGATTTCAGCGAGAAGCTCGTTGGTGCGGGATTGCTCGAGCAAGACGGCTCGCAATACCGGCTGACTGAGAATGGCAAGGCGGCCGGAGGCGAGTTCCGCTTCTCCAAGCAGCATGGGCCGTACTTCCTATGGCCGACCGAGCTTGAGGTGTAGGTACTGTGCAGGCGGCGAGCAGTGTCGTCGGTGTGGTGAGAGGCGTGTGAGCCCCGAGATGCGGGCTCGAGTTGGCGGTTATGCAGACTGGTGAAGCACGGGTTAGATGCAGCCACGGGGGGCGCATGGGGGCTGGGCACACATACCTGGTCGAGGACGACGGGCTCATTCTACCGCCGGTCGGCGCCTGGACTCGTGAGAAGCATCAGAAGGTTGCCTACTACGGCTCACTCTTCTCCACGAGTATGAAGAACGCCTGGGACTGCCGTGTGTACGTCGAGCTCTTTGCGGGCGCGGGCAAGTCACGCATCCGCGACACCCTTGAGATCATTCCTGGGTCGCCACTTCTCGCTCTCGGAATGGCCGATCCGTACGACAAGTACGTCTTCTGCGAGCACAATCCCGATCACATGACGGCGCTTCAGGCTCGCATAGCGCACGAGTTCCCTGACCGAGATGTCACTTACGTTCCTGGGGACGTGAATCATTCAGTCGATCAATTGCTGGCCGCGTTGCCACGGTTCAGCAAGAACCATCGCGGGCTGACGCTGTGTTTCGTTGATCCGTACAAGATGAGTCAATTGAGCTTCAGCACGATGTCTCAGCTGGCTGCTAGTCTCTACATCGACTTCCTCATGCTGGTTCCGACGTACATGGATATCCACCGCAACTTGCCGACTTACTCCCGCCCCGACTGCCCGACGCTCGACACCTACTTGGGAACTGATGGCTGGAGAGCGAAGTGGTCTGACATGGCCCGGCGCAAGAGCGACTTCGGGTTGTTCGTGGCTGATGAGCTCGGTCTTCAGATGAAGAGTCTAGGGTTTCTGTACGATGGCATCGGTGACTTCGAGCTCGTTCGCATGGGTAGCGACAACAACATACCTCTATACCATCTGGCGTTCTTCTCGAAGAGCGCTCTTGGTCTGCGCTTCTGGCGTGAGACTCGCAAGAACACTAGCCAGCCTCGTCTGTTTCCGCTGGAGTGAAGGGTGAGAATGTGTCGCAGAGTTCAACGATTGAGTGGACGGAGTACACCTGGAATCCAGTGACGGGCTGTTCAAAGGTCAGTGCTGGCTGCCAGAACTGTTACGCAGAGAGAATGGCACTGCGTCTTCGCGCTATGGGTACTGCGCGGTACTCGGATGGCTTCGCAGTCAGGACCCACGAGGATCTGCTCGACGTCCCCCTCAAGTGGCGTAAACCGCGCACGGTGTTCGTGAACTCCATGAGCGATCTCTTCCATCCGGAGGTGCCGAACGACTTCATCTCTCGGGTATTTGAGACCATGCGCCAGTCGCCGCACCACACGTTCCAAGTACTGACTAAGCGCGCCGATCGGCTCCTCGAACTCTCGTCCGCACTACCGTGGACACATAACATCTGGATGGGAGTAAGCGTCGAGAATGACGCGGTCGTCTCGCGCGTGGATGCGTTGCGTGCGTGCGGCGCTCGCGTGAAGTTCCTGTCCTGCGAACCTTTGATTGGGCCAGTGCCTCACCTCGATCTTGATGGAATCGACTGGGTTATCGCCGGGGGAGAATCTGGCCCTCGGGCAAGGCCGATGGAGCCTGAATGGGCTTTGTCGATTCGCGACCGTTGCATTGCGGACGACGTTCCCTACTTCTTCAAACAGTGGGGCGGTCGTCAGAAGAAGCGAAATGGTCGGGTGTTGGACGGGCGCACGTGGGATCAGATGCCGGAGGCTGTGCGCGATGCAGCGGCGCGTCTAACCCCGGCTTCCACCTGACTCGCTAGCTCGCAGGTGAAGCCGAAACACGTTCGGCGGAATTGGGGGATGGCCGTTGGATGCTCCGAAGCTCTTCGTATCGTACAGCTGGACCAGTCCCGATCATGAGGACTGGGTTCTTCGTTTTGCAACGGAGCTGCGCGAGTGCGGAATTGACGTCATTCTCGACAAGTGGGACCTCAAGGAAGGTCATGACGCCCACGCCTTCATGGAGAAGATGGTCACAGATTCGGAGATTCGCAAGGTAGTGCTTGTATGCGACGAAGCCTACGCTAGGAAGACCGATGGTCGCAGCGGCGGCGTCGGCACCGAGGCTCAGATCATCTCGGGCGAGATCTATGAGAATCAGCAGCAGGACAAGTTCGTTGCGGTCGTCGTTGAGCGCGACACGGATGGCAAGGCGTATCTGCCCGCCTACTATCGCTCTCGTGTCTACATTGATCTAAGCGATTCGGGCACCTACGCGAATGGCTTTGAGCAGCTTCTCAGGTGGGTCTTTGACAAGCCCCTATATGAGAAGCCCGAGCTTGGGGGCGTGCCCGCGTTCCTCGCGGAGGGGGATAGAGCAGTCGTGCTGGCGACCGGTGCACGCTTCAAGCGTGCAATGGACGCGCTTCGAACTGGGAAAGACCACGCTGTCCCTGCCCTGGAGGAGTACTTCAACCAGATGGTCGATGAATTCGAGAGTCTGCGTCTCGAGGCCGCGGGAGCAGACACATTCGATGATCAAGTCGTGGAGAGTATCGCGGGCTTCTTGCCATACCGCAACGAGGCCGTCGAGGTCTTCCTCGGGATTGCGTTGTACCTAGATTCGCCCGACACGCGACGGCTTCTGCACAGGTTCTTCGAGCGAGTGATCCCGTATATGAGCAAGCCGGAGCAGGTCACGCGGTCCCATGACTGGGACTACGACAACTACAAGTTCCTTGTGCACGAGCTCTTCTTGTACGCGCTCGCAGCGCTGTTGAGGCATGAGCGCTTTGAGTCGGCGGCGTACCTGCTCTCCAATCAGTACTACCTGCCAGGCAACTCGGACTACGGTCGCGATGTCATGGTTGATTTTGACGTGGTTCGACAGCACATGAAGTCCCTGGAGTACCGCAACTCGCGACTCAAGCTGAATCGGCTCTCGGTCCGCGCCGACCTGTTGAAGGAGCGCTGCGTAGGTATCAGCATTGAGTTCAGGCATATCTTGCAGGCCGACTTCGTGGCGTTCATCAGAAGCGAGCTGGATCGTTTCGACGACTGGCCACAATGGTGGCCGGAAACGCTGGTCTGGCTCGGGCACTACTCGGGGGCAATGGAGATATTCGCGCGTGCGCGGTCCGCTGCCTACTTCCAGGAGGTCCGCCAAATACTGGGTGTCGAGACGAAGGAAGAGATGCTTCCGCTTCTGGACTCGTATGTTCCGGGAGGGCGCGGGCTGCCGCGATGGGGGTTCGAATCCTTCAGTCCCAAGATACTGCTCGGATATGACGAACTGTGCACACGCCCGTGAGACAATCCGCCTAACCGCAGATCAACCTGACTTGCTTCGCTCGAAGGTTATCCGCAAACACGTTGATATGAGATTGCCGGTCAACCCGCGATCGCTCACGGCCCTCTCTGGTTTCTTGTCGGTGCAAGCGGGCGGGCACATGGGATCGGCGCTCGACCATGCTGATATCCGGGGATTCGAACCCCACATCTCGGTCGGACCGGGGCCTGCCTCAAACTAGGCGCGCGCTTACACGTCTC
>JAZIGI010000043.1:0-17130 GCA_036679125.1 Actinomycetota bacterium | reverse complement strand
CGCCCGGAACCCGCGCACGCATCATGTCGAGACCGCCGCCGAGCTTGACCCCGCGTGGTTCGCCGGTGCGGCAGCCGTGGGGGTCACTGCCGGTGCGTCCACGCCCGACGAACAGATCCAGGGCGTCATCAGCGCGATAGAGTCCATCCCCGGCGATGAGTGATCTCGCCGACAACCCCGCGCCGCGCACGAGCCAACGCTACCCCGCCGAGGCCGGCAGCGGGGGAGGGCACGTCGTCGCCGTAGGGGGAGGCGCCGCCGCGTCGGCGGGCCTACGCGTGGGCGACGTGGTGCTCGCTGTCGACGCAACGCCGCTGCGTGACGTGATCGATTGGCTGTGGCTCACCGACGAACCGGCGTTCGAGCTCGAGGTCGTGCGCGGTGGAACGCCGCTCATGTTGCGTGTGGAGCGCACCAGCGGTGCGCCGCTCGGCGTGGAGTTCGCCTCGCCTCTGTTCGATCCGATCCGCGAGTGCGACAACGCGTGCGTGTTCTGTTTCGTGTCACAGCTGCCGCCAGGCCTGCGTTCGTCGCTCTCCGTCCGTGACGACGACTACCGGCTCTCGTTCCTCGGCGGGAACTTCGTCACGCTCACGAACCTCACGGACGAGGATGTCGATCGGATCCTCGGCCAGCACCTGTCGCCACTGCACGTGTCGGTGCACGCGGTCGACCCCGTCGTGCGCCAGCGTCTCGTGTGCCCGAGCGTCGAGGACCACGCGCTGGAGACGCTCGACACGTTGCTTGCCGCCGGCATCGAGGCCCACGTGCAGATCGTGCTCGTGCCCGGCCTGAACGACGGCATGGTGCTCGATCAGACGCTGACGTACCTCGCCGATCGCGAGGGCATCCTCTCGGTGGGATGCGTGCCGATGGGCTTCACGGCCCACCAGCGTCGATTCAGCGGCTCGTACGACCAGGCGGGGGCCCAGGCCGTGCTCTCACGCGTCAGCGCCTGGCAGGGCCGCCTGCGGGCTGCCCGGGGTATCGGCTGGGTCTATGCGGCCGATGAGTTCTTCCTGCTCGCGGGGGAGCCGATGCCGTCCACCGCGGAGTACGACGGCTTCCCGCAGTATGAGAACGGGATCGGCATGGTGGCCGCCTTCGTCGAGGAGTTCACCGCCGAGGCGGGCGCAGCGGGCGGCGCACCGGCCGCCGGGGGACGGCTCACCGCCGTGACCGGCACGCTGTTCGCTCCTGTGCTGCGCGAGGCCCTCGATCGCGGGGGTCTCCCGCACGTCGGTGTGCTTCCGGTCACCAACCGTCTCTTCGGGGGCAACGTGTCCGTCGCCGGACTGCTCGGCGGTGAGGACATCGCCCGCGCGGTGCGGGATGACGGTGCGACGGGTACCTACCTCGTGCCGGACGTTGTAGTAAACTCCGACGGGCTGTTGCTCGACGATGTACCGGCCGCATCGCTCCCGGAACGCTCCGGGGGCGACATACGCATCGTGGGAAGCGACGGGGCCGCCCTGGCCCGGGCCCTGATCACTGGAACAGGACGGACACGACCATGACCCTGCCTATCGTTGCTGTTGTGGGACGGCCGAACGTCGGCAAGTCCACATTCGTCAACAGACTCATACAGGCGCAAGACGCCATCGTGCACCCCGCAAGCGGGGTGACGCGCGACCGCAGCTACCATCGCACCGACTGGAACGGCCGCGAGTTCATGCTCGTGGACACCGGCGGTATCGAGTTCACGACCGATGACCGCTTCGGTGACTCGATCCGCGAGCAGGCCGTGGTGGCCGCGCAGGAGGCCGATGTCGTGGTCTTCTTGGTGGACGGCGCCGTTGGCATCGCACCCGGAGATGAGGAGGTCGCGGGCCTCCTCCGCCGCCAGAAGACACCGGTGTTCCTCGCGGTCAACAAGCTCGACACGCCCGGCCGCGAAGAGGCCATCCACGACTTCTGGGGCCTCGGGCTCGACAGCCCGTGGCCGGTCTCGGCGCTGCACGGACACGGCACAGGTGACCTGCTCGACGCCATCGTGGAGGCGCTGCCGGACGTCGAGGCCGAGGAGGCCGCCGACGAGATCGGCATCGCCATCATCGGCAAGCCGAACGCCGGTAAGTCATCGCTCTACAACAAGCTGCTCGGTGTCGAACGAGCGATCGTCTCCGACGTTGCGGGCACCACGCGTGACGCGATCGACACCGTGCTCGAGCACGAGGGTCGCACCTACCGTCTGGTGGACACCGCAGGCCTGCGCCGCAAGTCGCAGATCGACGAGTCGGTGGAGTACTACGGTTTCGTACGTGCGATGCGGGCTATCGACCGTGCCGACGTGGCGTTGCTGGTGGTCGACGTCGAGGCCGGCGTGACCGACCAGGACCAGCGCGTGGCCCGCTTCGCCGAGGAGCGCGGCTGCGGCATGCTCGTGGTCCTCAACAAGTGGGACCTGCTCGAGACGCCGGAGGAGAAGATCGAGATCGTCGAGCGCCTCCCCGACAAGCTCGGGTTCGTCGGTTTCGCACCGGTCGTGCGTGTGAGCGCCAAGACCGGCACCGGCGTGCACAAGATCCTGCCGATGCTGTCCACCATCCACGACGCGTACTCGCAGGAGATCGCCACGAGCGCATTGAACCGCCTGCTCACCGAGCTGCGCGCCACAGGGCACACGATCTCCAAGGGCGGCAAGATGCTGCGCCTGCAGTACGTCACCCAGACGGGCACATGCCCGCCGCAGTTCACGTTCTTCGCCAACCACCCGCGCATGGTGGATCCCAACTACGAGCGCTATCTGGAGAACCGACTGCGTGAGGCGTTCGACCTCACCGGAACCCCGATCCGGCTGCGGTTCAAGCAGAAGAGCTGACGTGGAGGGCGCGCTTTCGATACTGGGCACAGCGCTGGGCGCCTATCTTGTGGGCTCGATCCCGTTCGCGGTGATCGTGGTGCGGCTGTTCTGGAAGCAGGACATCCGTGACTTCGGCAGCGGCAACACCGGCGCCACCAACGTCCTGCGCGTGTTCGGCACCGTGCCGGGCCTTGCGGTGTACGCGCTCGACGCTCTCAAGGGGGCCGCGGGCGTGTGGATCGGGTCGTTGCTGGCTCCCGACGCGTGGGGCGGTGCGGGGACCGACTGGTTCGTGGTCCTGGGCGCCATGGCCGCCATCACCGGGCATACGCTCTCGCCGTTCCTCGGCTTCAAAGGCGGCAAAGGCGTGGCCACCGCATCGGGAGCGATACTCGTGGCGGCCCCCCGGGTGATCCCCGTGATGCTCGTGCTGTTCCTGCTCACCGTGCTGGCCTGGAAGTACGTATCCCTCGGGTCGGTCGTCATCGCGGTGGCGTTTCCCGTTGTATGCTTGCTGATGTATCCCGATAGGTATGCGCTCGCGGTGTTCGCGTTCGTCGTCGCCGCGTATGTGATCTGGAAGCACCGGTCCAACATAGGCCGCATCCGGCGTGGTGAGGAGCATCGCATCACCTTCAAGCGCCGGATGTGGGACGAGGTCCGGTCGGCCGCACAGGACGAAGGACGTGAGAAGCGATGAAGGTAGCCGTCATCGGAGCGGGTTCGTGGGGCACTGCGGTGGGGTGGCTCCTCGGCGAGAAGACGTACGACGTCACGATGTGGGCGCGTGAGCCTGAGATCGCCGAGGGCATCAACACCGACGGTCGCAATCCGATGTTCCTGCCTGACGTGCAGATGGGCCCGGGCGTGAGCGCCACGTCCGATATCGCCGAGGCCGTGAAGGACGCTACGGCGGTGGTGGTGGTCACGCCGAGCCACGGCGTGCGCGGCGTGGCCGAGGCGATGAGCGAGCATCTGCCAACGTCGGTGCCGGTCATCAACCTCGCTAAGGGCGTGGAGCAGAACACGCTCATGCGTATGACGCAGATCCTCGAGGAGGTCCTCGGAAACAAGGCGCGCCTCGCGGCGCTGTCGGGTCCCAACCATGCCGAGGAAGTCTCCAAAGGCGTGCCTTCGGCCACGGTGGTGGCGGCGTATGAGGAAGAGGTCGCACGGATGTTCCAGGACCTCTTCATGGCGCCCACGTTTCGCGTGTACACCAACCCCGACGTCGTGGGCGTGGAGCTGTGCGGCGCCTCGAAGAACGTGGTCGCGGTGGCCGCCGGCATGGTCGACGGCCTTGGCTACGGTGACAACACCAAGGCCACGCTGATGACGCGCGGACTCGCCGAGATGAGCCGCCTCGGCTCGCACCTGGGCGCCAACCCGCTCACGTACATGGGGCTCGCCGGCATGGGCGACCTCATCGTCACGTGCACGTCCCGCCACAGCCGCAACCGCGCGCTCGGCGAGTGGGTGGCCGGTGGCGGCACGGTGGAGAGCTACGCCGCCGAGACGCACATGGTTGCCGAGGGAGCGAAGAGCGCCGTGTCGCTCGACGACCTGGCCGCCAAGCTCGACATCGAGATGCCCATCACCCGTCAGGTGCGGGCTATCCTGTACGAGGGACATATGCCGGGTGAGGCCGCGTCGATCCTGATGGGACGTACCGCGGTCGACGAGTTCCACGGTATGGGGCTTGTCGAGGACGGCGAGTAGCGGGTCAGGACGGCGCACACCGACCCAGGACAAGGAGCGTGGATGTAGTGGCGCACGAGCTCACGATCGCACCATCGATCCTCTCGGCCGACTTCACCCGGCTGGCCGAGGCCATCGAGCTGGTAGAGGACGCCGGCGCCGACTTCATCCACGTGGACGTCATGGACGGGCATTTCGTGCCGAACCTCACGATCGGGCCGCCGGTGGTGAAGGCGATCAAGCGTGTCGCGCGGATGCCGCTCGACGTGCATCTGATGGTCTCCGACCCGGATCGCACAGCGCAATGGTACGTGGACGCCGGGGCCGACATCGTGACGATCCACATCGAGGCTGCCGTGCATGCACACCGCACGCTCCGAGCCATCCGTGACGGCGGGGCGCAGGCGGGTATCACGCTCAACCCCGGCACCCCGGCTTCGGCGCTTTCCGAGGTACTGCCCTACGTGGACCAGGTGCTCGTGATGAGCGTGAACCCCGGCTTCGCCGCGCAGTCCTTCATCGACTCGTCGGTTGCCAAGATCGCCGAGATCGCCCGCATGTGCCGCGAGGCGGGCGTGAACCCGCGCATCGAGGTCGACGGCGGGATCGACCCGCTCACCGCGCCGCGCGTGGTGGAGGCCGGAGCCGACATGTTGGTGGCGGGCAACGCCATCTTCGGCGCCGTGGATCCCGCTGAGGCGCTGCGCGGACTGCGGCGCAGCGCGCTCTTGCGCATGGTGTAGACTCGGTTCGACCCAGGGCCTGCAGCTTCGACCCACGTATTGAAGGAGTCCCGCGTATGTTCACCGGACTGATCGAGTGTGAGGGCGTCATCACACGTGCCGACCGCCAGGGTGGCGGGATGCGTGTGGAGGTCTACGCGCCCGAGTTCGGACGGGACATGCAGATCGGCGATTCGATCGCCGTTGATGGCGTGCGACTCACGGTCGTCAAGTTCATCCGCGGTGCGTTCCTGACCGATGTCAGCCCTGAGACGCTCGACCGAACGGCCCTCGGTGGGCTCCAGCAGGGCCAGAAGGTGAACCTTGAGCGCGCGCTCCGGCTCTCGGACCGTCTCGCGGGGCACCTGGTGAGCGGCACGGTCGACGGGGTCGGGCATCTCGAGCTCCGGCAGGCGGGCGGCAAGTTCACGGTCTACCAGTTCCAGGCCCCGTCGCACGTGATGCGTTACGTGGTCGAGAAGGGGTCCATCGCCATCGACGGCATCTCGCTCGTGGTGGGCAAGGTGGGCTCCGGCGGCTTCACCGTACCGGTCGATCCGTACATCGACGGGCACACCACGCTCAAGGACAAGCCGATCGGCGCCGCCGTGAACATCGAGACCGACATGCTCGCCAAGTACGTCGAGCGGTTCGTGGCTCCCGATGCCGGGGTCGACGAACTCCCGGCCGAACGCCGCGGGCTCGGCACCCTGTTGCGTGAGTTCACCGAGGGCAACCGCTAGACGGTGTCCGGGCGCATCTTCGCACGCGTGCGGCGCATGGTTCCGGGCAAAGAGAACGCCCGACAGCCGTTTCCGGAGCCGGGCGTTCCGCGGGGCTATCCAGTGGGTTCTCGCCACCCCGTGGCTATCAACCATGGATCACCTGAACGTGGTTCATCCCGGAGAGACTCCGGGAGGGAACGTCACCATAGCAAAGGCCGCGTGAGCGGACAAGCGACGGTACGTTCGATTCGACGAACGGTCGAGAGTCACCCGCCGAAGGGCCGCAGCCGGTACGAGCGGCGTGCTTCCGGGGTAAGGTAGGATAGACGGCAGCGCCCGGATGAGAGAGGTCTACGCGTGTCGCGACACACTCCTGAGAGTACCGGCAAGATCACCGTCTCCGGCATCGAGCTCGAGGTCTCCAACCCGGCCCTCGCGGCGTCGCTTGCCGCCGACGCGGCGGGATACGCGTCCGACGGCACGCCCCGTCTTGATGCCCGCACGATCACCCAGGCGGTCCCGGAGGTGGTGATCGCGGTCCCCACACCGCGCACCGCGGCGGAGGAGCGCGTCAGACGCGAGTTCAGGACGAGGGTCGCCTCGGCGGGTACCGCCCTCGGCTTCGAAGTGAGCGCCGACGGGTCGTGGACCGCGTCTGACGGCACGCTGATCGTCACGCGGCATACGGAGCGCCCGCTCACCTTGGCGGCCACCGTGTACTTCGTCCGCGAGGTGGGCGCCAAGGTCCGCCCGAAGGCCGAGCGGGCCGGCGTGCTGTTCGTGGCCGATAGCCAGCAGACGGCCGATTCGTTCACGGTCGCCATCCGGCAACGCGGCTCGTACGACCTGATGCGCGCGATCTCGATCGACGCGCTCGAGCGGATGGTGGAGCTTCATACCGCCGGGAGACTCACGCACGACGACGTGGTCGTGCTCCTCGCGCCGGTGGCCGGCATCGACGCGGGGACCCTGCTCGCACTGATCGAGCGGCCCGGCGAAGGTCCTGCCTGATGCGGCGGGTGTATCTCGACCACGCGGCCACCACGCCCGTTGACCCGCGCGTCATCCAGGCTACGGCCGAGGCGCTTGCGTCGTGGCCGGGCAATCCGAGTTCGCTGTACGCCGAGGGACGCGAGGCACGCTCGGCCCTTGAGCTGGCACGAACCGATGTCGCGCGCCGCATCGGCGCGACGCACCCCGACGAGGTCGTGTTCTGTGGCAGCGGCACGGAGTCGGATAATGCCGCGGTACTGGGCATCGCGCGCAAGGCCGTAGCGGCGGGTCGGGAGCCGCATGTGGTCGTGAGCGCGTTCGAGCATCACGCCGTGCTCGAGGCCACCCAGGTGCTTGCGCGCGAAGGGTACGCCGTTGACCTGGTGGCCCCCGACGTCGACGGCAGCGTGGACCCCGCCGCTATCGGCTCCGCGCTGCGGGAGCGCACGGCGCTCGTCTCGGTCATGCACGCCAACAACGAGATCGGCACCGTGCAGGACATCCGCGCGATCGCCGAGGTCGTTCACGCGCGCGGTGCGTACCTGCATACCGACGCCGCCCAGTCGCTCGGCAAGATCGACGTCGACGTGCGCGCGCTCGGATGCGACGCGCTGTCCGCGGCGGGTCACAAGATCTACGCGCCCAAGGGCACGGGCATCCTGTACCTGCGCAAGGGCACGCCGTTCGAGCCGCTGCTGCGCGGTGGCGGCCAGGAGGGCGGACTGCGGAGCGGCACACAGAGCGTTGCCGGCGCCGTGGGGTTCGACCATGCGCTCGCGATCATGGACGACGAGCGTCCGGTCGAGATGCCGAGGCTCGCCGGCCTGCGCGACACGATCGAGCGTGAGCTTGCCGCCCGGGTGGGGCCGGTCACCGTGCACGGCTCCGGCGCCGCTCGGCTGCCGCACCTGACCAACCTCGGCATACCCGGTTGTGACGGGCAGTCGCTGCTCCTTCACCTTGATGAGGCCGGCTTCGCGGTGTCCGCGGGTAGCGCCTGTTCATCCGGCAGCGCGCACGTGAGCCATGTGCTGCGTGCGATCGGCGTAGACGGGGCGACCGGAGAGGCGTCGCTCCGGATCACCGTTGGCAGGTGGACCACCGCCGACGACGTGGAGCGCTTCATAGAGGCGGCGGCCGCCATCATCGACACGCTGCGCCGCCGATGAGCGGACCGGTGTGGTGGGTCGCGCTGTCGGGGGGTGTTGACTCGGCTGTTGCAGCCGCGGTGCTTCGTGAGGGTGGCGCCCAGGTCATAGGGGTCACGCTCGACCTCGGCCTGGGCGGCGAGGCGATCGCCTCCGCGCGCTGCGTGGCGGATGCCATCGGCATCGAGCATCGGGTGATCGATGTCCGTGAGCGGTTCGCCGAAGCGGTGGTCGAACCGTTCGCCCTCGCGTACGCCGCCGGCGAGACACCCAATCCGTGCGTGCTCTGCAACGAGCAGGTGAAGCTCGGACTGCTGCTCCCGGCCGCGATGGAGGCGGGCGCCGCGGGCCTCGCTTCCGGTCACTACGCGCGTATCGTCGGACCTCCGGGGGACCGCCGCATCGCACGCGCCGCCCACGCACGCAAGGACCAGTCGTACTTCCTCTACCGGCTCACACCGGCGGTGCTGGAGCATGTGACGTTCCCCCTCGGCGAGCTGTCCAAAGCCGAGGTCAGGGAGCGCGCCCGGGAGCTCGGCCTTCCTGTGGCTGAGCGCGCTGAGAGCCAGGATGTATGCTTTCTCGCCGGCACGACCGCCGGACGGTTCGTGTCGGCCAGAGGCGTGGGTGGCCACGTGCCCGGTCCGGTGCTGGACCTCGAGGGACGGGTGATCGGGGAGCACACCGGCATCTGCCACTACACCCCCGGTCAACGCAAGGGACTGCCAGGCGGAGCCGGGCCGCTCTTCGTGGTGGCGATCGACCCTGCGCGCAACGCCGTGGTCGCCGGTCCCCGTGAGGCCTGCGAGGTCTCGGGCGTGTACCTCGCTGATGAGCTGTGGCATGGCTCTCCGGACGACGTGGAGGCCGTCTGCGTGCGCGCTAACGCCCCGGCCGTGCGGTGCCGCGTGGTACGCTCTGAACGGCTGACCCGCCTCGAGCTCGAGCACCCGGTGTGTGCCGCGCCCGGACAGGCGGCGGTGTGCTATCGCGGGGACGTGGTGATCGGCGGAGGCACGATCGTAAGGGAGCGCTCGACGTGATCGACCTACACGTGCACACCTGGCGATGCAGACACGCGACCGGCACCGCGGAGGAGTACGTCCGCGCGGCCGCCGCCGCCGGGATCACCACGCTCGGCTTCACTGAACACCTGCCGCTGGCCCCCGCGCTGGCCGCCCGGATCCCCGACGCTGCGGGTTACGCCATGCCCGCCAGCGAACTCGCGGAGTATCTGGCCGATGTGACGGCGGCAGCGTCTCTCGGCGACACGCTCGGCGTGGAGGTGCTCTGCGGGATCGAGATCGACGCGGTGCCGGTGGCACTCGAGCACGCGCGCACGGAGCTCGGACGTCACCGGTTCGATGTCGTGCTCGGCTCGGTCCATTTCATCGATGACTGGGCGTTCGACGACCCCGCCAGACGTGATGGTTATGCAGACTGGAATAGCAGCGATCTGTGGGAGCGGTACTTCGCCGATGTAGTGGCGGCCGCCAGAACCGGTCTGTTCGATGTGATGGCGCACGTGGACCTTGTGAAGAAGTTCGGCGTGTGGCCGGAACGCTCTCCACGCGAGCTATACCACACGGTCGCGGACGCCCTGGCGTCGACCGACGTGGCCGTGGAGGTGAATACCGCCGGTCTGCGTAAGCCGTGCCGCGAGCTGTATCCGGGTCAGGACCTGCTCCGCGCGCTGAATGACGCGGGAGTGCCCGCAACGATCGGCTCAGACGCCCATGCACCAGGCGAGGTGGGCGCGGGAGGGGCCGAGGCGCGTGAGGCGCTGATCGAGGCGGGCTATCGCTCGGTGCTCGTGTTCAGGAGCCGCAAGGCCGAGGAGGTGGGCATCGATGACATCTGAGCGTATCGTCACCGTCGGGACTCTCGTGCAGGCGCTTGAGGAGCGCTTCGTCCCCGCATGGGCGGAACCCTGGGACCGGGTGGGTCTGATCGTCGGCACTTCGGGCACGGTCCTCACCGGCGTGCTCGTCACACTCGACGCTACGGCCGAGGCCGTGGAGCGCGCCCGACGCGCAGGCGCCAACCTCGTGGTGACACATCACCCACCGTTCCTGGAGACGCCGTCACGCATCGAACACGCGCCGGGGCCTAGCGGCACGCTCGCGGCCGCCCTTGCCGCAGAGGTCGCGGTGGCTTCGTTCCACACGAGCCTCGACAGGGCACCCGCGGGCGCTGATGCGCTCTCCGTGGCGCTCGGGCTCACGACCCTCGAGCCGCTCGAGTCGGGCGTGGAGCCGATCTCCGTGGTCGTGACCTACGTGCCCGCCGATGATGCTGCTGCGGTGCGTGCGGCGATGGCGGAGGCGGGTGCGGGTAGGATCGGCCTGTACGATGGCTGTTCGTTCGAGTCGGAGGGGACCGGACGGTTCACGCCGCGCGCCGGGGCCGAGCCTACGACGGATGACACCGGCTCCGGTGTGGCCGAGGTGCGTATCGAGATGGTGTGCGCCCGGGCCGATGCGCCGCGCGTAGTGCAGGCCGCGGCCGGCGCACATCCGTACGAGGAGCCCGTGGTGCTCGCGACCGACAGCGTCCGCGCGCGCGGTGCCGCCCGCCTTGGACGGCTCTGTTCGTGGAGCGGCGGGGCGGTGAGCGACCTGGCGTCGCACGTGGGGGCGCGGCTCGGTGTGCGTCCGCGTGTGTGGGGCGACGCCGCCGGACAGGCCGCACGCATTGCCGTGGCCAACGGTTCGGCCGGCTCTCTCCTCGGCGAGGCGCTTGCGTCAGCCGATGTCATGGTGGCGGGGGAGGTGCGGTATCATGACGCCCTGGATGCGGTGTCCCGCGGGCTTGCGATCATCGAAGTGGGGCATGATGCGTCCGAGTGGCCGCTCGTGAGCGTGCTTGCGGCCGAGGTCCGCAGCGCATGCGGCCCCGACCTGCCGGTGATCGCCGAAGCGCCGCGCCTTGCGTGGCAGACGATGGAGGATGCGCATGACCGAGGGTGACGCTCTCATCGCGTTGATGGAGCAGGACCTGGCCATCGCCCGTGCCACCAAGGCGCTGGACGAGCTGCCCGAGAAGAAGGCGATCCTGCAGCTCAGGCAGCGTCTCAAGGAGATCGAAGGGGTAGCCGAGAAGGCCGAGGCCTACCTCAGGAAAGCCAATGCGATGGTCGCCCGGGCTGCCGACGAGGTCGCGTCCGTACAGGCCAAGATCGACGCGGAGCAGGCGAAGGTGCTCTCGGGGTCGGTGACCGACTCCAAGGAGCTGCAGCACCTCACCCGCGAGATCGACGCGCTGGTTCGCCGCAAGGACACGCTCGAGCGTGAGGAGCTCGGGTTGATGGAAAAGGCCGAGACCGGCGAAGCGCAGGTGTCCCGCGTGCACGCCGCCCTCAACGAGGGCGGCGCCAAGGAAGCGTCGCTCATCGAGGCGTACAAGGCCCGCGGCGGCGAGATGCAGACGGAGATCGCCCGGCTCAAGGCTGGTCGCGAGGCCATCGCCGCGAAGCTGCCGGCCGCCCTGCTCGCCCGTTACGAGGCGATCAGGGCGTCGAAGCACGGCATCGCAGTGGGCGAGCTGAAGGGCTCGCTGTGCACGGCGTGCCGCACCGCCATCCCGTCGGGCGAGGCGCAGTCGCTCGCCGCCGGTCCAGAGATCGGCGAGTGCCCCAACTGCAAGCGCATCATGATCGTCCGGAAGGGCGCCTGATGGCCGGCGTCTGGACCGTCAACAGCGATGGGGGATCGCGCGGCAATCCTGGTCCGGGCGGCGTCGGCATCGTGGTGCGCGATCCATCGGGCGAGGTCGTTGCGCGCGGTGGGGCGTTCCTTGGCACGGTGACCAACAACATCGCGGAGTACGAGGCGCTCCTGTGGGGCATGCGTGCTGCTCGTTCGCTCGGCGCGACGAAGCTCCTGGTGCGGGCCGACAGCGAGCTTGCGATCAAGCAGATGCGCGGCGAGTACCGCGTGAAGAACGAAGGTCTGAAGCCGCTGTTCCTGCAGGCGCAGGCGCTGTGCCGCACCTTCGAAGGCGTGACGTTCGAACATGTGCGACGTGAGGCGAACGCCGATGCCGACGCGCTTGCCAACGAGGCGATGGACTCGCGTGAGTACGTGGGCGACGCGCCCGAGCCGCCGGGCGGGATGCGACTCTTCGAGACGGAGGCGTGAAGTGTACGACCTCATGATCAAGGGACACTTCGACGCGGCACACGCGCTGCATGGCTACCCGGGCGAGTGCCGGAACCTGCACGGGCACACCTGGGACATCGAGGTGGTCGTACGCGGATCACAGCTCGACGAGGTCGGCATCGTGTACGACTTCAAGACGCTCAAGAGCGACCTCGCCGCCGTGCTGGAGCCGCTCGACCACGCGTATCTGAACGACGTGCCGCCGTTCGATGAGCTCAATCCCACTGCCGAGAACCTGTCGCGGTACATCTACGAGGCGTTGACTGAGACGGTGGGCAGCGCGGTGCGCGTGCTCGAGGTGTCGGTCTGGGAGTCGCCGGTCGCGCGGATCACGTACCGGCCGGGGGAGTAGCGTCGCGGATCGCGCTTGTGCCGAGGCATGGGCGAGGGGTGTCCGGACAAAGAGGTGTCCCGAGAAACCCGACCTGCGTGATCCGTAGTCCCCAGCTTCCCGTTTCTTACCATCTGGAGCCTGCCCGGCACGGTCCTGCTTGCGCGTGACCCACCTTCGAGAGCTCCGTTAGGCAGCTACTGGTACGCTGGCTTTCCGGTTCCGCTCGGCCCGACCTCTCGGGACAAGTGCAACTGTACGAGACCTCATCAGGCGCGTCAAGGTGTTCCGGCCAGTCAGCGGTGGCTTGCGACGAACGGCATGTTGCAGCGCACAAGCGGCGGCCGAAAGCGTACGAACGGCGCACGCGATGCTACGAGCGGTTGAGAGATGCGACTCCGACGGAACCCGGCGCGTGGACGGCTCGAATCGGCGATAGCCTCGCTGTAGTGGACTCGTTAGCCTTCGGAAAACCACGTACCCAGTGTATACTCACGCGAGCGGGATCCGTCCACTCACTCCGGAAGGTGCCCATGACCAGCGCGACCCTCGAAGAGTACCTGGAGACGATCTACAAGCTGGCAGAGCGCGGCGACGTGCGGCCGGGTCAGATCGCCGAGGCGATGGGCGTCTCGGCGCCAACGGTGACCGCCACACTCGGCAGGCTGCAGGCGCGCGGGCTCGTTGCACGTACCGACGACGGGGGCGTGGAGCTCACGCTGACCGGTCGCCAGAACGCCCTCGACATCATCCGGCGTCATCGCCTCGCCGAGCGCTTCCTGGTAGACGTGCTCGGTCTCCCGTGGGACGAGGTGCACGACGAGGCGTGCGAACTCGAGCACGCGCTCTCACCCAAGGTGCAGGAGGCGCTCGAGCGGTTCATGGACAACCCCGAGGTCTGCCCGCACGGGCATCCCATCCCGAGCGCCAGCGGCGTGATCGCGGTGCAAGAGGGCACGCCGCTGTGCCAGAGCGGCCCGGGAGATGAGGTCGATATCGTCCGTATCGAGGATGAGGACGGCGAGCTGCTGTCGTACCTCTCATCGCTCGGCATGTTCCCCGGCACGACCGTGCGGATCTGTGATGTGGCGCCGTTCAAGGGGCCGCTTATGGTGGAGATCGGCGACGCCCGCTACGCGCTCGGCAGAGAGGTGGCGGAGAAGATCGTCGTCGCCGGCGGTGACGGTGCGCCGCGACGCGGCCGGCGCGGTGGGCGCGGGGGCCGAGGGATCCGCCGATGAGCCGGTCCTGTCACGGTGACGGGGAGCGGTTCATCGATCGTCCGGCAGGGGAGATCGTCATCGCGCTGGCGGGCAACCCGAACGTGGGAAAGTCCAGCCTCTTCAACGCGCTCACCGGGCTCGGGGTGGAGACCGCCCACTATCCCGGTACCACGCGCGAGGTGCATATCGGTCTGGCCCGCGCGGGAGATCGCACGATCGGCGTGATCGACCTCCCGGGCAGCTACGGGTTCACCGGGGTGGCCGAAGAAGACGTGGTGGCGTTCCGTGCGCTCGACGAACTCGAACCCGATGTGGTCGTGGTGGTGGTGGACCCGGCGACACTCGGCAGGACGCTCTACCTGGCGCTCGAGGCGCTCGACCTCGGCCACCGCGTGGTGCTGGCGGTGAACCTGGTGGACGAAGCACGCCGCTCCGGGCTCGTGATCGACGACGGTGCGCTCGCCACGGCGCTTGGCATCCCGGTGGTGCAGACGGTCGCTACGCAGGGCATCGGCGTGAGCACCATCGTGGACGCATGCTTCCGGGCGGCCGCGGAACCGGTGCCCGAACCGCCGGGGTACGGGCCCGACTTCGAGGCGCTGCTCGAGCCGTTGGTGCGCGCGTGCGATGCGGGGGAGTGCCTCCCGCGTGGACGCACCGCGCGTGGCGCGGCGCTTGCGCTTCTTGTGGACCCGCGCGAGACGCCTGAGGACGCGTCACCCGAGGTGACCGCGGCGCTCCGCCGTGTCCGTCAGGCGATGCGCTCGCATTTCGGGGAGAGCGGCGCCACGCACCTCGCACGCGAGCGTCACGGGCTCGCCGGACTGCTCGGCGAGGAGGCGGTGCGCCGTAAGGAGAAGCGCCATTGGATCCCGCGCGACGCGTGGTCGCTCACCACGTGGCCGTGGACCGGCGTGCCGCTCGTGGCGCTGGTGGCAGCGGGGATCTTCGGCTTCCTGTTCTTCGTGGGCGATCTGCTGGCGCGCGGGTTCTCGAGCGTATGGGCCGCCTACGCGTCTCCCGCCATCTCGGCGGCGATCACCGCGGTTGCCGGTGACGGTGTGCTCGCCCGCGTGCTGCTCTGGGGCTTCGACGCGGGCATCGAGGCATCGCTCTCGATCGGCCTGCCGTACATCCTCACCTTCTACTTCCTGATCGGCTTCCTGGAGGACACCGGCTACCTGAACTCGCTGGCGTTCCTCACCGACCGCCTCATGCACCGATTCGGACTCCACGGACGCGCCATCGTGCCGATGGTGGCCGCCGCGGGCTGCAACGTGCCCGCGCTGGTGGCCGCCGGACAGCTGCCGAGCAAACGTGAGCGGTTGATCGCGTCGTCCATGGTGCTGTTCGTGCCGTGCAGTGCGCGGACCGCGGTCATCCTGGGCGCGGTGGGTCACTACCTCGGCTGGCAGCCGACGCTCCTGGTGCTCGCGATCCTGGTGGCTGTCTGGCTCGGGAGCGGCCTCACGCTCGAGAAGATGCTGCCGGGCGGCTCGCGCGGGCTGGTGATGGAGATGTTCCCGTTCAGGCGGCCGTCGCTCAAGCGCGTGGCGGGCAAGGCGTGGGACCAGTTCAAGGAGTTCCTGTTCATCGCAACGCCGATCGTGATCGTGGGCAGCCTCGTCCTCGGCGGCCTGTACGAGACGGGCTGGCTCGTGAAGCTGAGCGGACCGCTCGCGCCGGTGGTGGAGGGGTGGCTCGGCCTGCCCGCCATCGCTGGCCTTACGCTGCTCTTGGGGTTCTTGCGTAAGGAGCTGTCGCTGCAGTTGCTCGTGGCGCTTGCGGTCGCCACCGCCGGCTTCGCGGGTGCGGAGCTCACCGAGCTCATGAGCGCCACCGACATCGTGGTCTTCGCGACCGTGAACGCGATCATGCTGCCCTGCATCTCCACGATGAGCGTGTACTGGCGGCGCAACGGCAACAGCGCAACGGCCATTGCGCTCGTAGCCACCGTCGCCATCGCGCTCGTGGTGGGCGGCGTGCTCGCCCGCGTCCTGCCGCTCGTGGGCTTCGCGGCGTAGGACTCAGACGGGTTCTCCCGCATCCGCGCCGGTGGGTGCGAGCGAGCCGAAGCGGTACGTCCACGCGCGCGTGAGTTCGGCGCCGAAGAGGACGATCTGCGAGCTGTAGTTCAGCCACACCAGGAACACCACGAGCGAGCCGGCCGCGCCGAACGCGCTTCCTATCGACGAGCTCGTGAGGTACAGGCCGAGCAGCCACCGGCCGAGCGTGAAGAGCGCAGCGGTGATCGCCGCGCCCACTGCTACGTCACCCCATGCCAGCCGGACCCTCGGCAAGACGAGGTACACCGCGGCGAACATCGCCCAGAGCAGCACGAGCGACAGCAGGACGTCGTAGAGCTCGAGTGCCCGCACCGGGAGCTCCACGCCGAACCAGCTCGATGTCACGGCGGCCACGATCGTGTTGAGCGCGAGGGTGGCGATGAGGAGCACGCCGACCACGAGCACCATGGCGAATGCCCGGAGGTTGTGGAGGGCTAGCGCTCGGAGGGTGTACCGCAGTCCGTCCCAGAGCGAGGTGCTTTCGGGGCGCTCGGGCGGGGTGTCCCAGATGCGGTCGAACACGTAGCGCAGCTGGCTGAAGAGCCGCATGGCGCCGAAGATCGCGAGCGCGAACGCGAGTGCGCTGAGGAGCGTGCCGGTGGTGGGGAGCGATGCCGAGGCGAGCAGCTCCTCCACCATGGTGGTGCCGAGCTCCCCGGCGAGACGGTCCGCAGCGCTCAGAAGCTCGGCGGTGGCCGCGCGTGCGCTCACCAGCCGACCGGCGATGGTGACGATCACGAGCAGTAGGGGCGCCACTGAGAGAAGCGCGTAGTAGGAGAGGGCGGCGGCCACCTGCGGGATGCCGTGATCGGCCCAGCCCTTCGCCGCATCGCCCAAGACGGCTTCGATGTCGCGTACGAGGCGGACCGCACGGTTCCTTGCCGTCGGCACTGGATCACTCCATTCGGTACTGGCCGTTCGCGCTGGCAGAGAAGCGCCCCCTGATCGCCTGATGGCCAAGCGCAGCAAGGTGCGACACGCGCACCCCTCAGTCTACCCGAGGTCGGAAGGGAGCAGCAGTGGACACACATGCCGCGATATTTCAAGTCTGTGCCAGGATTTCCCACTCTGATAGACGTAAGAACAGTATCCACTCTTGGGTGATGGGGGCGCTGTGACTGGAGTACGGGGACACGGCAACCTCGAGCGCTCACTGCCCGAGGGAAACGTGCTCACGTGGGACTTCGGGGCCGCCACCCGCTACGACTACGACGTCTACGGCCAGCTCGTGCGCGAATACGCACCGGGCGAGAGCAGTGCG
>JAZIGI010000042.1:0-18925 GCA_036679125.1 Actinomycetota bacterium | reverse complement strand
CCCCCCCCGCGACCGGACCGATGATCGTTGACCTTCCGGCGAGCAGGCTCCTGCCTCAGATCTCCATCCCCAAGACGGACGAGAAGGTCACTTGCTGATCGACAGGATCGTGCTGCCGTCCGCGGCGACCTCGATCAACACCGGGCTGAGCCCCTCGGCGACGAATGCGAACCGGTAGCCGCCGGCACCGAGCGTGAAGCCCCCATCGGGAAACGCGTCCCGCATCACTTCATCGACGGCGGCGACCGCGTCCATCTCGCCCTCGCTCCGTGGCGCGACGCTCTCGCCCTCCATCTCGTCGGCAGGCTGCCAGATGATCGAACCGCTGTCGAACGCGCGGCCGTAGCCGTAGATGTTGTGAGCGATGCCGTCGGCGCGCACTTCGAAGAGCGCGGCCTGCCCTTCGAGCTCTCCGCGTACGAGGTAGGCCACGAGGCGTCGATCGGCCTTCAGCGCCTCGCGATCCGCGGAGGCGAGCTCCGCGGCGGGGACAGCGTCGATGGCGGCCACGGCCGCCGCTGCCGCGGTACTCTCGCCGGCGCCGTCTTCTGGCATGGCGTCGAGGCCCTCGAGGGACACAGGGCTCTCTGAGACCGCGGCGGGCTCGTCGTCCTGCACCGGTTCAGCTTCAGGTCCGCAGCCGGTCAACAGCGCGAGGAGGAGGGCCGTCACTGCAAGCAGTGCTACGGTTCGCTTCATCGGGCATCCTTCCGGATGATCTCCTGGCCACCCATGTACGGCCGGAGCACCTCCGGGACCACCACAGAACCGTCCGCCTGCTGGTAGTTCTCCAGAACAGCCACCAGCGTGCGTCCCACCGCAAGACCGCTTCCGTTCAGGGTGTGCACCAGACGCGAGCCCTTGAACTCGCCCGGTGAGCGGTACTTGATGCTCGCCCGGCGCGCCTGGAAGTCCCAGCAGTTCGAACAGCTCGAGATCTCCTTGTAGGCGCCGTAGCTCGGCAACCACACCTCGATGTCGTAGGTCTTGGCGGCACCGAAGCCCATGTCGCCGGTGCACAGCACGATCGTGCGGTACGCGAGGCCGAGCTGCTGCAAGATGAACTCGGCGTCGGTCACCATGCCCTCGAGCGCGTCCATGCTGTCCTCGGGCCGGGCGAACTTCACGAGCTCGACCTTGTCGAACTGGTGCACCCTGATCATCCCACGGGTATCCCGGCCAGCTGCGCCGGCCTCCTCGCGGAAGCACGGGGTGTACGCGACGTACCGAAGCGGAAGCGCATCGGCCTCGAGCACCTCATCGCGGTGCAAGTTGGTGAGCTGCACCTCGGCGGTCGGGATCAGGTACAGACCCTCGTCGGTGCGGAAGAGGTCGTCGGCGAACTTGGGGAGCTGGCCCGTGCCGAGCAGCGTGTCGCTGTTAGCCATCGCAGGCACCGACCACTCGCGATATCCACGGGCGCCGTGGGTGTCGAGCATGAAGTTGATAAGCGCGCGGTTCAGACGGGCACCATCCCGGCCCAGCACCACGAAGCGGCTCTTGGCAAGCTTCACGCCCCGCTCGAAATCGATCGCCCCGAGCTCCGGCCCGAGGTCCCAGTGCGCCGCTGGCTCGAAGTCGAACTCTGGCGGTGTACCCCATCGGCGCACCTCGATGTTGTCGTTCTCGTCGACTCCGGACGGCACGCTCTCGTGAGGGATGTTGGGGATCGTCAACAGCATCTCGCGCACCTCGGCATCCACCGCCGTGCGCTGCTCATCGAGTGCGGCGACCTCCTCGTTGATGACCCGCACCCGCTCCTTGGCGGCCTCTGCGTCATCACGCTGGCCGGCCTTCATGAGCTCCCCGATGCGCTTGGAGGCCTCGTTGCGCTGCGCCTGGCGACTCTCCACCTCACCGATGAGGCGCCGGCGCTCGTCATCCAGCGCCACGAAGCGATCGAAGTCCCAGCCTCCGGCGCGGGCACCCATCGCTGCACGGATGGCGTCCAGGTTGTCGCGAAGATGGCGGCCGTCGAGCATCGGAACCTCCGGTTGTTGGGGGCGCGTCACCCCGGCGGATGAACGATCCGGCATACGGCGGTCTCGTGCGAACGCCGGGTACAAGTATAGCCGAGCGGACGCGGAGGGCTGATGCCGACGCAGCTCCAGCGCCGCCGAGTCGCGCGGGAGACGCCAACGGGTCACCGGGTGCGGTCGGCCTCCCAGCAGTCACGCGTCCGCACGACCGTGAAGCCCATGTCCAGATACAGGTCGAGCAGAGGCTCATCGACCGGCAGTGTGGCCAGCCGTACGGCCCGTGCGCCGGCATCGGCGGCCGCGCGGAGGGCCGAGCCCAGCAGCATCCGCCCGAGTCCGTGGCCCTGCTCGGCCGGCACCACGCCAAGCACCTCGATCTCGGCGACATCGCTCTCATCCTGGCCCGATACGGTCAGGACGACGCCTGCCGGCACGCCGGTGCGGCGCGCGATGAGCGTGCCGGCCTCGATCACGCTGGGGCGCGGGAGCGTCACGCGCGCCTGCTCCAGGCTCATGTAGTGGCGGCACGGGAAGTCCATGAACGCCGAGTTCACGACCTCGGCCCACATCCCCGCCATGAGCGGCGTCGCCGGGCTGACCGAGATGCCCGAAGGCGGCTCGGTGACGCACACCGACCGCGGGTCGGTGTGCTCGAGCACGTACGAGCGGCGTGTCGTCTTGAAGCCAGCCGTCACCGCGGCCTGTACCACATGGCCATCGGTGGCCGGCAGGAACACGAACACACGCTTGGTGGCACCGGACAACTGCGAGAGCACCCGCTCGATCAACAGCGGGTACGCGATGTAGTCGGTGGCGTGCAGGATGCGGAACCGGGCGCTCGATTTCTCGACATAGCCCTCCCACATGATGGACGCCGCGCCCACGATCTCCCCTGCCGTGCTGTACGCCAGCGCCGCCGGCTCGTGACGCGGATCGAAGGTGAGCAGGTCGTCTGCGCGCGTGAAGGACTCGTCGTGCTCGGGCCCGTGCTCGGCCGCATAGCGCACGAACGCGTCCCGCGTCTCGGGTGTCACGTCAGTGATCGTCACACGCATTCTCAGTCGTCGACCTCCACGCGGGCTACGGGAGCGAACAGACGCCACAGTGCCAGTGCAACGAGCACGGCCTCCGCGAGCAGCGTCACCGCGAGCAGCCCGGTATCGAGTTCCCATCCATACGCGCGCTCGCCTGGCAGCAGGCCGGGCACAGCGACGCTCATCTCGCGGACCGTGAAGAACACGACCGCCAGCATCGGCGCAAGCGAGAACCCTGCCATGACGCGGCTGAGGCAACCCGCTGGCACAAGCCACGCTCCTATGAGCAGCAGGGGCACGAACACCAACACCCGCATCCCGTCCTCGTAGTGCAACCACGGCCACGCCGTCACCAGCACCGCCGCGAGCACCGGTACCAGCACGATCCGAAGATACTCGCGAAGAGCGCGCCGTGAGACGGGGGCGCTCGGAGCGCTCTGCGCCCGCAGGATCGTCCCACGCTCGAGTCCCGATGCGACGACAGCCCGGATGCCCTCATACTCACCGGCGGGGCAGTGCAGCCGGATGACGGTCCGCCAGGAGTTGCGTAGAGAGATCACATGCTGCCCCGGAAAGTAGCGGGCGGCATGGATATCCGCCCAGTCCCATCCGCCCTGCTCTCGCGACGAAGCGAGCATACCCGCACCGGCGGTCGACGCACTGCCAGCCAGCACACCGAGAACCACCGCGGCCCGGTTCCATTTCCGCTCGCGCGAGCCCGACGCGTACGTCACGCCTTCGGGATCCACCGCGAACGTCATCGTCATGTGGTTGCCGAGCAGCAGGGCGGCGATCGCGAGCAGCACGATAATGGTGCCGCCGACGATGACGAACACCTGCGGCGGCAGGAGTACGAGCTCCCCTTCGGCAAGCCACCCCGTGATCGCCACCAGCACATACATCAGCAGTACCGACAACACGATCACGCGGGTGAAGTCCCACAGCATGAACCTGCTGGTGAGCAGCGGGACACGATACGTCCACTCGATGACCCCGGCAACGGGCTTCTCCGTGTCCGTCGCACGCAGATTATCGTCCACTGTCCCCTCCTCACCCTGGGCGTCCGTCGCCAAGCATACCGTGAGACGCCAGCGCCCGCGCGTCCTTCGGCGCATGTCGGTCGCCGCGCTACAATCGTCGCATCCACGAGGCAAGGGGTCCCGGATGTCCCGCACACCACCGATCGACCCAACGATGGCCGCCGCCATGCTCGGACTGCAGCGTCAGGGCGGCGAGGCGGCCGGGGCTGCGCTCGCCCTCGTGATGTACACCCGTGAGCCCTGGTCAGAGCCGTCAGCCGATGCGATGGACCGGGCGCTGGCCACCGCCTCGCGGTTCCGGCTCTCCGCCGATCTCGCCGTGTTCATCCCCGCCGAGCCGGGCAGGCTCAGCCGCCGCGCCCGCAGGGATGCCTTCCGGGGAGTCGTCCTCGCGCTCAAGCACGTGGACGCGCTGGAGGGCGATGCGCGTGCCGATGCGCTTGCCCAGATGCGCACGCTCCTCGGCACGCCCGGCTAGGCGAGTCGCCGCTCCCAGCACACGCGGATGTCATCGGCCTGGAACCCCGAGTCGAGGTACAGGGCCACCGCCCGCCGGTTGAACGTGCTGACCGAGATCGTCACCCAGCGGCAGCCGTGCCGTCCGACGGCCGCCACGGCGTCATGCAGCAGGCATCGGCCGATGCCCATGCCTTGCTGCGCGGGCGCCACGGCCAGCGTCTCTATCTCAGCGGCGCACGGGTCGACCGCGTCGACCGTCGTGAGCACGACCCCGGCGGGTATCCCGCCCCGGTACGCGATGAGCGTCGCGCCCTTCAGGACGCGCGGTGAGGACAGGAGCTCGCCCGCCCGCTCGTACGTGAGATCGTAGCGCCCCGGCTCGCCATGGAATGCCGCGTTCACCACGTGCGCCCAGTCGCTGGCGATCGCGGCGGTAGCGGGCTGGATGTGCGTCTCCGAGGGGTACTCGAGATGCGACACGCCACGTGGGTCGGTATGTCGCAGAACGTACGCCCGCCGGCAGATGCCGAAGCCGATGGCCCCCAGCGCCTCCTCTGCGTCTCCCGCGCGCTCCGGCAGGAAGAGGAAGACCCGTGAGATCGTGCCGGGCAGCCTGGCGAGCACGCGATCGATGAGCGCGGGGTAGTACGCGGGATAGAGTGAGTGGGCGATGCGGAACCGCGCGATCCCCTCGCCGGCGTAGCCGTCCAACATCAGCGACGCGGCGCCGACCACAGCGTTCTCGGGGTCGACCGCGATCGCCGCGGGTTCACGTGCCGGATCGAACCGGGCGAGTTCGTCGGACGTGGTGTATGAATCGTCGTGCACCCCGCCATATGCAACGGCGTACGCCAGGAACACATCCGTGAGCGACTCGTCCACATCGAGAATGCGGATGTCGGACATGATGACCCTCCCCGTCACCGCCGAAGCGCCACACCCCCCGGGAAGTGTCGCTCACGGCATTCCGACCCTCGGCCACAGCGTACCCGAAGAGCGTGCGTCCGTGCCAACCGGATCGGCACCCGGTCCGCTCTACATAATACACATCCTCTATCCCGGACGCTTCTTCCGATGCATGCTCCTGTACACTCCCGCACAGGAGGTGTTGTCATGCGTACAACCACAGTCGCCCGTGCCATCCTCGTCGCCCTCACGCTGTCCCTCGGCCTCGCTGGCTGCGGTCAGAGCGATGAGCGGGGCGCTCCCGTGACCTCTACGCCTGTCGAGGACACGTCCTCACAGCCATCTACCATGCCACTTGCACCATCGGCGCACTCGGCGAGCTTCTCGTACCTTGAGGGCGTCTGGACGGTCACCGCGAGTCTTGCCGGGGTCGACGACCCGGCACTCGCCGCCACGATCACGTCACCTGCGGGCGACTGGGAGCTCACAGTGCTTGGGGACAGCATGACCGCACACCTCCCCGCCTTGCGCTACGAAGGACTCCTTGAAGCCGAGGGTGAAGGATGGAGCTACCTGGGATTCGTGACGGGTACCGGCGAAACCGGGGAGATGCTCATGGGCAGCCTCGAGTTCCGTGGAGCGCTCACCGGTGACGACACATTCAGCGGCAGCGCCGTGCAGTCGGTCGACGCCACCTCGGACAGGCCTGCCTACACCGCTCGATGGGACATCGCGGGCGTGCGCCGGCCGTAGTGACGGGCCCACGAAGGCCCCGGCACGACCGGGCACGCCCGTGATGCTCTTCTGTCAGGCTGCTCGGGTACAATCCAGGTATGGGACATCATCGCGCAATCGTCGAGATCGCAGGACGGGACAGCGTCGCCGCCGCTGTGGCCGCCGTGAACGAGCATGGCTTCAGGGAACTGGTCCCCACCGTGGCGTTCACCGGCACAGAGATCGGCGATCGCGACGCTCCCATGCGTGCTGTGGCCACACTGCGCACACTGATCGGCGACCGGGTGATCGTCCACGACCCCGTCGCCCTCTCAGACCCGGCTCTCTGGTCGGCGATGAACGCACGCTCCGGCGCCGAGGTGCAGCGCCGTTTCGGGCTCTGCTCCCCGTGCCTCGCCTGCCATCTGTACCTGCATCTCCTGCGCGTGCCGCTCGCGTGGTCGAATGACGACGTCCCGGTGATCGCCGGAGAGCGCGACACCCATGATGGCCGGATCAAGCTCTCGCAGATGCCGGAGGGCATCGATGCGGCGACCCGCGTGCTCCGGTACGCGGGTGTCGAACTGCTGCAGCCGATCCGTCGCCTGAACGGCGAGCGTGTCTCGGAGCTCGTCGGTGGTGACTGGGGCCAGGGTGCGGGACAGTTGAGCTGCCAGTTGTCCGGCAACTACGTCAACTTCGACGGCACTGTCACCTACGACGAAGAGGGCTACCGCCGCTACGTGGCGGAGTACTTCGAGCCGGTCGGACGCGCCGTGATTGATGCCTGGCGCGCCGAACGCAGCGGGGCGCCCGCCGCGGACTTCGATGCGGTCGTGCGCAGGGTGCTCGAAGGCTGACCGCCGACCCCACCGCCAGGCTGCCATCGTCGGCATACGAAGCGGCCCGGACATCCACGCCCGGGCCGCATGTCACACGATCGCGATTCCGGCGCTCAGATCTCGCTCGTGCACGCGGGGCACCTGGTCGCCTCGAGGGCGATGTCGCTCTTGCAGAACGGGCACGGCTTGGTGGAGACGGCCTCTTCCTCCTGCTTGCGCAGTCTGTTCATCGCCTTCACGACCATGAAGATCGCGAGCGCCACGATCACGAAGTTGATGACCGTGTTGATGAAGGCGCCATACGCCATCACGGTCGCACCGGCTTCCGCCGCGGCCGCTGGCGTCGCGTACGGCGCCGCGGTCGAACCCTCCTTGATCACCCACATGAGGTTCGAGAAGTCGGCGCCACCGAGCAGGGCGCCGATCGGCGGCATGATCACGTCTTTCACCAGCGATGTGACCACGGCCCCGAAGGCGCCGCCCATGATGACGCCGATGGCCAGGTCGATCATATTGCCCTTGATCGCGAACTCCTTGAACTCCTTGAGCATCGCCCCTCCTTTGTTCGGGCCATTATGTTCTGTAGGACCTCACGGCACCAGTATCGCGCATCACGCCACCGGGCGTGCTGTCCGCTCACCATCAGTCGCCGAAGAACGACTCATCGAGATCTCCGTCGTTGCCATATCCCCGGTCCTCCCAGTAGCCGCCGGGGTCCTCGTCGGCCACGAGCTCGATCCCAACGACCCACTTGCACCACTTGTAGCCCCACTTGTCCTCGGCCACGAGCTGGAACGGGAAACCCCGCTCCCGCGGCAGCGTGACCCCGTTCATGGAGTACGCGAGCAGGATGTCGTTGTCGTAGAAGTACGTCACCGGGAACGAGGTGGTGTAGCCGTCGGCGGCGGTGAACACCACGCTCAGCGCGTCTGGCCGCACGCCCGAACGGTCGAGGATGTCGCGAACGAGCACGCCGCGCCACAGGATCGTTGCGCCCCAGCCTTCCACGCAGTCGAGTCGCACGACCTTCTCGTAGCCCGGGAAACCGCTCGTGACCTCGGAATAGGTGTAGGTTGCGGGGTCGTCCACGAGACCAGACACATCGAGCTCGTACGTTGCGACATCCACGTACTGCGGCCCGGCGATCGAGTTCTCACGGAAGGCGTCCGACGAGTCCAGCTTCTCGCCCTCGTACTCCGTGACCTCCACATCGCCGAGCTCGGTGACCGCCGGTGTCGTCGGGCCCGGGACGGGAGGCTCGGGCGCCGTGTCCGGTCCGCATCCGGCAAGCAGCATCACCGCGACCAGCGCGATCGTGTATGCCGCCCCGCGGGTCACGGCCGTTTGGTGGCCAGCACCACCAGGTGACGGTTGTTGAACGCCACGATGCGTTCGCCCTCGTATTCGGGCTCGAGCCACCGGCGCATCCCCTCGGGCGCCTCGGCCATCTGTCGCGTCAACTCAACCACTGTCGCCTCACTACAGCCCTGACGGACGGTCCAATCGCGGAAATCGTGCCGCTTGTCGACCAACTGCGACCGCTCGATGACCAGTTCCGCCCGTTCGATGAGGGTCATCCATCCCCTCTCGTTATACGCCTGATTGTGGCTCGAGTCCCGCGTTCGCTCGAACACGTCGGTGAGGACGGCCGAGGGACCTTCCGGCGGCAGCGTCTGATCCTGGAAGCCAAGCCGTCCGCCGGGCTTGAGGACACGGGCTACCTCGTCGAAGAACGCCTGGGCATCGGGGAAGTGATGTGCGGCGATGCGACAGGTGACGATATCGAACTCCGCGTCCGGATACGGAAGCGCGCCCGCCTCGGCCACGGCGAACCGTGCGGTGCAGTCGTGGTCCTCGAGAAGCCCGCGTGCCTCCTCGAGCATCTCGGGCGTGAGGTCACACGCCTCCACGTCCACGCCGCCGCGCGCGAGCGCGAGGGCCACGTGGCCTCCGCCGGTCGCCACATCGAGCGCCTTCTCCCCTGGCCGCGGGGCGAGCCAGTCGATCAGAAGCGTGAGGTCGGGGCCGCCGGCGTGCAGCTCGCTGGTGCGGTAATCGCCCGCACGCGGACCGAACCGCTCACGTGCGTGCGCGGTCAGATCCCGTGCCGATCGGTCTGCCATGTGCGCTCCCCTCATCGGTCACACCCCTATGACATACTAGCTGGTGAACGTCTGAGGGGCATCGTACGAGGAGAGGAGCCACGTTGTGAGCGTCAGCGGCACGCTGCGACCGATCGTACTGGTTGTGCCCGATGGCGCGGGCGATCGCCCGTACGGAGCGCTCGCCGGACCGATCCCCGGGCGGGACCCCGATGTCGCGCGCCCGCGCACGCCGATCGAGGCGGCCCACACACCGAACCTCGATCGACTGGCCACCCTCGGCCGTTGCGGCCTGCTCTATCCGATCGGCCCCGGGCTTGCGCCCAGCTCGCATCAAGCGCACTTCGCGATCTTCGGCTATGCGCCGGAGCAGTTCCCGGGCCGGGGTCTGCTCGAAGCGCTCGGCGAGGGGCATGACCCGGCCCCCGGCGAGATCGTGCTGCGTGCGAACGCCGTCAGCGTGAGCGAGCGCGACGGCGTGCTCTGGATCGATGAGCGACCTGATCCGCGCACCGGATACGCGCCCTACCTGGCGGACGCAGCCCTTGCGACAGAGATCGATGGCGTGGCAGTCCGCTTCGTCCACACCGGGGCGCTGCAGGGGCTGCTGTTCCTGCGGCCGCTGGACGAGCGCCCCCTGTCGCACTTCGTGAGCGATGCCGATCCTCTGCACGACGGCACCACCGTCCTCGCGGTGCTGCCTCTCGAGGAGGCGCCCGACCCGGAGGCCGCTGAACGTACCGCCAGCGTGCTGAACGCCTGGATCAGGCGATCGCGCTCCGTACTCGCGGAGCGGCCGCTCGATACCATGCTCGTGAAGTGGGCGGGCTCGGCCACCGGCTTCACACCCTTCCCGCGCCGCTTCGGGATGCGCGGGGTGACGCTCGGATCGGGCCCTCTCTACCGGGGGCTCGGGGCCGCCGTGGGTCTCGATCACCGCGAGTTCGGCACGGCGTCGGACACCGAAACCGATGTGGCCGTGCGCGTTGCCGCTACGCTCGAACTGATCGCCGAGGGCTATGACTTCATCCATCTGCACACCAAGCGCACCGACATGGCCGGGCACAAGAAGGACCCCGCCCGCAAGGCGGAGGTGATCGCCGCGGTCGATCGTGCGCTCGGTCCGCTTGTGCCGCTCGTGGAGCGTGGCGAGATCGTGGTCGTTGTCTGTCCGGACCACCAGACGCCAGCCGCCGGTCCGCTCTACCACGGAGGTGGCGCGGTGCCACTGCTCATCGCGGGCGGCGTGGCGGGGGCTGACGAGGTGACAGCGTACGGGGAGACCGCGTGTGCGCGTGGGTCGCTCGGCGTGGTACGAGGCGGAGACGTCCTGCCGCTCGCCCTGGACGCGGCCGACCGCTCGGCCTTCCTCGCCGACAGGATGACGGGGCACCTGGCACTCGGCGTGCCGGCCGCGGGCGATCTCACGCCGCTTCGCGCGCAGGACTAGCCGCGCGCCTCACGGAAGGCGGCGCGCAGGCCCTCGAACGAGAGCTCCGGCAGATCGAGGGTGGCGGTACGACGACCCATCTCCTCAAGCGAGTGGGAGTCCGACGACGAGATATGCGCGATGGCAAGCCCATCGCGGAACCGCTTCCGGCACGCGTGATCGATGAGCTCCACGGCCGAGACGTGCTCGCACTCGGCCAGATGGTGCACCAACTCGGAGTCCATGAAGCAGTATTCGCCGAAGCTGCGATCCACGTGTCCGATGTGGCACAGGCCGCCGGCCTCATCCACGAGTCGCGCCACATCGAGCGGGTCGTGGTCGTGGGCGAAGAAGGGCAGCTCCTCGAGCGGGGCCACCGGATCCTCAAGGCCGAGAGCGTCCAGCAGCGCCGCGAAGCGCTCCGCCACCTCGTGTGGCGGGAAGAGCGCAACCATGTGCGTCTCCTCACCGTCGTGACGGATGCGCAGCTCGGCGCCCGGCAGCACGAGCAGCCGTCGTCCCGTCTCGGCGAAGACGTCCTCGGCCGCCTGCACCACCAGCGGGCCGTACGCCGCGCTCCAGTGGTCGGCGATGCCCCACACGTCGATGCCGACCTCAAGCGCGCGCTCGACGATCTGGCGCGGCGTTGTGGCGATGTCCCCACGATAGTCGGTGGGGATCAGGGGCGTATGGTTGTGCAGGTCGACGGTCAGGAGCGGCATGTGGGACTCCGATCGGCTGGCCTCAAGAGTACCAGGTCGATCCGCCCCAGCCACAGGTCCCGCACCGGTCGCCTTCGCGCTCGTCGCCACCGTCAGCCGATCGTGACGATCTCATCGGGGCCGCACACGGCCGAGACAAGCGACGGCATGTTGCTCGCCTCTCCCACCTCGAGCCGATCGAGCAGGTCGAAGTGCTTGAGGCAGGTCGTGCACGCACGCACCATCACGCCCGCCTCGCTGAGTCGGCGTAGCTCGTCGAGCGCCTCGGAGCCGATGCAGGCGAGCCGGACGCCCTCGTTCACGAGCATCACGGCGAGCGGGCGCTGCACCTCGTGGGAGAGCGACACGAGGAAGCTCCGCATCAGGATCGCGCCGAGTTCCGGGTCGGCTCCCCCGAACGTGTCGTTCGTGATAAGTATCCGCTTGGCCATCAGATGGCCTCCTTTCCGTCGCGCGCGGCGCTGAGCGCCGCGCCGTATGCCCCGACGATCTGCGCCTCTTCAGGCACGAGCACTTCGCCTGAGAATCCTCTGGTTATCAGGTCCACCATCGCCGGGTTCTTCGCCACGCCGCCGGCGAAGACCAGCGGACCGGTGGCGTTCACGCGCTTCAGCGAACCGAGCGTCCGCTTGGCGATCGCCTCATGAAGGCCACGCGCGATCCGCGCGCGGTCTTCACCGCGGTGCACCAGTCCGGTGACCTCGCTCTCCGCGAACACCGTGCACATGCTCGAGATAGCGATGCCCGTTTCGGCGTTGCGCGCCTGCTCGGCCATATCCTCCAGCGAGAAGCCGAGCGCGCGCGCCATCACCTCGAGGAACTTCCCGGTGCCGGCTGCGCACTTGTCGTTCATCTCGAAGTCGACCACTCGGCCCGCGTGTCCCAGTGAGATCACCTTGGTGTCCTGCCCGCCGATGTCGAGTACCGATGCGGCGTTCGGGAACAGCGCCGCCGCACCAAGACCATACGCGGTGATCTCGGTGACGGCGCCGCAGCCGAAGCGCTCCTTGGCGACATGTCGGCCGTAGCCGGTGGCGACGACCGCATCGTGTGCATCGCGCTCCACGAAGACGGCCGAGGCCGACCCGGGATCATGTCCCGAGTCGGCCACCGCCCAATCCACGATCCGATCGTCGTCGAGCCAGACCGCGTCGATGCTCCTGGAACCGATGTCGAGTCCGAGGACCCGCATGGCCTACAGCATCTCCAGGAACGCCTCGACACGGGTCGAGAGCTGGCCGACGTCCTCGGCGGAGTAGTCGGTGTCGATGCTGAGCACCGGAAGACCGCTCTCGCGTACGCGCTTCTGCACGGCCGTCGACTCGATCTGATAGGTTCCACAGAACTGCAGCGAGTAGTCGATCACGCCGTCGGCGTTGAGTTCCCGTGCCATGCGGACCACGTCATCGAGGCGGCCGTCGTTGGGTGTGAAGCACGCGCAGTTGATGTCCAGGTACTTGGCGGCCAGATCGTCGAGCATCTCGTCGAACGTGGATGCGTCCTCGCTCACGAGCTTCTCGTAGTAGCGCGACCCGGTGCACATCTCCTCGCCCACGACGACACCGCCGGCCGTCTCCACTATCTGATGCAGCTTCCAGTTGGGAAGCGCCATCGGCGTGCCGGTGATCAGCACGCGCTTCGCGCCCTTGGGCGCTACGCCCACACCCTGGCTGATGCGCGCCTCGAGCTCATCGGCCAGCGCGTTCATCATCTGGGTGAAGCGGGGCACGTCGTCATAGAACGCGACCTGGACGGCGAGCAACGCGTCCAGGCCCGAGATAGGCGCCGGATCGGCGGCCCGTGCGGCGTTCACCCGCTGGAGGGCGCGGCGCTTGTCGTTGACCTCTTTGATCGAAGCCTTGAGCCTCTCGGGCGTCACCGTGTTGCCGGTCAGCTCCTCAAGCTTGGCGATCAGGTCCACGAGCTCACTGCGCCAGAAGGCGACGTCCTTCGCGCGCTTCATCTGGGGCAGCTCCATCACATGCATGTCCTGGAGCTTGCCGAGCTCCTCGTATGCCTTCTTCTTCCCGTCGCACGTCGTCTCACCGACCAGCAGGTCGGCCTCCTCGAGGTACGGGCAGACCTTGCCCAGCTTGAAGCCCATCATGGACTTGATCAGCGCGCAGGTGTTTCGGGGCAGGACCTGCTCCACCTGGCCGTACGCCCACTC
This sequence comes from Actinomycetota bacterium, assembly GCA_036679125.1. Lineage (GTDB taxonomy): Bacteria > Actinomycetota > Coriobacteriia > Anaerosomatales > Anaerosomataceae > Anaerosoma. Next base: position 5,528 of record JAZIGI010000042.1, on the reverse strand, counting down.
GGCGCCAGCGCAGATACCCACGCTCCATGCGCCCGCGGCACGGATGAGCTCCTCCGGGACGTAGAGGCAGTAGGTGCCCACGACCTTGCCGCCGTCCTTGCGGAAGTCATGCAGCTCCTTGATGCGCAGGCCGTGCACCTCGCTCATCACGAAGTCGAGATACCCCATGCCCTCCGGACGGTCGCGCTGCGTGAGGAATGTCGAGCCATACAGCCCGCCGACCGCTTCGAGCAGTGCATCGTGCATCGGCAGATCGAGGCCGAGCTCTTCCCACATCGGATGGTAGTCGACAGGCTGATCGGTCATCGGCGTCTCCCTGATACTCGGATTGCTTATCACATCGTTCCGTTCCGCTTATACCTTGTAGCACAGCGACCCCCTCAGTGGGAATGGGGGATCGCCGACTACCGCGCTACGGGATAGCTGCCGAGGACCTTCACTTCGCGGAGCTTCAGGCGCAGACAGTCAAGCGCAAGACGCACATGAGGGTCGTCCACGTGGCCCTCGAGGTCCACGAAGAACATGTAGTCGCCGAGCTGCCGCTTGGTAGGCCGGCTCTGGATCTTGGTGAGGTTGATGTCGCCGTAGGCGAACTCGGAGAGGATCATCAGGAGAGCGCCGGGCTTGTCCTGCTTCATGAACAGCGCAAGCGACGTCTTGTCGGAGCCCGTCCGCGGCTGGATGCCCCGGCCGATCACCACGAAGCGTGTCTGGTTGCCGGCGTAGTCCTGCACGTCGTGCTCGATGACCGCGGCGCCGTAGATGTCGGCCGCAAGCGCGGGGCCGAGCCCCGCCACGCCGGGTGTTGCCGCCGCGAGCCGCACCGACTCCGCGTTGGAGTTGGCGGCCGTGATCGGCCGGCCCGGCAGGTTGCGCTCGAGCCACCTGCGGCACTGACCGCTCGCCTGGGGGTGCGCGACCACCTCGGTGATGCCAGCGAGCGTGGAGCCCGGAGCGCTCACCAACGCAAAGCGGATGTCGAGCACGAGCTCACGCTGGATCTCGAGCGACGACTCGAACACGAGCGCATCGAGCGTGGCCACGACCGAGCCCTCGATGGAGTTCTCGATCGGCACGACGCCGAGCTCGGCCTTGCCGCGCTCGACCGCCTCGAAGACCTCGGCGATGGTCACACATGGCACGGGCACGACCTCGTCCGCGCCGATCGAGTGTGCGGCGACCTCGCTGAACGTCCCGGCGGGTCCCAGGTAGGCGATCGTGCTCACTCGGCGATCCTTTCGGTCGGGGCGTCGCCGGCCGCCGGTCGGCGGAGCCGGAGGCGCGGGGCGCGCACCCTGTCCTTGCCGGTCGCCTTCGCGTGGTAGAGCGCATCGTCGGCCGCACGCAGCAGCGACTCTTTGTCGGTGGCGTGAGCGGGGAAGCTCGCCAGGCCGATGCTGATCGTGACGTGGATGACCGGCTCACCGTCGGCGTCGCGGAACCGGTATAGAGATATGGCCTCCCGGATCTTCTCGGCAGCGATGAACGCGCCGGGAGCATCCGTTTCGGGCAGGATGACCGAGAACTCCTCGCCACCGTACCTGGCGACGATGTCCACCTCACGCACGGTGGCCTTCAACACCTGCCCGACCGAGGACAGCACCTGGTCACCGACCCGGTGGCCATGCACGTCGTTGACCCGCTTGAAGTCGTCCACGTCGAGCATGAGGAACGACAGGCGCTTGCCGTAGCGCTCGGCCCGGTGGATCTCGTCGTCGAGACGCTGCTGCAGGTGCCGGTAATTGAAGAGATCGGTGAGCTCATCGGTGATGGCGAGCCGCTTCGTGAGCCGGTACAGACGCGCGTTCTCAACGGCAACGACCAGCTCGGAGGCGACGGCCTGCAGCACCACGCGGTCCTCGGCGCCTAGCGTGGCCATGGCGGCCTCGTCGGCGCAGAAGATCACCGACGTCGTCTCGTGATCCACCAACTCGATACAGGCGAACGCGCCGGTCGAATCGGGCGTCGTCACGCCGGTGAGGTCGTAGCCCGAGTAGCTACGGCTCACACCAGGCCTGACGCTGCTGGTGGAGAAGAGCGTCTCCTGCTTGTCCTTGTCGATGACGGTGAGGGAGGCCGTGGGGATGTCGATGACCTTCTCGAGGATGTCGAGCAACGTGGGACCGATGGTCTCGAGCTCGAGGGTCGAGTGGATGAGTTCGGTGACCTGCGTGACCGCCCGGAGCTCGTTCATGCTGCGTTCGAGTCTGGCGTTGAGCGCCTCGACCTCTGCTCGCTGGGTCTCCGCCTTCGCCTGGCGCTTCTCCTCGTCGCTCAGGACCGTGGCCACGAAGTAGCCGATCGCGATGAGCGACGCGGAGCTCACCAGCAGGAACACGTAGCTCCCGCCGCCCACCACATTCCCGCGGAAGGACTGGCCGAGAGCGTGGGAGGCGGCGAGCATCGCCGCGAAGAGCCACGCCTGCTGCCGCTTCAGCGAGAGGGCGAAGAGTACCGCCTCGGCGGCGTACCATGCGTAGAACGGGTTTCCGGGGACCGGCGTGTTCGCCGAGAGCAGGGCGAGTGCGACGGAGTCCACGGCGACCGTCCAGCCGAGCTTCCTGGTGAGGTCGCTTCCGCCCTGACGCATCCAGAACGCCCACACGATCGTCCACGCCACGAACATGCCGCCGCCCACCATGCACGGAACGGTGAGCGCGCTGGCCGAGGAGCCGAGGCCCAGCATCACGAGGAGCACGACGCACGCGAGCGCACGACCGAAGACGATGAGCCGCTCGGGCGCTTCGACGTGCGCTATGTAATCCGGTATACGCAGACCGACCCCCGCCTCGCGCCGTGTCTGAACAGTGTATAACCTTCGCAGAGCGTTTGTGAGTGAGTGACCCGAAGAGCTTCGAGAACAGGAGCACGCATGGACCCCGCACGCTTGCGTGAGTTGCTCGACCAGGTGGCCTCGGGCGAAGTCGACAGCGACACGGCCATGGAGTCCCTCGCGCGACTTCCCTTCACCGCTATCGAAGACGCGAAGATCGACCATCATCGAGCGCTCCGATGCGGGTTCGCGGAGGTGGTCTTCTGCGAGGGCAAGTCCCCGTCCCAGGTGCGCTCGATCGCGCGTGAGATGCTCGAGCACGGAGACGTGTTCCTCGGCACCCGGGCCACCGCCTCGCACTTCCAGAAGGTGGCGCAGGTGGCCGCCGACGCGCGCTACTTCGAGGCCCCGCGGCTGCTCGTGGTCGACCGACGTGCCGAGCGGCCCGCCGTAGGGCACGTGGTGGTGGCCACGGGCGGAACGGCCGACCATGCCGTCGCGGAGGAAGCGGCGATCTCCGCCGAGGTGATGGGCAACCGGGTCACGCGGCTCTACGACGTCGGGGTGGCGGGCGTGCACCGGCTCTTCGCGCACACCGACGTGCTGCGCGACGCCAACGTCATCATCGCCGTTGCGGGCATGGAAGGCGCGCTCCCCTCTCTCGTCACCGGACTGGTGTCGTGCCCGGTCGTCGCCGTCCCCACATCGGTAGGATACGGCGCCTCGTTCGGCGGGCTGGCCGCGCTCCTCGGCATGCTCAACTCGTGCGCCTCAGGCATGTCGGTGGTCAACATCGACAACGGGTTCGGCGCCGCGGCGCTCGCCAGCCGCATCAACCACATGGTCGTAGCCGCCACGGGCGGTGATGCCGGATGATCGCCTACCTGGACTGCTCCACCGGCATCTCGGGCGACAAGCTCCTCGGCGCGCTCATCGATGCAGGGTTCGACCTCGACGTGCTGCGGGAGGCGCTCGCCGCCATGGGGCTCGAGGCCATCTCGGTAGAGGCCCCGAAGTGTGGCTCGGCAGGCATCGGCGGCACCGGCGTGCGCGTGACGGAGGCGGGTGCCCCGCGGCGCGACTTCCGTGCACTGCGGGACCTCATCGCACACGCCCCCATCGCCGACGAGACCCGGCAGGCCGCGCTCGGTGCGCTGCGCGAGCTCGCCCGGGCCGAATCGCAAGTGCACGGAGTCGACATCGACGACGTGCACTTCCACGAGATCGGCGCCGCGGACACGCTCGTCGACCTCCTCGGCATCGCCATGGGGATGCACGCCCTCGGCGTGACGGGTCTCACCGCGTCGCCGCTCGCGCTCGGCGGCGGGACCGTGATGACCGAGCACGGAGAGCTTCCCGTGCCGGCGCCCGCGACCGCGGTGCTGCTGGAGGGAATGCCGGTGCTGCCGGGGCCGGTGGGTGGCGAGTTGACCACCCCCACCGGTGCGGCGGCCGTACGCACCTTCGCCAGCGGGTTCGGCCCGGTCCCGCCGATGGTGGTGCGCCGAGTCGGCACGGGGTGCGGCACGCGCGAGATCGGCCTGCCCAACGTGGCGCGGCTGCTCCTGGGCGAGTCCGCGGCCGACGCGGCGGGACGCGATCGGGTGACCCTCCTCGAGTCCAACATCGACCATCTGACCCCCGAGGAGCTCGCGGTCGCGGCCGAACGGCTGCGCAACGCGGGCGCGCTCGATGTGTGGCAGACCCCGGTGGTCATGAAGAAGGGGCGTGCCGCCATCGTGGTGTCCGTGCTCGCCGAGACGTCGCACGCGTCGGCGCTTGCCGATCGGCTGATGGCGGAGACGGGCACGCTCGGCGTGCGCATGCTGCCGTGCGACCGGCGACTCGCCGACCGCGATGTCACCGAGGTGCCCACGTCGCTCGGGCCGGCGCGGTTCAAGGTCGCGACACTGCCCACCGGGGCCCGCATGCTCTCGATCGAGAGTGACGACGCCGCGCGGATCGCGGCCGACAACGGCATGGCGGTCGACGTGGTGGCCCGGATGCTCGAGGCCGAGGCGACCGCGATGACGGGGGTTCAGGCCAGGCGCCAGCCCTCGCTCGAGGCAGCCACGAACCCCTCGGACTGAAGCGCCTCGAGTGCGCGGCCGACATCCCCGGCGGGGAACCCGACCGCCGCGGCGAGCTCTTCGAGCGAGACGCGGCCGCTGCCCGCTCGCGCAGTGAGCTCGGCAAGCAGGCGTCCGCGCAACTGCCGGTTCGAGCCCTCGAAGCGCGACTGCCTCACATGGTGCTTGCTCCGGCGCGACGGATTCGGCTGTGTCGCCTTGAGATGCGTACCGTAGTCGAGCAGAGCCCAGAACCACTCGCGTGGACGCGCGTGGTCGAGCGTGTCGGCCACGAGTGGAAGAAGCGCCGAGTCGGGCACATCCTCCGCCCCCGGGAAGAACTCGTGCAGGTACACCGCCCGGATGTTGGTCTCGATGAACGGCACGCCGATGTCGAACGCGAACGCGAGGACCTGCGCCGCGGTGGCCCGCCCAACGCCCGGAAGCGCGGTGAGTTCCTCAAGCGTGGAGGGGACCGCGCCTTCGTGACGCGCCACGATCACCTCGGCGGCACGTTTCAGCCCCAGCGCGCGGCGGTTGTAGCCGAGGCCCTGCCAGACGGCGAGCAGGCGGTCGACCGGCGCCACCGCGAGCGCCTCCACCGTGGGGAAGGCGCGCAGGAACGCCTCGTACCTCGGCGCCACCCGCGAGACCTGCGTCTGCTGCAGCATGACCTCCGAGACCAA
>JAZIGI010000041.1:0-19109 GCA_036679125.1 Actinomycetota bacterium | reverse complement strand
CCCACGATCGACGAGCAGGAGATGGCCGAGGCCATGGCCGGCTGCGGGCAGACCGCCATCGGCATGCCGGTGGGAGCCCGCCCCGGCGGGCGGCCTTCGCTCGTAGTCTCCGGAAGTGACTCGCTTCGGTCGCCCGCCGAGGCGGGCCACCCTGGCATGCCCGCCGGGCATCCCCAGATCCCGGCGGGCGCGGAGATGCCGGCGGGGCATCCGGGCGGGCACCCGGCAGGCGTACCGATGGACCGCCAGCGTCACGGCGGCGCGCGCTCCACGGGCTTCCGGCCCGGCGGCGGCGAGGCGGCCGAAGCGTACCGGAAGCGCACCGGCATCAAGCCACCGCGGATCATCGCATGGGAGATCACCCGCAGCTGCAACCTGAGCTGCGCGCACTGTCGCGCCGCGGCCGAGTTCGGTCACTACGCGGGCGAGCTCTCGCTCGAGAAGATCAAGGAGGTCATCGACGACATCGTCACGATCTCCAACCCGATCATCATCCTGACCGGCGGCGAGCCGCTGATGCGCCCCGACATCTGGGAGATCGTCGACTACGCGCACGAGAAGGGCGCGATGCCGGTCATCGGCACGAACGCCACGCTCATCACCGAGGAGATCGCGGCCAAGATGGCCGAGCACAAGATCCCGCGCATCTCGGTCTCGATCGACTTCCCCACGGCCGAGGAGCACGACGCGTTCCGCGGCGAGCCCGGCGCCTTCGACGCCTCGATCGCCGGCATCAAGATGGCCAAGGCCCACGGCGTGGGCGTGCAGATCAACATGACGGTCACCACGCTCAACCACACCAAGGTGGAGGCAGTGCATGACCTCGCCGAGGAGCTCGGTATCGACGCGTTCCACATCTTCATGCTGGTTCCCACGGGCCGCGGGAGCGATCTGCTCGACAAGGAGCTGCCGCCGGAGGAGTACGAGCGCGTGCTCACGTGGGCGTACCACCGCCAGAAGACGAGCCCGCTGCACTTCAAGCCCACCGACTCGCCGCACTACTACCGGATCATCCGGCAGCTCGCCAAGGCCGAGGGCAAGAAGGTCACGCGCGAGGAGTACGGCCTGGACGCGATGACGCGCGGGTGCCTCGGCGGCATCACGTTCTGCTTCATCTCGCACGTGGGCGACCTGCAGCCGTGCGGGTACTTCGACATGCAACTCGGCAACGTGAAGGACCGTCCGTTCTCGCAGATCTGGACCGATTCGAAGGTCTTCAACGAGCTCCGCGACTACTCGCTGCTCAAGGGCAAATGCGGCGCGTGCGAGTACAAGGCCGTGTGCGGCGGGTGCCGTGCGCGCGCACTTGAGGTCACGGGTGATTACCTCGCCTCGGAACCGTACTGCATCTATGAGCCTCCCGGCTGGACCGGCGAGTGCGACGAGGCGGCTGAAGCGACCGACTAGGACCAGGGGCCGGTCTCCGGCCCTGGAGGACCGATAGATGCACGAGATCGACGATCGGGCCAGGCAGCTCCTCGCGGCCTCCAGCGACGGCCTACCTGTGTCGGTGCGGCCGTACGCCGACCTCGGCGCCCGCATGGGGCTGAGCGGCGCTGAGGTCGTGGCGACCCTGCGCGTGCTGCGCGATGCGCGCGTGCTCCGGCGTGTCGGCGCGGTGCTGTCGCCCTCGGCCCTCGGCTACCACACCGCGCTCGGCGCGCTGGCGGTCTCCGAGGACGCGCTCGACGATGCGGCGTCCGTGCTCGCGGGGGTGCCGAACGTCACGCATGCCTTCGAGATGGATGACCGCTATCGCCTGTGGTTCGCGCTGGCGGCGCCCTCGACGGCGCGCCTCGAGATCGCCGAGAGCGAGATCGCCGGCCGGCTCGGCGTGGCCGACCGCTTCCGGGTGCTGCCTGCCGAGGAGTACCGCGTGACGCACGGTTTCGACGCCGACGGCGCGCCGGAGCCTCCCGTGCACGCAGCGGCCGCCGTGCAGCTGGATCACGACGCCCGCGCGCTGGTGAGGCTGCTCCAGGGCGACCTGCCGCTGGAGGAGCGTCCGTTCTCGGCGCTTGCACAGACCCTTGCCGAATGCGGATACGACGCCGACGAGCACCAGGTGCTCGAGCAGGTGCACGCCCTGGTCGCCGGCGGCGTGATCCTGCGGTTCGGGCTCACCGTGCGGGAGCGCGCGGAGTCGTGGCGCCTGGCGCTGGCGACCTGGGTGAATCCCCGGCACGCGGCGGAGGCGGGCTCGCTCATCGCGGCGTTCCCAGAGGTCGTGCACTGCTTCGACCGGCGCGTCCCGGGCGGCGGCAGAGCGATCGTCGCGATCGTCGAGACCCCCGACCGGGCGTCGCTCGACCGTACGGTGGAGCGCATCCGCAGCGGCGCCGATCTCGATGCTCCGCGCATCGCGTACCCGCTCCGCGAACTGAAGCGTACGCCGATGCGGTACTTCTCCGAAGGGGATTAGCGATGTGGCCGCCGCGTGCGTGCGACCCCCCCGTGGGGCCGCGGGGCGGGGCCCCCTAGGGGGGCCCCCCCCCGCGCCCCCCGGGGGCGGGGTTTGCTCGGGGGGGGGCGCGGGGGGGGGGTCCCGCGCGGCGGGGGGCCGTGTCCGGGGCCGGGGGGGGCCCCCCCCCCCCCGGCGACCGATGGGGCGCAGGGCGGGATGACCCGGAACGCTTCGTTCGCCTCTGCCCGGGGGCGGGCTCCGCGAGGCATGAGGCAGGACCGGAAGCGTTCCGCTTCCGAAGGCCGAACGCGGAGGTCCTGCCTCGTGCGTCCCTGATATACTCACATCTCGACCGTCAGCCACTCCTCAGGGGGTCTCGCACAGATGAATCACGTACACTCTTCGGACCTGTTCGCACGCGCGCAGCGCGTCATCCCGGGCGGCGTGAACTCCCCGGTCCGCGCGTTCAAGAGCGTCGGCATCGATCCGCTCTTCTACGAGCACGCCAAGGGGTCACGTGTGTGGGACGCCGACGGCAACGAGTACATCGACTTCGTGGCCTCGTGGGGCCCGATGATCCTCGGCCACGCGCCCGACGTGGTGCTCGACGCGGTGCGCGAGCAGCTCGGCAAGGGCACCAGCTACGGTGCGCCGACCGAGATCGAGATCCTCGCCGCCGAGGCGGTCATCGACGCCGTGCCGTCCATCGAGATGGTACGTATGGTCTCCTCCGGCACCGAGGCCACGATGAGCGCGATCCGGCTCGCCCGCGGCTACACCGGTCGCGAGAAGTTCATCAAGTTCGACGGCAACTACCACGGTCACTCCGACGCGCTGCTGGCGGCGGCGGGAAGCGGCCTGCTCACGCTCAACATCCCCGGTACGCCCGGCGTCACCCAGGGCGCGGTGGCCGACACGATGGTGCTCCCGTACAACGACATCGACGCCGTGCGCGGGGCGCTTGAGGCGTATCCGGAGCAGATCGCGGCGATCATCGTGGAGCCCGTCGCCGGCAACATGGGCGTGGTCCCGCCTGCCGAAGGGTTCCTCGAGGGGCTGCGTGAGCTCTGCACCGCGCACGGCACCGTGCTCATCTTCGACGAGGTCATCACCGGCTTCCGCGTGGCCCGCGGCGGCGCACAGGAGCGCTTCGGCGTGATGCCCGACCTCACCACCCTCGGCAAGATCATCGGCGGCGGCTTCCCGGTGGGCGCGTTCGGCGGACGGCGCGAGATCATGGAGCATCTGGCGCCGGTGGGCCCCGTTTACCAGGCAGGCACGCTCTCGGGCAACCCGATCGCGATGGTGGCCGGTCTCGCACTCATGGCCGAGCTCGCAAAGCCGGGCGTCTACGACGAGCTCGAGCGCAAGGGCGCGCGCCTCGAGGCGGGATTGCGCGCCGCGGTCGACGCTGCGGGCATCGACGCGTTCCTCACACGCGTGGGCGCCATGGCCTGCATGTTCTTCACTGCCGAGGAGGTCCGCGACTGGCCGTCGGCCTCCACGAGCGACACCGATCGCTACGCGCGCTACTTCCGCGGCATGCTCGATCGCGGCATCGTGCTCGCACCGAGCCAGTTCGAGGCCACGTTCGTGGGTCTCGCGCACTCCGATGCAGACATCGACGCGATGACGTCTGCGGCGGCCGAGGTGCTCACGGGCCTGTAGTCGGGCGTCGCCTTGTGTGCACGACCTGGAGGGGCCGTCTTCGGGCGGCCCCTTCCACGTGCTCGGCACGCCGCGCGCCGTGCATACGCGGAGTGTCGAAGGGCGTGATGCAGTCGCTTGCAGTCCCCGCGCGGTGGTGTAGGCTGGATGCGAGCGGCACGGGAATCCCGTGCCGTGTCATGCGTCCCGGAGGTTCCGCCACGGGCGGGGCAGAGGAGAGATGCAGATGAAGGCGATCATCCCGGCGGGTGGCCTCGGCACGAGGTTCCTTCCCGTGACGAAGGAGCAGCCCAAAGAGATGCTTCCGGTCGTCAACAAGCCGGTCATCCAGTACGTGGTCGAGGAGGCCGTCGCTGCTGGTGCAGACGACATCCTGATCGTGACGGGTCGCGGCAAGCGTGCTATCGAGGATCACTTCGACCGTTCCGCCGAGCTCGAGGACCTGCTCGAGCGTTCGGGCAGCACCGACAAGCTGCGCCAGGTGCGTCAGATCCCGGATCTGGCCAACGTCTTCTACGTGCGTCAGGGCCGACCCCGCGGCCTCGGCCATGCGGTCCTGTGCGCGGCGCCGCATACGCTGGATCAGCCGTTCTACGTGCTCCTTGGCGACGTGATCGTGCCGCAGGGCACCTGTCTGCCGAGGCTCAAGGAGGTCCATGAGAAGTACGGCGCGTCGGTGATCGCCGTGCAGCCGGTGGAACGTGAGTATGTGAGTCGCTACGGCGTGATCGCCGGGCGCGAGGTGGAGCCGGGCGTGTGGGAGGTCACCGACCTCGTGGAGAAGCCCCCGGCGAACGAGGCGCCTTCGAACCTCGCCATCTTCGGCCGTTATCTGCTCACGCCCAAGGTGATGGAGCTCCTGCCGCATGTGGAGGCGGGCAGAGGCGGCGAGATCCAGCTCACCGACGCGCTGCGCGAACTGCTGAGGCACGAGGAGATCTACGCTGTCACGATGGAGTGTCCCGGTTTCGACACGGGCAACATCCTGTCGTGGCTGGAGACCAACATCACGCTGGCGCTCGAGACCGAGGAGTTCGGCTCGCAGCTGCGAGAGAGCCTGGAGCGCATCCTCGGCGAGACGATCGTGTAGCGCGCCCTACACGCCGCGCGTGCGTCCGCGCTTGAGGTAGCCGGCCGCCGACGCTGACACCGCGGCGATGTCGCGTCTGTTGATCAGGAGCCAGTCGGCCGGACGCGCACCGGTGTGGCGAGCGAACATCGCCATGATCGCGATGGCGCCGGTGCCGTAGGAGAGCGTGGAAGCGAGTCCGGCGCCCACCGCGCCGAGCTTCGGCACGAGCACGATGTTGATGGCCACGTTGGCCGTCGCGGTGAGCACCGCTATCCACGGGTACAGCAGCCCCTTCGAGGTGAGGTTCGCGAAGAGCACCTGCGAGATGCCGTTCAGCCATACACCGGGCAGGAGCACGAAGAACGGCAGGGCCGCCGGGAGGAAGTCGGCACCGTAGAACAGGCGGATCAGCGGGTTGATGAGCACCGCGGCCACCACGCAGATCACGAGCATGAGCCCCGCGGTCACCCGGCTGCTCCGCATCGCGAGCATGTCGGCGCTTTGCTCCCCGGTCTGCATGCTCTTGGAGAGCAGCGCCTGCGCGAGCGCCTTGGGCACGTACCACATGAGCTCGGCGGCCATGACCGCGATCGAGTAGATGCCCACCGTCTCCGCTCCGGCCAGATACCCCACGATGATGATGTCGGCCCGGTAGCTCAGATACGTGGCGAGGTGGTTGGCGTACGCCCTGAATGAGTACGAGGCGGCTTCGCGCATCGAGTCGAGATGCACGCGGATCCGCTTGGTGTAGCGCTTGAAGAGCCGTGCGGTGTTGAGCAGGAGGGTGACCGCGACATTCACGGAGGTGGCGAGCATGGCCATCGGCACCGTGAGCTGACCGAGCGCCCAGGCCACGAGAATGACCACGATGGAGGCCGCGGTGCCTGCCATCTGCGTGCGCGAGATCGCCTTCATCTCGCCGACGCCTACGTTGATGCCCTGTATGAACTGGTTTGCGAGCGCGAACGGCATGAGCGCGATCGCGATCGCGGCAGCAGCGAGGGGTATCCCGTCCACGACCGCGAGCGGGCCGAGGGTGAACAACCACATGAGCGGTGCGTTGATCGCGCCAAGGATCAGCGCGTACAGGAACGAGTTGCCGAGCACCTCGCCGATGCCGTGCCCGCGCTTGCCCACGAAGTAGGTGTTCGCGGTGGTGATACCCATGTTCAGCACCACGGAAAGGATGTTGAGCACCTGCTGCACCACGGAGAGCTGGCCCTTGCCTGCGGGTCCGAGGGTGCGCGCGATCAGCACGCTCGATACGAAGCTCGTGACGAGCGCGAGCACCTGCGCCGAAAGCGCGAAGGCCGAGGCCGAGCCGAGGCGGACCTGCTGGCGCGGAGCGGCGTCCGGGGAGGCGGGTCCGGCTGCGGGTCCGGCGGTGTCGGGTTCGTCGGGCATGGGTCGCTTTCGGGGTGGGTACCGGGTCACGGCTGCAAGGATACACGAGGCGTCAGGCGCTGATCGCTACGGTGTGGCAACCGAAGGTGGGAGTCGGCCCGTCACGAGCCCATACACCGCTGTGCAATCCAGTCGTGTACGCTGTTCACGATCGACGACTACGGATGTGACGAGGTGGGTGCTGGCATGGATCTTCGCGGCAAGCAGGTTGTGGTCACCGGTGCTGATGGCTTCATCGGGAGCCACCTGGTCGAACGACTCGTCGCACACGGCAGCCGTGTCACGGCCTTCTGCTACTACAACTCCTTCAACTCCTGGGGCTGGCTGGACAGCGTCCCCGCAGAGATCATGTCCGAGGTCGACGTGTTCATGGGGGACATCAGGGACCCCAATGGTGTGCGCACCGCGCTGGAGGGCGCGGACGCCGTGATGCACCTCGCGGCACTCATCGGCATCCCGTTCTCGTACCACTCGCCGGACAGCTACGTGGACACCAACGTGAAGGGCACCCTGAACGTGCTGCAGGCGGCGCGCGACCGCGGGCTCGAGCGGGTGGTGATCACCAGCACGAGCGAGGTGTACGGAACCGCCCGGTACGTTCCGATCGACGAGCGGCACCCGCGTCAGGGGCAGTCGCCGTATTCGGCCTCCAAGATAGGTGCCGATGCGATGGCGGACTCCTTCTACCGCAGCTTCGGCTTGCCGGTGACGATCGTGCGTCCCTTCAACACGTTCGGCCCTCGCCAGTCAGCGCGCGCGGTCATCCCCACCATCATCACCCAGCTCATGAGCGGGGCCGACGAGCTGCATCTGGGCTCGCTCCATCCTACCCGGGATCTCACATACGTCACCGACTCGGCGGCGGGCTTCATCGCGCTCGGCGAGTGCGACGCGGCCGTCGGCCGTGACGTGAACCTCGGTGTGGGCGAGGAGATCGCGATCGGTGCGCTGGCGGAGCTCATCATGGATGTCGTCGGACGGACGGTGCCGATATTCGGCGACGACCAGCGCTCGCGACCGGAGAGGAGCGAGGTGGAACGCCTCCTCTCGGACAACGCGCTCGCCCGGGAGCTGACGGGCTGGGTTCCGCAGGTATCGCTGCGTGAGGGTCTTGAGCGCACCGTGGCCTGGTTCGCCGAGGCGGACAACCGTGCCGGTTATAAGACCGGCTATGCGATCTGATGGAGGAGCGATGGGCTCGCGTGCTGTGATACTGGCTGGTGGCAAAGGAACGCGCCTGGCGCCGTACACCACCGTGTTCCCCAAGCCGCTCATGCCGCTCGGGGAGACCCCGATCCTGGAGATCGTTCTCAGGCAGCTTGCGTCACGTGGGTTCGACAGGGCCACACTGGCCGTCGGCTATCTGGCTGAGCTGATCGAGGCGTTCCTCGGCGATGGATCGCGCTACGGCATCGGGGTCGACTACTCGCGCGAAGATGAGCCGCTCGGGACTGCGGGCCCGCTGGCGCTCGTCCCGGGTCTCGCCGAGCCGTTCCTCGTCATGAACGGCGACGTGCTCACCACACTCGACTACGGCACCTTCCTCGCCGGGCATCGCGCATCCGGAGCGATCGCGTCGATCGCCACCAAGACGCGCACCACGAAGATCGACTTCGGGATCGTGGAGAGCGACGAGCGCGGTATCATCACCGGTTACGTAGAGAAGCCGGAGCACGAGTACCTGGTCAGCATGGGCGTGTACGCGTTCTCTCCGGAAGCCCTCTCGCACATCGAGCCCGGGGAGCGGCTGGACTTCCCGGATCTCATCCTCAGGCTCATCGACCGAGGTGAGGTGGTGCGCTCGGTGCCTTTCGGCGGCTACTGGCTCGATATCGGACGACACGACGACTTCGCTCGCGCCCAGGAAGAGTTCGAGGCCAGACGTGGCGAGTTCCTGCCGGGCGGCGACTAGGATGGCGGAGGTACTCGTCACCGGTGCGGCGGGGTTCCTCGGCAGCGCGGTCTGCCAAGCGGCACGTGTCGAGGGGTCGTCGGTCATCGGGTTGGTACGTCCGGGTGAGCTCGCCCGGCCGATCGAAGGCGTCATCTATCGCGAACTCGATTGGGGCGACGACACCGCGGTGCGCGCCGCGTTCGCCGCTGCCGCGCCAGAGCGAATAGTGCACTGCGCCGGGGCCACGCCGCGGGCATCGATCTCCACGTCCGCGCTCTATGAGGCGAACGTAGGTCTCGTGTGGCGGCTGCTCGAACACGTCGCCTCGGAGGTTCCTGCCGCTGGTGTTGTGATCGTGAGCTCAGCGGCGGTCTACGGCTCGAGTCCGGGCATCCCCACAACTGAGGAAGAGCCGCTCGACCCGTCGACCCACTACGCTTGGAGCAAGGTGATGGCCGAGCAGGCTGCGCGCGCGTTTGCCAGCGTCGAGGGTGTTCACGCGTGCATCGCGCGGCCGTTCAACCTGCTCGGTGCGGGCGAGCCCCGGGGATCGGTGGTGAGCGACGTCATCGAGCAGATCGAGGCGGACGCCGAGGTCATCCGCGTGCGAGAGACCGCCTCGGTACGCGACTTCATCGATGTCGATGACGCGGCGAGGGCACTGTTGCTGCTTGCCGAGCGGGGCGAGCCCGGGCAGGCGTACAACGTGTGCAGCGGGAGGGGTGTCACGGTGGCGATGCTCATCGCCGAGATGCTGCGCGTCTGGGGCTCGTCTGCTTCCGTTGAGGTCGCCGATCAGTCCGATTGCGGAACGGTCTCTCTCGGAGACGATCGCAGGTTGCGGGAGCTGGGGTGGACTTCCCGCTTCGACCTGACCGACTCACTCAAGGGGTTGTGCTCGCGATGATGGAGAATGCGGATACGCTCGGAGAACGATCCGCTCTGCGCACGCGCAGGGCACGCCTCAAGGCGAGGCTCGATCGTCGGGGACTCAGGTGGCTACGTACATCGCTGATGGTGGTCTCTCTGGCGCTTGCGGGTCCATCGGCGACACCGGACGCGGAGATACAGGTCGTGCTTGACCGGTTCGGGCTCCGCTGGATTCTGAGACGCCTGCTTGAGCGGTCGGCCGAACTGCGGGCGCGGGGCGTCACTGGAGTCGTGCACCGGAGGGGCGCCTGGTTCCATCGATTCGACGAAACGCACGTTCACGCCGAGACGCCCGGTGCCCGGTGTGCGAGTCCGGATGAACTGGATGGGCAGACCCGCGACACATGGGAGCACCACTACACGCCGGTGCCTGGCGACACGGTTGTGGACATCGGTGCGGGAACCGGGACCGAGGTGCTCCGGTGGTCACGATCGGTCGGTGCGGCCGGACGAGTGATCGCGGTGGAGGCGCATCCGCGGACTTTCGGCGTCATGCAGACCCTGTGCGAACTCAACGGCCTCACCAACGTCAGCCTCCTGAACGTCGCGGTATCCGATTCGTCGGGGACGATCGAGATCGAGACGCTGGCGGAGCATGAGGCGGCCAGCATTGTCACGGGCCAGGGGACCGTACCCGTGCGGTGTGTGACCGTTGACCAGCTGCTCGATCTTGCTGGTCTCGACACCGTGGACTTCCTCAAGATGAACATCGAAGGAGCGGAACTGCCCGCGCTTCAGGCGATGCGCACGGGGGCCGAGAGGATCCGCAGGCTCTGTGTATCGTGCCACGACTTCCGCGCCGAGTGGGGTCATGGGGAGGTGTTCCGCACGCGTGACGGCGTGATCCATGCCCTTCGCGAGATGGGGTTCAGCGTCGGGCGCCGGCATGACGAACGCCCGTGGATCCGGGATCAGGTGTTCGCTCGACGGCCTGGCCTGGGCGTCTGAGTCCGTCAACGAGCGATGGCTCCGCCAAGGCCCGGTTCCGATGCCATCGGCATCCACCGCTCTGGGGTACGATAGGCGAAACAGCCCAGGGGGCGACGCACGGCATCCCGCCGGTGCTGCCCGTCTCCGTGTCGCGATGTAGGCCGCCGTGCTCAAGAAGTCCATCTCGTTTCTCGGTGAGTATCTGCGCATCAACGCCATCAGGCGCATGTTCGCGCTCGTCGACGTCAGGTCGCGGGAGATCATCGGCCTGATCTCGCTTGCCGCGGTGTTCGCGGTCTTCGAGGGCATCGGCTTGTCGCTGCTGTTGCCGATCCTGCAGTACGCCGAGAGCGGGCAGACGGCGATCACTGACAGCTCCGGCGCGGTCTGGTCGGGTCTGGGGCGTCTGATGGAGGCGCTCGGACTACCGGTCACGCTGCCGGTGCTGCTCCTGATGGCGTTCATCCCCATCCTCCTGCGCCAGGTGGTCTTCTACGTGAACGCCTGGTATTCGGCCATCGTGTCAGGGCGTATCGCACTGCGGATGCGCATGCAGGCTCTCGATGCGATCCTCGATGCGGATCCCGAGTTCTTCACGCGGCATGCCCTCGGCAAGATCGTCGGTGTCGTATTGACCCAGACCTCGGCGGCCGGTCAGGCGGTGCTGCTGGTGATCAAGCAGTTGTCGGTCGTGCTTCTCATGGCGCTCTACATCGCGCTCCTGCTCGCGGTGTCGGTTCCGCTCACGGCCATCACCGCGGCGTTCGCGCTGCTCGTCTCCGCCGTTGTGCGAACGAACGTCGTGCGGACGAAGAACTATGCGGTCGAGGCCGCGCGAGTGAGTCAGGAGCTCTCGAACAGGATCGTCGAGCGATTCGCCATGATCAGGCTCATCAAGCTGCGAGACCAGAAGCGGCAGGAGTCGGATCGTATCGCTGACCACTCCGAGACGATGCGCGACATCAGCGTGCGACAGGCGAGGCTCGCCGCCAACATGGAGGTCACTGCCGATCCGCTGCTGATGCTGTCGGCCTTCGTGACGCTGTATGTGGGCATCGAGGGCCTGCAGATGACGCTTGCCCAGCTCGGCCTGGTGCTGTTCGTCCTGAGCAGGCTCAACGCCAAGGTCAAGGAGTTCAACGCCGGTCGCCAGCTGATCTCGTACAACGTGGCGGGGCTGTTGCTCGTGAATGAGATGACCGATGACGCCAGAGCGTCGGACACGATCAAGCGCGGCCAAGTGGCATTCGATGGCATCAGGCAGGAGATCCGGATCGAGAACGTGTCGTTCGACTACCCCGACACGTTCGAGTCCGACGGCTCGATGATCGGATCGGGCAAGCAGGTCCTCCGTGATGTGTCGCTCGTCATCCCCGCTGGCTCGTTCACCGCACTCGTCGGTCGCTCGGGTGGAGGGAAGTCCACGCTCGTCGAACTGCTGCCCAGGCTGCGTGACGTGTCCGGAGGGCGCATCCTGGTCGATGGTGTCGACATCCGGGAGTTCGATGTCGGCAGCCTCCGCAGAGGCATCGGCTATCTCACGCAGAGCGCGATGCTCTTCAACGACACGGTGCGGGAGAACCTTGTATACGGACTCGATCACGACCCCGGTGATGACCGGCTCCGCCAGGCGCTGGGGGATGCGTATGCGGCGTTCGTGTACGACCTTCCGGAGGGCATCCAGACCAGGATCGGCGACCGCGGCGTCCGCTTCTCCGGCGGCGAGCGCCAGCGCATCGCGCTCGCGCGCGTGCTGCTCGAGGACACATCGGTGCTGGTCCTCGACGAACCGACGAGCGCGCTCGACTCTGAGTCCGAGGAGTACATCCAGCAGGCGCTCGCCAGGCTCCACGGCAAGAAGACCATCATCGTCATCGCTCATCGGCTTGCGACCGTCAGGCAGGCCGACCAGATCGTCGTGATCGACGACGGCATGGTTGCCGAATGCGGCACGCATGAAGAGCTGATGGACCGTGGCGAGCTCTACCAGCGGCTGTTCGAGAGCCAGTTGATGTGATGGACGCGTCCGACACGCCGGGCTCACGGGATGCCGGTGGTTCCGCGGAGGCGAGTGGCACGCTCTTGCTTCTCACCGAGAACCAGGGATGGGGCGGTGCCGCCGTCTACTTGCGCGAGCTACTTCTCGCGGTCGCCCCACTGTACGATCGGGTCGTCGTCGTCGCGAACCCCGGTGGACTGGATGTGGGTGATCTGCCCTCACGGGTGCTTTCGCAGGCCGCCGTCGAGCACTTCGATATCCGCTATCCCTCACGGAGTGATGCATGGCGGAGATTCAGCCACATCTCGGGGAAACTCACGCTGCTGGCGTGGTGGTTCCTCGGCATCTATGGACCACCGGTCCAGCGCTCGATCTGGCGACGTCTGTTGCGACGTCATCGACCGCGCGCCGTCTTCTGCGCGAACCACGGGGCCCAGGTCGCCATCTGGACGATGATGGAGGTGTGCGGTAGGCGGGGGATACCCGCCGCCACCTACCTGCTCGGCATGCCGGATGCTTACGACAACGTGACGCCCCGCCAGCGCGAGAAGGCCGATCCCGTGATGTGGAGAGCCGCCCGTTTCGTGCTGGTCAATGCCTCGGCCGTCGGAGAAGCGCATGGCCGTGAGCGCGGGCTTCCGGCAGAGAAGGTCGTCGTAGTGCCGAATGGAGTCCCCGACGACCCGGCGCGCGCCTTGCCCATGGGTTCGTCCACTTCCTTCACCATCGGCACCCTTGGCCGATTGTCGCGGCTCAAGGGGGTGCATCACCTTATCGCGGCGAGCAGCCGGCTTGCCGTATCCGGCGTGCCGGTGCACCTGGCGATCGCCGGCGACGGCAGTGAGGCGAACGCCCTGCGCGACCTGGCGGCCTCTTCGGGCATCGCGGATCGCGTCCGATTCGAAGGGTTCGTCCCCGATGAGCGTGCAGGAGAGTTCCTCGCCGGGCTGGACGTGTTCGTTCTGGCATCGCTGACCGAGGGGTTGCCGTTCACGGTCATGGAAGCGATGCGAGCAGGGCTTCCGATTGTCGCCAGCCGCGTGGGCGGAGTCCCTGAGATGATCGAGGATGGTGTCTCGGGCATCCTGTACGACGCCGGTGATGAGATGGCGCTCGCGACCGCCCTGGAACGGTTGTGGCGTGACCCGGAGCTGGCGCGTCGTCTGGGTATCGCTTCGCGTCGCAGGTACGAGGAGCGTTTCACTCTGGAGGCGATGCACGAGGGCATCCGCCAGGCGTTCGTCGCCGGCGGACTTGCGGGTGAGATGCCCGGTCGCCACGAGAGCATGATGGGGGGCGGCGCGTGAGGATCGCATTCGTCGGCGACCCGGCCAGCGTCCACCTTGAGCGGTGGATCAGGGAATTCACGGCGCGCGGGCACGAGTGCGTGCTCTTCGCTCCGAAGGCCGCCGTTGGTGCGCGGATGCCGTTCACCGCCATCGGGCGCGCGGGGGCACGTGGTCCCGCAGGGTTCCTGGCGCGCGTGCTGGACCTGCGTCGGCAGCTGCGCCGCTTCGACCCAGATGTCGTGAACGCCCATTACGCGCACAACTACGGCACCTGGGCGGCGCTGGCAGGTCGCCGTCCGCTCATCGTGACCTGCTGGGGATCTGACCTCCTTGGCATGGCGGGACGCGGTGCCGTGGAACGCTGGAAGACCCGCATTGCGCTTGCATCCGCGGACCTCGTTACGGTGAATTCCGAGGAGCTCCGGCGAGCCGCGTTGGGGCTTGGCGCCGGAACCGGGCGGGTCGAGAAGGTGGTCATCGGCATCGACCCACGGCCGTTCCTTGGCGCCGGCGACGACAAACACGAGTCGCCACCTGTCGTACTGTCGACTCGGCGGCTGGAACCGCTGTACAACGTTGCGGACATCCTGACGGCGTGCGCCAGCCTGGTCCGGGACGGCCGTGCGCTGCGGCTCATCGTGGCGAGCGATGGCAGCCTTGCCGGTGTGCTGCACGAGATGGCCGCACAGCAGGGCGCGTCCGATTCCATCGAGTTCACCGGCTTCGTCGATGATGAGGAGCTGGTCGGTCTCTACCGCCGGGCGAGCGTGTACGTGTCGGTGCCTTCGAGCGACTCGACGGCCGTTTCCCTGCTGCAGGCCATGGCGGCCGGTTGCGCCGTCGTCGCGACCGACCTCCCTGCGACCCGCGAGTGGGTCGATCCCGCAGCCGGGAACAGGCTTGTCAGCGCCGGCGCGCCGCACGAGCTCGCGGCGGCGATCGCCGGGCTGCTCGACGCCCCTGACGTCCGTGCGGCGGCGGGCGATGCGAACAGCGGGATCGTCGTTGCGCGCGCAGACTGGACCACCGAGATGGACACCATGGAAGCACTGTACGAGCGGCTCGCGGGGGGCTCCTGATGAAGGTCGCCATGTTGGTCCTCAACGACATGACGTGGGACGCGCGCGTCGACAGGGAGGCCGCCGCGCTCGTGGAGGCCGGCCACTCGGTGACCGTGCTCGCGCTGCGTTCGGACGGCCCGGCCGAGCGCGAGCAGCGTGACGGATACACCATCCACAGGGTCGCCGATCACACTTCGGCGTCCTGGAGCAGGCCGCTGCAGAAGGCGCGCGAGCTGCGCCGTCGTACGCGGGCGCTCGTGAGCGCTGCGGTCGAGCTGGCGCCGGACATCGTGCACGCACATGATACCGACACGCTCACGGCTGCGGCGCGCGTCGCCGGACGCCTCGGGATCCCGCTCATCTACGACGCGCACGAGTTGTATCCAGACATGATCGCCGAGTTCGGCGCACGCGGTTCCTGGCCGGTCCAGTGGTACTGGCGCACCGTCGAACGGCGCCACATCCCCCGCGCCGCGACGGTGATCACGGTGAGCGCCGGACTCGCTACCGAGCTCCACGCCCGCTTCGGCGTGGACCCCGTCGTCGTCCGTAACGTCCCCGCACTCACACCGCTCACGCGCACCGGGCGTTTGCGTGCCGAGCTCGGCCTGACCGGCGACGACAGGTGCATCGCGCTCTACCAGGGCGTCCTGATTCCCGGGCGGGGACTCCAGACGCTCGTGGAGGCCGCAGCGCGCGTCCCCGGCCTGGTCCTCGCGATACAGGGGTTCGGGCCCGAGGAGGGGCCCATGCGGGAGCGTGTCGGGACGCTTGGCGCCGGAGACAGCATCCGGTTCATGGGGAAGAAGACACCGACCGAGCTGCACGAATACGCGTGCGGCGCCGACATCGGCGTCTTGATCTACGAGCGCACCACCCTGAACAACCACCTCGCCAGTCCGAACAAGCTGTACGCATACCTCATGGCAGGTCTGCCTGTGGCGGGAAGCGCGTTCCCTGGCATCGCCGAGGTCGTCACGGACGAGCGGGTGGGGCTGACCTTCGACCCGTCCGACACGGGCAGCATCTCTATCGCCCTCGAAACGCTCACGGCGGATCCGATGGCTCGCCGCCAGATGGGTGGTCGCGCGCGCATGCTCGCGGAGACCAGATACAACTGGACGATCGAGAGGCAAGCGCTGCTTGACGCGTACGCCCGCTTGGCGGCGACGACCGCGCTGTCGGACAGGTAGCCCATCGCTCTGCTCGTGGTGGGGCACACGCGCTACACTGCCCTATATGGAGCCCACCACGCCACTCTTCACCGTCCTGATCCCCGCGCATGATGCCGGAGCGACCATCGCGCGAGCGATCGGGAGTGCGCTTGCGCAGACCGAGCGGGACTTCGAGATCATCGTCGTGAACGACGGCTCGTGCGACGACACCGGGTCGGTGGTGCTGGGGTTCGCGGATGAGCGCGTCGTGCTCATCGAGCAGGCCGCGAGCGGCTCACCGGCGGGGGCGCGCAACGCCGGTCTTCAAGTCGCCCGGGGGGAGTTCATCGCGTTCCTCGATGCTGATGATGCGTGGGATCCCGCGAAGCTGGCGCTGGTCCGCGCGGCGCTCGAGGCGGATCCGTCGCTCGACGCGGTAGCGCACGACATGGAGCTTCAGGGGCCGTCGGGGCCTGTCGGCGTACGCGCCTACCGACTCGATCCGCGCGACCTGTACCAGCAGCTGCTGTATCGCGGCAACTTCCTCACGACCTCGGCGATGACCGTACGCACGGTGAAGGTGCGTGAGGCCGGCGGGTTCACCGAAGCGGCCGGCCGACCGGTGGCCGAGGACCTCGACCTGTGGCTCAGGCTCGCACAGGCCGGCCTGCGGCTGCGCATGCTGCCCGAGGTGCTGGGTGTGTACGCGATCGGCGGCGGCATCAGCGGCGACCATGCCCGTGCGCTCCGAGACACGTTCGCCGTGCTCGATCCACACTACGAGCGCCTGGCGTCCGGGGGGCGGCTCGACAGACGGCTCGCGCTCGTGCGCCGCGCGCGGGCCGTTGGCGCGCTGGCGCTCGACCAGATGCGTAGCGGTCACCCGGCGGACGGCCTCAGGACCGCTGCGGGCATCGTGCCGGACCTCATCGCCCGGTGGCTGGGGTACTGGAGGCTCCGATGAGCGGACGGCGACTCCGTGTACTGCTGGTGGCCGCTGCCACGTCCGTGACGGGCGGTGGAGAGCGGCACGTGGCCGACCTGATGGAGCGTCTGCCGCACATGGGCGTCGATGTCGGGCTCGTGGCGCCCGCCGGCGGCGACCTTGCGGCAATGGCGGGGCATGCGGGCATCCCGTTCCATCGCGCCGAGATCGGAAAGGGGTTCTCGTTGCAGGGCCTGGCGCAGCTTCGCTCGGCCATCTCCACCTTCGATCCTGATGTGGTGCATGCTCATGGCGCGCGCGCGGCCTTCTACGCTCGCCTCGCCGATGCGGAGGCATCACGACGCGTCGTCTACACCCTTCACGGCATCCACGTCGACAAGGCAGGCTCCGCCGCCCGCCAACGCGCCTTGCTCGCGACGGAGCGTCTCCTCAAGCGCCGTACAGCCGCCTTCATCACCGTGAGTGAGGCCGACCGGCGCACCGGAGGCAGGCTCGGCATGATCGTCGTGGCCGCATCCACCGTGATCCACAACGGGGTAGTGATGCCTCTCGCGCGCCCGGTGCGCGGAGCATTCCGCGCCGAGCTCGGGATAGCGCCAGATGTGCCGCTCGCGCTGTCGGTCGGCCGGTTCGAGGAGCCGAAGGACCAACGCACGCTGGTCACCGCATGGGCCGAGGTGCTGCAGCGCATGCCGGAGGCCGTGCTCGCCCTGATCGGTTCGGGACGGCGCGAGGAGGAGCTGCGCGCTCTGATCGCGAGCCTGGACATCGGCCACTCGGTGAGCCTGCTGGCGCCGCGCCCCGACCTTGCTCCGGCATACGCGGATGCGGACCTCTTCTGTCTGTCGTCGCGGTGGGAGGGTCTGCCGTACGTGGTGCTCGAGGCGATGTCGTACGGTCTACCCGTGGTGAGCACAGATGTGGACGGCATCCCCGAGGCGGTGACGCCCGGCGAGACCGGCGTGCTTGTCGCGCCGGGTGATCCCGGGGCGTTGGCCGACGCGGTCTTCGGCGTTCTGGGCGACGCCGATCATGGCCGGCGGATGGGTGTCGCCGGAGCGCGCATCGTCGCCGAGCGGTTCAGCCTCGACCGTATGGTGGAGGGCATCGTGCAGGTGTACCGCAGGGTCGCGAGCGGGGACTACCGCTCCCAGTCGTCCTCGTAGCGGATGATGTCGTCCTCGCCGAGATAGTCGCCCACCGCGATCTCCACGATGCGCAGGATCTCACTCCCGGGGTTCTCGAGCCTGTGCGTGAAGCCGCGCGGGATGTACGCGCTCTCGTTCGGTCCGACATCGAACACCTCGGCGCCACGGGTGATCCGCCCTCGGCCTTCCACCACGACCCAGTGCTCGCTACGGCGCTCATGGCTCTGCAGTGAGAGCCGCTGACCGGGCTGCACCTCGATCGTCTTGACCTGGAATCCCGTGCCCTTCACCAGCATGGTCCACGTGCCCCACGGCCGCAGCGAAGACCGGTTCTCCACGACTTCCCGCGCGCCGCTCGCTTTGAGCGCGTCCACGATAAGGCGCACGTCCTGCGCGCGGTCACGTGGCGCCACGAGTGTGGCGTCCGGCGTGTCCACGACCATGAGGTCGGCCAGTCCGATGGTCGCTACCAGACGGTCCGCCGAGTAGACGATCGTGCCGTGGGAGTCGATGTCGAGCACGTTGCCCGAGTGGATGTTGCCCCGCTCGTCGGGGTCGGCGATCGCCTCGAGCGCGGCCAGCGAGCCCACGTCGGACCACTCGAGATCCGCGGGGACCACCGCCACCATCCCGGAGACCTCGAGGACGGCCTTGTCGAAGGGGACCGAAGGCAGCTCGAGGAACTTGGCGCGGGCATCGTCGGCCGTCCACGCCGAGGGCTCGAGCGCGGCCACCTCCCGGGCGACGCGGGCGATGTCCGCCGAGCGGACGCTCTCGGCGGTCGCCGCCCGTGTCCCGGCGGCTTCCAATTCCGCGAGCACCGTTGTGGCGCGGGCGACGAGCATGCCCGAGTTCCACAGGTAGCCGCCCTCGGCGAGGAACCGCTCGGCCGTGGGCTGGTCGGGCTTCTCGATGAAGGCCGATACCTCATGGCCGGTGGTCTCGCCCTCAGAGATCCCCGGGATCGCGCCGCCCATGCGGATGTAGCCATAGCCGGTCTCAGGGCGCGTCGGCTCCAGGCCGAGCGTCACGAGCCGGCCGGTCTCCGCGAGGGCCGCGGCGACACGCATCGTCCGCTCCCACCGCTCACCGTCCTCGAGCACGTGATCCGAGGGAAGCACCACCAGGATCGCGTCGGGGTCGAGGCGCTCGAGGTGGGCGGCCGCAAGTGCGATCGCGGCAGCCGTGTTGCGCGGGGTGGGCTCGGCGA
>JAZIGI010000040.1:0-19750 GCA_036679125.1 Actinomycetota bacterium | reverse complement strand
GACGGGGTGAGGGTGATCCCGCCCCGCTCGCCCGCGACGCGGCCCGCACTTCAGGTCGCGGGCTAGGCGCGGAGTGCGTGATCAAGCGTCTGGATGGTCTACAATCGAGGGAGTCGTAGGTGGTGCAGACCGCCACCATCCGAGAGCCAATGTGAGGAGCGATCCCTGATGACATACCCCCAGGCGGAGATCGGCGTATTCGGTGGAAGCGGGCTGTACTCACTTCTTGAGAACCCTCGAGAGGTCGTCGTCGAGACGCCGTATGGCGCCCCATCCGCACCGGTGACCTACGGGGATATCGGGGGCCGCACCGTGGCCTTCATGCCTCGCCACGGAACCGGACACACCCTGCCACCGCACATGATCAACTACCGAGCCAACGTCTACGCGATGAAGCTGCTGGGCGTGCGGCGCATCATCGGTCCCAACGCGTGCGGGTCGCTGCAGGCCGACGTCAAGCCTGGCGACTTCGTGATATGCGACCAGTTCGTCGATCGCACGTCGGGTCGCAAGGACACCTTCTACGATGGTCCGCAGACGACGCATGTCTCGTCGGCAGACCCCTACTGCCCGACCATGCGCACAGTCGCCACGGACACCGCGCGCGGCCTCGGGATCAGCGTCCACGACAAGGGTACCGTCGTGGTGATACAGGGGCCGCGCTTCTCGACCCGCTCGGAGTCACGCTGGTTCGCCGCCCAGGGGTGGGAGGTCATCAATATGACGCAGTATCCCGAGTGTTACCTCGCCCGCGAACTGGAGATCTGCTACTGCAACATCTCCCTGATCACCGACTACGATGCGGGAACCGCAGGCGCGCCACCGGTGACCAACGACGATGTCGTTCGTGTGTTCGCGGAGAACACCCAGAAGATCAAGGACTTGTTGTTCGCCATGATCCCGGCGCTGCCCGAGGAGCGGGACTGCATCTGCGCAACGGCGCTGTCTTCCGCGGAATTCTGACGCGGGCCCGGGGCGGGTGGTGATTCGTGTTCGGTCTGCGCTCTCTTAGGATCGGCCGGCTGTTCGGCATCCCGCTCGAGGTGGATGCCAGTTGGCTGTTCATCTTCTTCCTCGTTGCGGCCACGCTGACCACGAGCTACTTCCCCGCAGCCTTGCCCGACCAAGCTCCTTCCGTCTATGCACTCCTGGGCGCGGTGACCGCTCTGGCGTTCTTCGGCTCACTCGTGCTTCATGAGTTGGCGCACTCCCTCGTGGCGCGGGCCGGTGGTCTTGAGGTCTCACGTGTCACGTTGTTCGTCTTCGGCGGTGTGTCGCAGCTCGAGGATGAGCCATCCGGTCCAGGCCGGGAGTTCCTCATGGCCGCGGCCGGGCCCACGATGAGCCTGCTCGTGGCGGGAGCATGCTGGGGCGGGGCGATCGCAGGAGGCCTCATCGGGGCGCCCGAGTGGGCGCTTGTCCCGCTCGACTACCTGTCGATGATCAACCTCGCACTTGCGGTGTTCAATCTGCTGCCGGGCTTCCCGCTTGATGGCGGTCGGGTGCTGCGCGCGGCGCTGTGGGCGCTCACGCGTGATGTCACGAAGGCCACCAGGTGGGCGAGTCGATCGGGGCAGGCTATCGGCACCGCTCTGATAGCCGTCGCCGTGTTCGGGGTTCTGCGCGGCAACTTCGACTCCGTGTGGCTGGCGGTCATGGGCTGGTTCATGTCAGCACTCGCGGCAGGTGCGTACAGGCAGCATGTGACCAGAGTGCGGCTCGGGGAGGTGTCCGTGTCGGCGATCATGTCCGCGCCCGCTGTCGTCGTCCCCGCCGAACTGTCCCTCGAACAGGTGGGGCATTCGTACTTCCTGGCCGGGCGCCATCCACGCTATCCCGTGGTCCAGGAGGGGCGGGTCATCGGCCTCATCGATATCGAGCGTGTGAACGACGTGCCGCGGGATAGATGGGCTGAGACCACGGTCGGCGAGGTGGCTTCACGCAATCTGGAGAATGCGGTCGCTTCTCCGCACGCTTCAGTGGACAGCGTCCTGCCTCGCCTGGAGCCGGGCGGCCCGGGTGCGGTGCTCGTCGTGGACGACGGTCGGCTCGCGGGCATCGTCACCCGCTCAGATGTCATCAGCCTCATCATGGACATCACACGTGATCGAGACCAGATCGTGCGATGATCAGGCGCCCGGTGAGACGCGCAACGGGATGCACTTCGCTACTTGTCTAACTTTGTAACTGCGCGTTACCATGTCTGCTGACAACGGAACCGAGGATACATGGACAGGGCGATGACCGAGCGCATACCTGAGGGTGTCATAGAGCGTCTGCCCGCCTACCTCAACATCCTCATCCAACTCCGTGGTGATGGTGTGACGACGGTCTCTTCCGCGCGCCTCGGTGAGCTCACGGCGGTCAACCCCGCTCAGATCCGCCGTGATCTCACGCACTTCGGGTCGTTCGGCAAGCGGGGCGTCGGGTATGACATCGCCATGCTCGTGGAGCGGATCCAGCGGATTCTGGGGGCCGATCACGCGCATCGCCTCGCCCTGGTCGGCGCGGGTAACCTCGGCTCGGCGATCGCGGGCTACGAGGGTCTGCGCCAGCACGGATTCACCGTCACCGCGATCTTCGACAACGACCCGACGAAGATCGGCGTCCGCATCGGGGAGATAGCCGTCCAGCCGCTCGAGGAGCTGGAGGACACGCTTCGCGGACAGGACATCAGGATCGGGATCGTCGCGGTGCCCTCCGAAGCCGCACAAGGCGTCACCGATCGGCTGGCAGCGGCCGGTGTACGCGTGATCCTCAACTACACCCCCGTCATCGTGCGGGTTCCCCAGGGGGTCACGCTTCACAACACGGATCCGGTCCAGGAGTTGCTGCACACCCTGTACTACCTTTCGCGAAGAGAGGGCGTCGCGCACGTCTAGTCGGGTGCGGCGTGGCGTGCGGTGCACGGAGATGGTACTCTGACCTGCAGTCACAGATGGCCCGTCAACCGGCGGTCACGGGCCTGAAGCTACTAGGAGGTATGCATGGCGGCATTCGGCATTCCCAACGGCCCCGAACTGTGGATCATCCTGGGTATCGTCCTACTGCTCTTCGGTCCGACACAGCTACCCAAGTTGGCGAAGATGTTCGGCAAGTCGGCCAAGGCCCTGAAAGAGGGCATGGACGAGGGTATGAACGCGATCGACGAAGAGGCCACGACCAAGAAGGCCGAGAAGGTCGACAAGGTCGAGTCGACCGACAGCGGCAGCGATTCCTGATCGGATCGACCGTACGTGACATAGAACGAAGGGCGCCCTCGGGCGCCCTTCGGCATGATTGATGCTTGTGCGCACTACTGCCCGCCGATATACTCTGCCGAGTCATCGAGGGGTCAGGACTCGCCGAGTCCGCATCGGATGATCGCGGACCGACGTACAGGAGTGTTCTATGTTGAGAGAAGTCGCCCTTACCGTAGAAGGCCAGGCCAAGCTCGAGGAAGAGCTGCTGCACCTCGAGACCGTGAGGCGTAAGGAAGTAGGCGAGCGCATCCGCGAAGCCAAGGAGTTCGGGGACATCTCCGAGAACTCCGAGTACGACGACGCCAAGAACGAGCAGGCGTGGGTCGAGAGCCGGATCGCCGAGATCAGTCAGATCCTCGCGAACGCCACCATCATCGAGTCTCCCACACGGCCCACTCGCGTCACCCTGGGCGCGCGCGTGCACCTGAAGGACTCCTCGAGCGACGAGGTGTTCGTATACCAGCTCGTGGGTTCCGCTGAGGCAGACCCCACCAACAACAAGATCTCGAACGAGTCCCCGGTCGGACAGGCGATCATGGGCGCCCGGAAGGGTGACAGCGTCAAGGTCACCACACCCCGGGGCACGCAGATCACGTATGAGGTCGTTTCGATCACCAAGTAGCGGGGGGACGTTGACCGAGCAGCCAGGCATCGACGCAGGAACGACCGATGAGATCACGGCGGGCCGCATCGCCAGGATCACGGAGCTTCGTGCCGCCGGCATCGAGCCGTTCCGTGATGGCTTCGAGCGTACCGATCGCGTCGAAGACGTCCTGACGCGCCACGCCGACCTTGAGGCCGGCGAGGAGACCGCGTCGGTGGTCACGATCGCCGGACGCGTCATCGCCAAGCGCGACCAGGGCAAGGCGCTCTTCCTGGTGGTTCGTGACGGGGCGAGTGAGATCCAGGTGTTCTGTCGCCTGAACGTGCTCGGCGAGGACCGCTTCGCGTTCGCATCGGCTCTGGACCTCGGAGACTGGATCGGCGTCACGGGGCAGGTGTTGCGCACCAGGCGCGGCGAGCTATCCATCTCTCCCGGTGATGTCACCCTGCTCTCGAAGTCCATCCGTCCACTCCCCGAGAAGTACCATGGCCTGAGCGACACTGAGACGCGCTATCGGCAGCGCTATGTCGACCTCATCGCGAATCCTGAAGTGCGGACCGTGTTCGAGACGCGGTTCCGCGTCGTTGCGGCGATCCGACGCTTCATGGAGGACCGCGACTACCTCGAGGTCGAGACGCCGATGCTGCAACCGATCCCCGGCGGGGCCACGGCTCGTCCGTTCGTGACGCATCACAACGCGCTCGATATGGACCTGTATCTGCGTATCGCGCCCGAGCTCTATCTCAAGCGCCTGCTGGTGGGCGGTTTCGAGCGCGTCTACGAGGTGAACCGCTCGTTCCGAAACGAGGGTATGTCGCCGCGTCACAACCCCGAGTTCACGATGCTCGAGGCCTATCAGGCGTACGGCACGATGGAGACAATGCGTGAGCTGACCGAGTCGCTCATCACCACGGTCGCGCAAGAGGTGCTCGGCACGCTCGACCTGGAGTACCAGGGCACTGCGGTCTCGCTGCGCTCACCCTGGCGCCAGGCCACGATGGCCGATCTGGTCTCCGAGGCCGTCGGCCACGAGGTCACCGTCCATTCACCGATCGTGGAGCTCCGCCGGCTGTGCGACCGGTACGATGTGTTCTTCGAGAGCTCGTGGGGTGCGGGCAAGCTGCTGACCGAACTCTTCGAGAAGCTGGTCGAGCACACGCTCATCCAACCCACGTTCGTCACGCACTATCCCGCCGAGGTATCGCCCCTTGCCCGGCGCAACGACGTCGATCCCGAGATCACCGACCGGTTCGAGTTGATGATCACCGGTCGTGAGTTCGCCAACGCATTCTCCGAGCTCATCGACCCGATCGATCAGCGGGCACGGTTCCAGGCGCAGGCTGCGGCCAAGGACGCCGGCGATGACGAAGCCATGTGGGTCGATGAGGACTACCTGCGAGCGCAGGAGTATGGCATGCCGCCCGCCGGAGGGCTCGGCATCGGCATCGACCGCCTGGCGATGCTCCTCACGGACAGCGCGTCGATCCGCGACGTCCTGCTCTTCCCGCACATGCGTCCCGAGGCGTAGGCGCGCCCCCTTCCTCCGCCTGTCCATCGCAGCGGTCCGACCATCCTCGAGGCCCTGTCCTGGGCGCCACGACTCCAGGATATGAGTGTCTGACACTCACATCGCGTGGCATCCCGCTTGCTTCCCTACTGGTACACATCGCTCACTGTCGATGGGCGGGGTAGAATAGTGGTACCGAAGCCGACGCGCCCCCAAGGGCGTTTCCGATAGGAGTGACTCCACATGTTCGAGCGGTTCACCGAGAAGGCAAGACGGGTCGTCGTGTACGCCCAGGAAGAGGCGAAGAAGCTCAACCAGAACTACATCGGCACCGAGCATCTTCTGCTCGGTCTCATCCGCGAAGACGACGGCATCGCGGCCAAGGCGCTCGAGAGCCTCGACATCGCGCTCGATGACGTGCGCGAGCAGGTCGAGGAACTCATCGGTGAGGGTACGTACGTGCCCACCGGGCACATCCCGTTCACGCCGCGCGCCAAGAAGGTCCTCGAGTTGTCGTTGCGCGAGGCCCTGCAGCTCGGCCACAACTACATCGGCACAGAGCACATACTCCTCGGCCTGATCAGGGAGGGCGAAGGGGTCGCCGCTCAGGTGCTGCTCAACCTTGGCGCCGATCTCGAGAAGGTCCGCTCTGCCGTGCTGCAGCTGCTGTCGGGCTACTACGGCAAGCAGACCGAGCCCTCCGAGGAGCGGCGAGGGAGTCGCGGCGGCGAGGGTTCGCTGCTCGATGAGTTCGGGAGGAACCTCACCGAGGCCGCTACGAGTGGCAAGCTCGATCCCGTCGTCGGGCGTGGTCAGGAGATCGAGCGGGTCATGCAGATCCTCTCGCGCCGGACGAAGAACAACCCGGTCCTCATCGGGGAACCGGGTGTCGGCAAGACAGCGGTGGTGGAGGGTCTCGCCCAGCAGATCGCCGATGGCCAGGTGCCGGAGACGATCACCGACAAGCAGCTGTACACGCTCGACCTCGCGGCGCTCGTCGCCGGGAGCAAGTACCGCGGTGAGTTCGAGGAACGGCTCAAGAAGGTCATGAAGGAGATCCGCGAGCGCGGCGATGTGATCCTGTTCGTGGATGAGATGCATACGCTGGTGGGTGCTGGCGCCGCCGAGGGCGCCATCGATGCTGCGAGCATCGTGAAGCCGGCGCTTGCGCGCGGTGAGCTGCAGACGATCGGTGCCACGACCCTCGACGAGTATCGGAAGTACGTCGAGAAGGACCCGGCTCTCGAACGTCGATTCCAGCCGATCATGGTCGGCGAGCCCAGCGTTCCTGAGACCGTCGAGATCCTGCGCGGTCTGCGTGACCGCTATGAAGACCACCACGGCGTGACGATCACCGACAGCGCCATCGAGGCCGCCGCTCAGCTTTCGGCGCGATACATCTCGGACCGCTTCCTGCCCGACAAGGCAATCGACCTCATCGACGAAGCGGGCAGCAAGATGCGCATCAAGAGGATGACCGCACCTCCCGCTGTGCGCGAGATCGATGAGCGCCTCAAGCAGGCCCGGCGAGAGAAGGAAGCCGCAATCGAGGCGCAGGAGTTCGAGAAGGCCGCCGCCTTGCGCGATACGGAGAAGCAGATCAGCGCCGAGAAGCGTTCGGCCGAAGAGGAGTGGCGCAAGCCCAGCCCGCAGCGCGTGGTCGAGGTGACCGAGCAGGAGATCGCGGACATCGTTTCGATGTGGACCGGCATCCCGGTGACCAGCCTCACGGAAGAGGAGACCGCCAAGCTGCTGCGCATGGAGGCGAACCTCCACGAGCGTATCGTCGGTCAGGATGAAGCGGTGACCGCGGTGTCCAAGGCGATCCGTCGTACCCGGGCGGGACTCAAGGACCCATCACGCCCCGCGGGCTCGTTCATCTTCCTGGGGCCGTCAGGCGTAGGGAAGACGGAGTTGGCCAAGGCACTGGCGGAGTTCCTCTTCGGCAGCGAGGAGGCGCTGATCTCCCTCGACATGAGCGAGTACATGGAGAAGCACACCGTGTCGCGCCTCGTGGGTTCGCCTCCTGGCTATGTCGGCTTCGATGAAGGCGGTCAGCTGACCGAGGCCGTCAGGCGTCGGCCCTACTCGGTGATCCTGTTCGATGAGATCGAGAAGGCGCATCCCGACGTCTTCAACGTCCTGCTCCAGATCTTCGAGGAGGGTCGCCTGACCGACTCGCAGGGCCGCAAGGTCGACTTCAAGAATGCGATCATCATCCTGACGTCGAACCTCGGCGCGCGTGACATCGTCAAGGGGCAGACCATCGGCTTCTCTGCACAGGAGACTGGCGCGCTCGAGTACGACACGCTCAAGGAGCGGGTGACCGGCGAGCTCAAGAAGGTCTTCCGTCCCGAGCTGCTGAACCGTGTCGACGAGGTCATCGTCTTCCACGATCTCAAGGTCGAGGAGACGGAGCAGATCGTCGATCTGCTCATGGCCCGGTTGAGCGACCAGATGCTCGTCCAGGGACTCGGCATCCGCCTGTCCCCCGCGGCGCGGTCGCTGCTCGCGCGCAAGGGTTTCGACCCGGCGCTCGGTGCGCGTCCGCTCCGCCGCGCGATCCAGCGGCTCGTGGAGGACCCGCTCTCCGAGCAGATACTCGCGGGCTCGTGGCTGCCGGGGCAGACCGTGCTCGTGGATGTCGTGGACGGTGCGATCACGTTCACCGCGACCGACGCTCCCGCTGTGGAGCCGGTCGTGGCGGCTGTGGACGCCCCCAAGCCCACGATGGTGCCTCGCGCGACCCGGCCGCGTCGAGGTGCCGGTGCCGCCGGCGGCTCGGCTGCCGAGTAGGGGAGCACATGGCCAAGCCGCGGTCGACCTGGCGCTGCCAGCAGTGCGGTCACACCGAGCCGCGGTGGGTCGGGCGATGCCCCGAGTGCGGCGAGTTCGGCACCATCACCGAGGAAGCGTCACCGGCCTCCGTGCCGGGGCCTTCGTCGGTGGCGGGCATCGCGCGACCGGTCACCGCGCTGGCGGATGTGGCGATCGCGGATGAGCTGCGTTTCTCCACCGGCATCCGCGAGCTCGATACCGTCCTCGGTGGCGGCCTCGTGCGCGGTTCGGTCGTGTTGATCGGCGGCGAGCCGGGCATCGGGAAGTCCACCCTGCTGCTGCAGGCGGCGGGTAGCCTCGGCGCCCGCGGTGTGGGCGTGTTGTACGTCTGCGGCGAGGAGTCGGTGCAGCAGGTGCGCTCGCGCGCGGACCGCGTGGGTGCATCAGACGGCATCTCGCTGCTTCCCGAGGTCGATGCTTCGGTCGTGGAGGCGACGGTCCTTGCCGAGCGCCCGTCCGTCGTGATCGTCGATTCGATCCAGACGCTCTTCGATCCCGGTCTCGATGGCGTCCCGGGCAGTGTCGGGCAGGTGCGCGCCACAGCGGCCAGGCTCGTGCGGCTCGCGAAGACGCACGACGTCACCGTGATAGTGGTCGGGCACGTCACCAAGGAAGGCTCCATCGCGGGACCCCGGGTGCTCGAGCATGTGGTCGACACGGTGCTGTACTTCGAGGGCGACGCCGATCACGCGTTCCGCATCGTGCGCGCGGCCAAGAACCGGTTCGGGTCGGTTGCCGAGGTGGGGATCTTCGAGATGGGCGCTGCCGGGCTTGCCGAGGTGGCTCAACCGTCGAGCGCGCTGCTGACCGGTCGCGACGGAGGAGTGTCAGGATCGGTGGTGATGGCCACCATGGAGGGGAGCCGGTGCCTTCTCGTAGAGGTGCAGGCGCTCGTCACTCCGACCTACCTGCAGATGCCACGACGTCTGTCCGTGGGCGTCGATACCGCTCGTGTGCTGCAGACGCTTGCGATCCTCGAACGCCGTGCGGGCATCGCGCTGGGCTCGCACGATGTCTACGTGTCGGTCGCCGGCGGCGTCCGGGTGGGTGAGCCAGCGGTCGACCTGCCGCTCGCGCTCGCGATCGCCTCGGCGCACAAGGACCGAGCGGTCGGAACGGGGACCGTCGCGTTCGGAGAGCTCGGTCTCACGGGTGACGTCCGCGGCGTGCCACACGTGGAGCCGCGCATCAGAGAGGCCGGACGGATGGGCTTCAGCGAGGTCCTCGCCCCATCCGGCGCGAGGACCGCTGCCGCCTCGGTCACGGTCTCAGGGGTGGCGACCCTCGCACAGGCGGTCCAGAGAACGCTCGGGTGACATCCGGTGGTGATGTCGGTCGCAACATGGCAGAATCAGGGAGTACTCCGAACGGGCGATGCAGGGAGGTGACGTCGAGGTGGATCGCGAAGACGTGATGCTCGACGCTCTGGAGTGTGTTGCCCCCGGCACGCCCTTGCGTGTGGCGCTTGACCACGTGATCGCCGGCCGGACGGGCGCACTGTTGGTGATCGGCGACGAGAAGGGCGTGGACGCGCTCAGCAACGGTGGCTTCGAGATCGGTGCCCCGTTCACCCCGCAGCGCCTGTTCGAGCTGGCCAAGATGGACGGCGCCATCCTCCTGGACGAGGCCGCCACACGGATCCGGCGCGCGAACGTGCATCTCATGCCCGATGCGGCGCTTCCCACATCGGAGACCGGCATGCGCCATCGGACCGCTGAGCGCGTCAGCAGGCAGACGGACGCGCTCGTCATCTCAGTCTCGCAGCGACGCGAAGTGGTCTCGCTATACCGTCGGGGAACGCGTCTCAGCCTCCAGGACATCGATGTCGTGCTCGCACGCGCCAATCAGGCTCTGGCCACGCTCGAGCGCTATCGTGCGAGGCTCGATGAGGTCTCGGCGCATCTCACCGCCCTGGAGTTCGAGGACATGGTGACGTTCCGCGACGTGGCCGTGGTTATCCAGCGCGCGGAGATGCTCCGTCGTGTCGCCCGGGAGCTGAGCAGGTCGATCATCGAACTCGGCACCGAGGGCAGACTCGTCCGCCTCCAGCAGGAGGAGCTCACCGCGGGCGCCGATGAGGATTACCTCATGCTCATCCGCGACTATGCGCCTGAGTCCGGGGCGAAGAAGGCCTCGGCATCACTCGCACGGATCGCCGCACTCTCGATCGAGCAGCTGCTCGAGCCGCCTGCGGTCGCGGTGGCGCTGGGGCTTGGCGGCAAGTCGGACGCCGGCGAGCAGTCCGTTCGCCCGAGGGGCTACCGCGTCCTGTACCGCATCCCACAGATACCCGGGACGGTCATCAACCGGCTGGTGGAGCACTTCGGCACGCTGTCCGTGCTGCTCGATGCCGGGGTGCCCGACCTCGACGCTGTCGAGGGTGTCGGGCTCCGACGCGCTCGCGCGGTCTCCGATGGCCTGCGCAGGATGCGGGACAGAGCCGTACCTTAAGGCCCCGCCCGGCGTCGATCGGGCGTATCCTGGGACTATCCGCAACGGTGTTCGGCTCGAAGGGAGGTGACGGCGCTCATCAGGCACGCGACCTGATGCTCGGGCGTCGGGACACATGATCGTACAGCTCGCACGGGCGATACTCGTCACCGCGGGCGCGCTCAGCGGGTTCGCTGTCTCACAGCAGATCGACTGGACGACCTCCACAGGCTACTCAGAGACATTCGTCATCGTCATCTTCATCATACTGGGAGCCTCGATCGGGTACGTCCTGGGCGGTATCACGGGACGCGAATTCAACACGGCGTGCCGCACCATCAGCGCACGGCTGTCCGAGCTGGACACGCCGGCGCTTCTGCTCGGGGCGGTCGGTCTGCTGGTGGGACTGCTCGTCGCCTTCATCCTCTCTTCGGCGCTCCTTCGCTACATCGAGCGTCCACTCTGGCTCGGGTTCGCGGCAACGGCGCTCCTCTTCGTCTTGTGTGCGTACGCGGGGGTCGCTCTGTTCATGCTGCCCGCTCGCGATGGCACGCTCCACCTCGGCCTTACTGGCACCGCACCGGTCGACACCAGGCCGCCGAAGCTGCTCGACACGAGCGCCATCATCGACGGACGCTTCGCCGACCTTGCGACAGCGGGGGTGCTCGAAGGTCCGCTGCGTGTTCCCCGGTTCGTGCTCATGGAGCTCCAGGCGCTTGCGGACTCCGCCGACGACGGACGACGGGCGCGCGGTCGGCGCGGTCTCGACCTGCTCACCTCGCTTTCCGCTGGCGCAGCGTCGGTGCAGGTCCTCGAGGCGGACTTCCCTGAGATCCCCACGGTCGACGCGAAGCTCGTGCGCTTGGCGCTCACCAGTGGTGGGACCCTGCTGACGGTCGATCACAACCTCACGAAGGTCGCCAGGGTCGAGGGTGCCACGGTCGTGAACATCCACGAGGTGGCAGATGCGCTGAAGCCGGTGCTGCTGCCCGGTGATGACCTGCGCATCGAGATATCCAAGGAGGGCAAGGAGCGCGATCAAGGCGTCGGGTATCTCGGCGACGGGACGATGGTCGTGGTCGCCGACGGTGCGGGTCTCGTAGGTTCGATGATCGATGTCCGCGTGACAACGGTCCTGCAGACCGCAGGTGGCAGGATGGTGTTCGCGAAGCCGGTGAGCGACGGGTGATCACGGCGATCGTCGTCGCCGGAGGGACCGGCGAGCGGCTCGGCCGCGAGGGAGGCAAGCAGCTCGCACTCGTGGCGGGGGCGCCGGTGCTTGCGCATACGCTGGACGTGTTCGTCAGGTGCGATCGCGTCGACGCCATCGTGGTCGTCGCGCACCCCGAGCGCATCGCCGAGTATCTGCATGCGGCCGTGGAGCCGATCGACTCGCCGAAGATCGTCGCGGTCGTTCCGGGTGGCGAGACGCGTATGGCGTCCGTGCGTGCCGGCCTTGAAGCCGTTCCCGCGGAGAGCGGCATCGTCCTGGTGCACGACGGAGCCCGGCCGCTTGTGACCGCCGACCTGGTCGGAGCCGCCATCGCCGAGCTCGAGCGGGAACCCGGTCTTGCGGGTGTCGTCGTGGGTCATCCGTCGTACGACACCCTCAAGATGGTCGGCCCCGATCGCGAGGTACGATCGACGCCTGATCGCGCCGTTCTCTGGGCCGCGCAGACCCCGCAGGTGTTCCGGGCGAAGGCGCTTCGTGAGGCGTACCTGCGCGCCGAGGCCGAGGGTTGGGCCGGCACCGACGACGCGTCGTTCGTGGAGCACGCGGGCGGACGGGTCCGGATGCTCGCCGGTCCGCGCGATAACATGAAGGTGACCGTACCCGAGGACCTGCCGATCGTCGACAGGATCCTGAGGTCGCGGCGAGGGGAGTCGTTCGTGGATGACATCCGCGTGGGCATGGGCTACGACGTGCACGCGTTCGCCGAAGGCAGGCCGCTCGTGCTCGGCGGCGTTACCATACCGCACGGTCGGGGGCTCGCGGGGCACTCGGACGCCGACGTGCTCGTGCATGCGCTCATGGATGCGGTCCTCGGCGCGATGCGTGAGGGCGATATCGGGCGGCTCTTCCCCGACACCGATCCGGCGTATGCGGGTATCTCGAGCATCGAGTTGTTGCGGCGGGTCGCGGCACTGATGCGGGAGCGCGGCTTCGCGCTCCTGGACGCCGACATGGTGCTCGTACTGGAGCAGCCGAAGATCGCTCCGCACCGTGAGATGATGCGTGAATGCGTCGCCTCGGCGCTCGGAGTAGACGTGACCGGTGTGGGCATCAAAGCCACCACCACCGAGAGGCTCGGCTTCACCGGGAGGGAAGAGGGCGTGGCCGCGCAGGCCGTGGTGCTGTTGCGGGGGCCCGGGCGGTGAGACCTCGGCGGCCGCGCGTCGCTGTGGCCACCGTCCCGGTTGACATGCCCTTCGGGGTGACGTGATAGTTATGCGACCCGACGCCCCGACGGTGATGATGGGAGGCCCTGGATAGATGATCGCGCGTCTGCGTGCAGACATCATCGCAGTCAAGGAGCGCGATCCCGCGTGCACCTCGACCTTCTCGGCGCTCACCAACTACCCTGGTCTCTGGGCGGTGTGGTGGCATCGTGTGACGCATCGGCTGCATCGTTCCGGCCACGTCTGGCTGGCCCGACGGATCAGTCAGCGTGTCCGTCGCGCGACCGGCGTCGAGATCCATCCGGGGGCGGCCATCGGCGACCGCTTCTTCATAGATCACGGCATGGGAGTCGTGATCGGAGAGACCACCGTCATCGGCGATGATGTCACCATCTATCAGGGCGTCACCCTCGGCGGTACGGGCAAGGAACACGGCAAGCGTCATCCCACGCTCGAGGACTTCGTCGTGGTGGGTGTCGGCGCGACGGTACTTGGCAACATCCGGATCGGGCGGGGGACACGCGTCGGCGCGGGAGCGGTCGTGGTCTCGGAGGTCCCGCCCAACTGCACGGTGGTCGGTGTGCCCGGCCGCATCGTCGTGCGGGAGGGGAAGCGTGTCGAGTCGATCGACTTGCACCACGAGGACCTTCCGGACCCCGTCGTCGAGATGTACCGCGCCCTGCAGCGCAGGATGGACCGCATCGAATCGCGTCTTGCGCGTGATGAGGACATGAACGCCGAGGCGGCGCCCGCGCCGCGAGCGGCTGGAGAGCAAGGAGATGACGACCATGGCGATCAGGGTCTATAACACCCTCACCCGCTGCAAGCAGGAGTTCGTGCCGCGTGAGCCCGGCGTGGTCGCGATGTACGTGTGTGGACCGACGGTGTACAACCACATCCATATCGGCAACGCCCGGACGTTCCTCACCTTCGACGTGATCAGGCGGTACCTCGCTTTCCGCGACTTCGACGTCCGCTTCGTACAGAACATCACCGACGTGGATGACAAGATCATCGCACGCGCGAACGATGAAGGCCGGGAGCCCGCGGAGGTCGCCGCCGAGTACACCCTCGCGTTCCAGGCCGCCATGGACGCGCTGGGCGTGCTGCGACCCACAGTGCAGCCGAAGGCCACCGAGACGATCGACGCCATGATCGAGATGACGGGCCGGCTGATCGAGCGGGGACACGCGTACGTCGTCGACGGCGACGTCTACTTCTCGGTCCGCAGCTTCCCCGGGTACGGGAAGCTCTCAGGGCGCAACATCGACGACCTTGAGAGCGGCGCCCGTGTCGACGTTGACGAACGCAAGCAGGACCCGCTCGACTTCGCCCTATGGAAGTCCGCCAAGCCCGGCGAACCACACTGGCCGAGCCCCTGGGGAGAAGGCCGGCCAGGGTGGCACCTCGAGTGCTCGGTCATGTCCGAGCACGAGCTCGGTCTGACCTTCGACATCCATGGCGGTGCGAGCGACCTCATCTTCCCGCATCACGAGAACGAGATCGCCCAGTCCGAGGCGGCCACCGGCAAGCCGTTCGTGCAGTACTGGCTGCACGGTGGCCTGCTGCAGGTGAACCAGGAGAAGATGAGCAAGTCCCTGGGCAACTTCCTGCTGCTTAAGGACGTGCTTGAGCGGTACCCCGCGCCTGTCGTGCGGCTGCTGATGCTGCAGACGCACTACCGCAGTCCACTCGACTTCTCCACCGAGCGCCTTGACGAGGCGGTCCGCGCGTACGAGCGACTGGTCACGCCGGTCCGCAACTTCAACTGGGCGAAGCGCAACCGCGCCGTGGTCGAGCTGCCCGAGGCGACCGCGTCCGTCGTCGAGGCTCTCGAGGCGGCGCCGGCGGGTGCCCGCGCGGCGTTCGTCGAGGCGATGGACGACGACTTCAACACCGCAGGCGCGCTTGCCGCCATCTTCGATCTTGTCCGGGTCGTCAACGGATTCCTCGAGAGCCACGGCATCGGGAGCAACGCGCGCTACGCGGCACGTGTCGAGGTCGCCACAGAGACGATCAGCGAGTTGCTCGGCGTGCTCGGTGTCTCCGTGCTCTCCCAGGACGGGGGCAGCCAGTATCCGTCGGAGGTCCTCGGTCTCGCGCGCGACTTCGCCGGCTACGAGGGCAGCGACGCCAACGCGGCGGTGGAAGCGCTGCTTGCCGCGCGGGCGGTGGCACGTTCCGAGCGCAACTGGGCGGCCGCCGACGGTGTCCGCGACGGTCTTGCGGCTCTCGGCTTCGTGATCGAAGACACGGCGTCGGGTGCGCGCGTCTCGTACCGCGATCGCGGGTGATCGCACCGTGGCCGACCTCATAGAAGGACGCAACGCGGTCCTCGAGGCTCTGCGGTCGGGAGTGCCGCTGGAGCGCATCCTGCTTGCGGAGGGGATGAAACCGAACCCCGCCGTGGCGGAGATCAGGGAGCGTGCCGCTGAGGCCGGGGTCGGCGTGGAGCAGGTGGCGCGACCGGCTCTCGACAAGCGAAGTCCACGGGGTGTGCATCAGGGAGTGATGGCCCTTGCCGCTCCCTTCGTGTACACGGAGCTCGAGCAGGTGCTGCGCTCCATCGACGGGTTGCCCCGTGCGCTAGTGGTCGTGCTCGATCATGTCACAGACCCCGGCAACCTTGGCGCCATCATCCGGTCGGTCGAGGTCGCGGGCGGCAGTGCCGTCATCATCCCGAAGGACCGTGCCGCGAGTATCGGGCCGATCGTCCACAAGGCGTCGGCCGGAGCCACCGCGCACCTGCCGATAGTCCGCGTATCGAACATCGGTCAGACGCTCGCAGCACTGGTCGATGCGGGGATGTGGGTCGG
The DNA here is from genome assembly GCA_036679125.1 of Actinomycetota bacterium. GTDB lineage: Bacteria > Actinomycetota > Coriobacteriia > Anaerosomatales > Anaerosomataceae > Anaerosoma. The sequence goes on along the minus strand of JAZIGI010000040.1, from coordinate 3,913 downwards.
CGGGGCGGATGAGCGGGCCGAGGCGGACCTCTGGCACGCACCGATCGAGGGCAGACTGGCGCTCGTCCTCGGGGCGGAGGGAGCGGGGCTGTCACGTCTCGTGCGCGAACGGTGCGACTTCCTTGTCTCGATACCTGTCACGGGGCGGGTCTCGTCCCTCAATGTCGCGCAGGCGGCCACCGTGCTGGCGTTCGAGTGGGTCAGACGCGCCTGATGGGACGACATCGGCTGATCATCGATGGCTACAACGTCTTGCACGCTCATCCCGAGTACGGTGTGCTGGCACGAGACGACATCGACTCGGCGCGTGCCCGGCTGGTGAGCGATCTGACCGCGATGGCGTCGGCGGACGAGCGTCTCACTGTCGTGTTCGATGGAGGGGGCAATCCTCACTCCGATGGCTCCCCTCATCACATCGGCCAGCTCACCGTGGTGTTCTCACCCGCAGGGACCACGGCAGACACGGTCATCGAGGCGCTCGCTCATCGCGCTCGCGAGCGCGATGAGACGGTGATGGTGGTGACCTCCGACGGCGCCACCAGAGATGCGGTACGTGCCGGGAGCGTCACGATCCGTTCGTCCGAGTCGTTCGTCGATGATCTTCGCCACGTCGGAGCGGACCTCACCCGTGCCGCTCGTGTCTCATCGCGGGCACCGCTGTCGGAGCGTATCGACCCGGCCATAAGCGGCGTGCTCGCACGATGGGCCCGAGGCGCGCGCGGCTGATACGCGGAGTACGCGCACGCCGTCGGCTTCGTCCGTCCGCAGGCTGAGGCCAGATTAACCCCTACGCATCCCCAATCCTCAGGCTTGTTCAGGCTTGCCGGAATCCGTTGACAGCCCGTTTCCGGGTGCTATGGTCGTGAAAGATTCACGAGTACCTTGTAAGGCGCGGCCGGCACCGTGCGCCATTCCTCCCCCTTGAGCCTGTGGGGGGTTTGTGGGAGGGAATAGGGCTTTGGAAAGGACACTTGGGGACTCACGACGTAGACTCGAACGCTGCGATGAGATGACTCTCATCCAGGCCGCCCAACGAGGTGACGAGGCTGCAAGCGCCGCACTCGTGTCACGCTACCGGGGATTCGTGCGCTGTAAGGCGCGCTCGTACTTCCTGGCGGGGGCCGATCGTGATGATGTCATCCAGGAGGGGATGATCGGCCTCTACAAGGCGATCAGGGATTACGACCCCACCCGGCAGGCGAGCTTCCGTTCATTCGCGGAACTGTGCATCACACGCCAGCTCATCACGGCGATCAAGTCTGCAAGTCGCCAGAAGCACTCGCCGCTCAATTCATATGTGTCTCTCAGTCGGTCCACCGGCACGGATGACGAAGGAGACCGCGTCCTGGCTGACATCCTCGCAGCGCGCGAGGTCTGCGACCCGGCCGAGATCGTCATCGCCGCATGGGAGACCACGAGCATCCGTGAGGGCTTCCTCCAGGTGCTGTCCCCGTTCGAGACAGAGGTGCTGCGCCTCTACGTGGCGGGGAAGTCGTACCAGGAGGTCGCGGACACACTGGAGCGAGGCGTGAAGTCGATCGACAATGCACTGCAGCGCATCAAGCGCAAGATCGAGTTCCAGATCGAGGTCTGCCGCGCGTGCTGACCGGTAGCCCGGTCGCGCCGGCGCCGCTACAATAGGCGCCACGCCGGCGTAGCTCAACGGTAGAGCAATCGCCTTGTAAGCGATAGGTTGTGGGTTCGATTCCCTCCGCCGGCTCCATCGACTGCGACGACCCGGGCATCAGCCCGGGTCGTTCTCGTTCGCGCCGGCTCCGGTGTCCACTGGTCGTCCGCGACAGGCGTCAGCGGACTGGGTTACCATAGGACCGACATTTGGACTGCCGCGCGTCTGTGTTGGACGCAGGCCAAGGGGAGGTGGCGGCGTGGGTCTCACCGGTGCGGCGCTTACACGCGAGGTCGCCAAGCGCGTGGTCGGGGCCTATCTGTCGACGCATGGGGGCGTGACAGTGGCCGTCGCGCCAACGGAGCGTCCGGTAGGCGATGGCGTCGACATCCGCTACATGATGGCCGGACGGCCGATGGCTGCTCGCGTGCAGGCGGACTGCTACTTCGGCACGGATGCTGGCGCGGCGGCGGAACGGGCGCTGCCGATGTACCGCATGGAGTCCTCGACGTATGCCATCGAGGAGACCGCCGATGTCGCGACCAAGATGCCGGGCTGGCTCTTCTCATCGCAAGCCGATGAACTGCTCTACTACCGCATGGCTATCCCGCGGCCGGAGTGCGAGATAGCGGCACTGCTCGACTCTCCCGATGACGTGTTCTTCTCCGAGCTCGGTGTCGAGCGCGATGAACTGAGGATCATCCCGCTCCCGGCTTTGCGGACGTGGTTCACGCGGCAGGCCGACCTCTTCACCCCGCGTCCCGTGTTCGCCGAGGGGCGGATGTCGTGGTGCAGGATCGTGCCGATCGCGGACCTGGAGGCCGCTATACCGCAGGTGCGGGTGGTCGACTCGGTGTATCGTTCGATCGGTGCGAGCTAGGGGACAGGGCCCGGATTCGTCGAACTGGATACGCCCGGCACCGTTGTAGTCGTTGACACCCTTCTTGACGATGAAGTAGTATTCCACTCGCCTGTCGCCAGGCAAGCAACTTGAAAACGTGATAGAGCACGGCTTTTTTATTGTCGGGAGTGTGCCCGAGTGGCTAAAGGGGACGGGCTGTAAACCCGTTGGCTATGCCTTCCCTGGTTCGAATCCAGGCGCTCCCACCACGACACCCCGTCTTGCCATGGGCAAGACGTTTCGCCCACATAGCTCAGTCGGTAGAGCACTTCCTTGGTAAGGAAGAGGTCACCGGTTCAAGTCCGGTTGTGGGCTCCACCGTCCACGTGCCGGCCGCCTGGCCGGCTCGAGGCGGCGTAGCTCAGTTGGTTAGAGCACACGGTTCATACCCGTGATGTCACTGGTTCGAGTCCAGTCGCCGCTACCAGGCATCAGACGCTGTCGCTCCGGCGCAGCGAGCAGGAGATAGCACTACCAGGAACAGGTCACGACACTGCGACCCTCGCGCCGCGAGGGGATGCAGGCCGGAGGCGGGATCTCACCCGCGACCGGCGAGGTCGCCAGCAGATCCCAGAAGGAGGAGACTCATGGCCAAGCAGAAGTTCGAGCGTACCAAGCCGCACATGAACGTCGGCACCATCGGTCACGTCGACCACGGCAAGACCACGCTCACCGCAGCCATCACGAAGACCCAGGCCGAGAAGGGCCTCGCGGACTTCACGCCGTTCGACAAGATCGACAAGGCACCCGAGGAGCGCGAGCGCGGCATCACCATCGCCATCTCGCACGTCGAGTACCAGTCCGACAAGCGCCACTACGCGCACGTCGACTGCCCGGGTCACGCCGACTACGTCAAGAACATGATCACCGGTGCCGCGCAGATGGACGGCGCGATCCTGGTCATCGCCGCCACCGACGGCCCCATGGCCCAGACCCGCGAGCACATCCTGCTCGCCCGTCAGGTCGGCGTGCCGAACATCGTGGTGTACCTGAACAAGTGCGACATGGTCGACGACGAGGAGCTCATCGAGCTCGTCGAAATGGAAGTCCGCGAACTGCTCTCCGAGTACGAGTTTGACGGCGACAACATCCCGGTCATCCGCGGCTCGGCGCTCAAGGCGCTCGAGGGCGATCCGGCGTGGGTCGGCTCGATCCAGGAGCTCATGGACGCGCTCGACAGCTACTTCCCGGACCCCGTCCGTGAGACCGACAAGCCGTTCCTGATGGCCGTCGAGGACGTCTTCACCATCACCGGCCGCGGCACCGTGGCGACCGGCCGTGTGGAGCGCGGCGTGGTCAAGGTCGGCGACGAGGTCGAGATCGTGGGCATCCACGAGGAGACCCGCAAGACCGTCGTCACCGGTGTCGAGATGTTCCGAAAGCTG
>JAZIGI010000039.1:0-21185 GCA_036679125.1 Actinomycetota bacterium | reverse complement strand
CGGGACGACGCCGCCCGACAGGGCGGCGCACAGACCATCAAGGATGTGCACCGCGGTGGACTGGGCGACGCGCTCGTCGGCTTCGACCTCCGCGGGCACGACGACCGCGATGGTCCCGGGTCGGCTCTCGGCCGCGAAGGCCGTCATGAAGCGCCCCTCGGCCCCCTCCCCTTCCGGCACCCGCACGATGGGCGCGCCTCCCGGCGCCTCGAGCGAGGACGCCTCGCCGAGATAGACCGTGACATGGCCGGGCGCAGCGTCGCCGGGCACGACGGCCAGGTGCATCCGTGCACCGGGCTCAGTCGCCATCGCGAGATTGGCGAGGCGCTCACCCACGACGAGCCCCGGGCCATCCGCACACACCAGGGTGAACCGCGTGGTTCGGAGCGCTTCGGCCGCACGCGCGGGCGCCACGAGCAGGTTGGCCGGCGCCGCAGGATCCTTACCTTCCCAGACATGATGGAGACGCTCGATAGCCCGCACCGTTTCCGGACCGGCGATCCCGTCGTCAGGCAGCCCCACGTTGGACTGGAACTCGCCGACGGCCCGCTCGGTGAACGTGCCGAAGATGCCGTCGGGCGCACCGCATGCGAACCCGAGGACGTTGAGCGCACCCTGGAGAGCGCGCACATCGGCGCCGTGGAGGTATGGGTACCGCAAGTACAGCAGCCGATCGCCCAGGCGGAAGGTCGCGTCCACGAGCGCCGCCCACGTCTCATCGCCGACCATGCCGTCCTCGGACAAGGCGTGCTCGCCCTGGAACCGACGGACCGCCGCAAGCGTGGCGCCCAGGAACACGCCGTCGATGCCGGTGGGGCCGAGGTCGAACCCGAGCGCCAACAGTCGCTTCTGGATGTCCTCGACCGCCGGCCCGCGATCACCTTGTCTTATCGGCTCAAGCACCCTTGGCTCCGTTCGGTGGACGCGCCGACGGTTCACGGACCGCGACGCTCCCTGAACCGTGCGACGTTCGATGTGACGTGGCTCTGCCTGCTATCGATACGTTTCCTGAACGCATCGATCTCATACCCCAGCACGACGTCACCGGTATACCTGTAGACCCCTGATGCGCGGTCGAAGTCTAGCACGAACCCTGACGCAAGCATCGGCAGGAGCACGCCCAGCTCATCGACCCTGCGTCCCGTGCGGAGGGCGACGTCACGCTCGGTGAGCGGCTCGTTCGGATGACGCGTGAACAATACGAGCACATCCCGCAGGACCTGCTCGGTGATCGGGTCGGGCCGCAGACTCGCGAGCGCGCGATCGAGACTCACTCATGCCGCCTTCCGGACCGTGGTCCCCTGATCCACGGGCCATCGCCTCAGACGGCGACGACCACCCGGTTCTTACCCGTACGCTTCGCGCGATACATCGCCTGGTCCGCCGACTCGATCAGACTCGCTCCGTCGGACGCGTGCAGCGGGTACGTGGCGACACCCAGCGAGACGGTCTGCACCACCCGCTCGCCGTGGTCGTCCGCGATGTTGGGATAGGACTCGGTGCTGGCTCTGATCCGCTCGGCCACCGCGAGCGCCCCGGCGACATCGGTCTCAGGCAGCACGACGACGAACTCCTCACCGCCATACCGTGCCGCCACGTCGATCTCACGCAGGTTCTGCCTGATGATGGCACTCACCGCCTTGAGGACGGTGTCGCCGCGAGGGTGACCATAACGGTCGTTGAACTGCTTGAAGTCGTCGATATCGAGCATGATGACCGACAGCCTGTGGCCGAAGCGCATCGCTCGCTCGATCTCCTCGTCAAGCCGCTGGTGCAGGTATCCGTGGTTGTAGAGCTCGGTCAGTCGGTCCGTGACCGACAACCGCTCGAGCTCCTCGTGGAGCAGTGCGTTCTGCAGCGCGAGCGACGACTGGTTCGCGATCACCTGAAGACGATCGCGCTCCGCCTGCGTCAACTCCCGGAACGTGGCCGAGGCGATCAGCAGCACGCCTATCACGCTGTCGCCCGAACGAAGCGGCATGGCCGCCTGGGATCTGACCTCGCCCGCATTCGCGGCCCAATCGGCCAGACCCGCACCACCGGCGACATCGGTCTGCTGTACGAACCCTTCACGGAAGGCGACGCCGAGCAGTGTCTCCGAGACGGGCACGCTCGGACGGAAGAACTCCTCCGGACGGCCCTGGCTGGCACGGAGATGGAGCGTCCAGTCGCGATGCTCGAACAGGTAGACCGCCGAGATCTCGGCGCCGAGGATGCCGTTGGCGCCATCTACGATCAGGCTCGTCACGTCGTCGACCGAGCTGAACGTGGTGAGCGCCTTGAAGAACTCGTGCGTGAAGAAGATCTCAGCGAGCCTGCTCTCCAGCTCCTCGTTCGCCCGCTCCAGCGCCTCCTTGCTGGACTGGAGTCTCCGCTCGTGGCTGCGGATCTTGTCGTAGGCAACCTGCAGCTCAACAAAGATCTTCTCCTGCTCCTCGGTGCGCTTCTTGGCGATCAGAAGGTCCCACACGAGCTCGGAACCGTTGCCTGTGATGATCGCGATATCCGGCTGCCGTTCGCTCTCAAGCGCCTCTCGGACGACGATGTCGTCTGAGAGGTCGAGGATGAGGTCGAGCCCGGCTATCTGGGCCAGTTCCGACGCCTGTGTCGTTGTGAACACACCGAGATCCTCGGCAAGGCGCATCGCCGGCGCCGTACGACTCGGGTCGTAGACCGCAGCGACGCTCAGGTTCTCGATGTCGTTGAGAAGACGCAACACTGAGGTGGCGCGCAACCCGCCACCGGCGATAGCGATCCGTATCTGTCCTTCTCGGACCGACCGCGAAACGGTCGACCCTGTCAGCTCTTCCATCAAGCGCCTTCCGCTCGAGGTGTGGTCGGGTGCATCACAACTCCCTGATACCGTACCGGTAGCTGCGCACGACCACCAGCCCGGTGTCCAGATAGAGTTCCATCGTGCGGGCGTGCGTGCCGCCGATATCCTCGGCCAGCAGCGGTATGCGCAGCTGGCCCAACTCGTGCTTCACGGCCTCCGCGTTGCGCACGCCGATGCTCGCCATCCCGGCGTCACCACCGAACATCGTCGACCCACCGGCGATCTTGGCGACCAACCGGCGGCGCGGCACGCCACCGGCGACAGCCTCGGCCAACCGTGGTACGGCAACGGAGGCGAACCGGTCGGCAAGCCCGCCCAGCCGGGTCTCCGACGGCGAAGGCAGCATGATGTGTGCCATACCTCCCCGGCGGGTGAACGCGTCCCAGAGCGTGAGCCCGATGCATGAGCCCAGCGCGGGGGTGACCAGCCGCTGTGGATGGACGGCGACCGCGATCTCACCGGTCGAGACCAGCACCGTGCGTTCATCCGGCGCGGCCCACAGTCCCCCTATGTCACCGGTCGAGGACACGCTCAGAGAACCCCCAGTCGACCGAGCATCACATCGAGACTATCGGGATCGGGCAAGTAGAACAGAGCAGCGTCGACACTCGTCTCCAGTGCGGAGAAGCGGGTGAGCACGAGGATCGCTGTCTCAGCCTTGAGGCCGACCTGGGTGGTCACACCCTCAAGGATCGCCCCGCTCATGTCGAACGCGAACTCCGGCGGCCCGGGAAGCGTGGAGAGCTCGGTGAGACGCGCCACCGCCGCCAGGTACGCCGACAGCAGCACGGATGCCGCATGGGTCACCGTGGCCTCCTCGGCCGCACCGAGGGACTTCGATGTGCCGGGCGCTCGCGACCGCAGCAGGTCGGAGAGTTGCAGGAACGCGTCGCGCTCCAGGACGAAGAGCAGCCCGCCACCGAGATCGCCCAGTAGACGGCTGTAGACCGCGCCCACCAGATTCTCGGGACCGCCGAGCACCGTGGGGACCTCGGGGATGGACAACACCTGGAGATCCGGGACGTCGATGTCCACCGGCATGCCAAGCATCTGTGACAACGCCGTCGCGGCATGGCCGGCGCCGATGCTGCCGACCTCACCCAACGCGTCGCGCTGGATCGCGGTGAGCGACCGTGGATCCAAGACTCACACCTCCCGAGAGAAGAGCGTCCGTGGGTCGAGGATGAGCGCGACCCTGCCGTCACCGAGCACGGTCGCTCCACCAAGACCCGGGAGACCGCGGAACAGAGGCGACAGCGGCTTGATGACGACTTCGCGCCTGCCCAGGAGCGCGGGTACCGCCAGTGCGTGCATCACATGACCGGACCGCACGAGGATCAGATGCTTCGACCGGTCGTCGCCTCCGGCCGACGCGCGCCCATGCAGCTCGTCAAGGTCGCTCAGCGCGACAACGGAACCGTCTCGCAGCGCGACGACCGGCGCGCCATCCACCGTCTTGAACGTGACCTCATCGGGAGACAGGACCTCATCGACCGCACTGAGCGGCAACGCGTACACCTGCTCGCCGCTGCGCACGAGCAACGCCTGGATGATGGCGAGCGTGAGCGGCAGCTGCAGGGAGATCCGCATGCCTTCGCCGGGGGTCGACGAGATCATGATGCTGCCACCCAGGTATTCGATCTTGCCTTTGACCACGTCCATGCCGACACCGCGTCCGGAGACCCGTGTGGCCTGGTCGACCGTGGTGAACGCCGGGAGGCAGACGAACATGAGCACGTCCTGGTCGCTGTACGAGTCGCGCGCCGCGCGGTCCACGATCCCGCGCTCCACGGCCTTGTTCCAGATGCGCTCGATGTCCATGCCCCGGCCATCGTCGGCCACCGAGATGAGCACCTGCTCGCGTACGCGCTCGGCGACCAGGCGCACGGTCCCGCGGGCCGGCTTCGACGCCGCCACGCGGTCCTCGGATGGCTCGATACCGTGGTCGATCGCATTGCGCAGCAGGTGCACGATGGGGTCGCCGATCTCGTCCAGGACGGTCCTGTCGAGATCGATGTCGAGGCCCTCCATCTCAAGCACGACGTCCTTGCCGAGGTCGCGCGCCAGATCGCGCACCATCCGGGGGAACCGGTTGAAGATGTTCCCCACGGGCACCATGCGCGTCTGCATGACCTCTTGCTGAAGGTCCGCGCTGATGCGCTCAAGCACACCGAGCGACTCCGCGAGCTCGCCGTCCCCGGTGCGGTCGGCGATGTCCTCGAGGCGCGAGCGGACGATGACCAACTCGCCAACCAGATTCACGATCGTGTCGAGGTGACCGATCGAGATGCGGACGGTCTGCGTCTCTGCGAGCTTCGGCATCGCCTGCCGCACAGCGGTCACGGGTGCGTCGCCCGCTTGTGGGGCGACCACCGGTGCCGCAGACTCAGCGACCTCGGCCACTTCGGCATCCTCGACCTCGGTGACCGCCATGACGGCGTCCCGAAGCGCGGCGGAGGTGGCCCTGGTGCGCACGATCACGTGGAACGTGAGGTCGAACCGCTCATCTTCGATCTCGCGCGCGCCTGGCTCGGTCTCGATGACCGTACCCAGGTGGCCGAGCCGCTTGATGGCCATGTACGCCCTCACTCCCTTGAGGACACAGCCCTCCTCAAGGCGGACGGTGACCTTGTAGACGGCTCCATCAGTGTGTCCGGTTCCGGGCGCCGAGATCATCGCGGCTGTCGGGCTCTGCCGGGCCACCGTCGGCGCGACGGCCCCGCCGGTCCGCTCCTGCAGGAGAGCGATCATGTCGCTCACGTTCGGCGCTTCGGTGCCGGTCGACTCGTCGTCGATGACCTCACGCACACGGTCTGTCGCCTTCAACATGAGATCTATGAGCGAACTGTCAGCCACCTGGGCCCGCGAACGGACCGTGGCCATCAGGGACTCCATCTTATGGGTGAGCTCCTGCGTCGCCATGTAGCCCATCGCCGCAGCCATGCCCTTGAGCGAGTGGGCACCACGGAAGATGGTCTCTACCGGCTCAAGGTCGACAGGATCCGACTCAAGGGCGAGCAGCCCGTCCGTTATGGCCTGCAGATACTCGGCGCTCTCGCTCAGGAACACGTCCCTGTACGCCGACATGTCGTCACTCATGCACCCTCACCCCCCGAAGGCCGCGTCTGATCTCGGTCGCGATAGCTTCGAGCGGCGCGACATGCGAGGCTGCGCCTGTCCGGACCGTGGCGCCAGGCATTCCCCACACGACACTGCTGCCCTCGTCCTGCACGATGGTCATGCCGCCGGCGTCGATGATCGCCCGCGACCCCCGCGCACCGTCGGCCCCCATGCCGGTCAACACGACCCCGATCCCCTGCGCACCTGCGGCACCGGCGACGCTCTGGAACAGCGGGTCGGCCGCAGGCCTCACGCCGTGTACGCTCGGGGTGTCCTCCAGCGCGATACGCAAGGTACGCCTTCCGCTCACCTTCATGTGCAGCCCGTGTGGCGCGACATACGCCGTGTCACGCTCGACCAGCATGCCGTCCTCCGCCACCACGAACACCAGGTCGCTCGTTCGCGCCAGCCGGCGCACCAGTGAACTCGTGAATCCTTTGGGAAGGTGCTGGACCACGAGGTAGGCGGCATCCAGACCCGAGCCCAACCCCGAGAACACGGTCTCCAGAGCGGGAGGGCCCCCGGTCGACGCCGCGATCGCCACGAGCCGGGACGGCGGCACTGTAGCGGCCGCGGGTCGCTGGACGTCGCGGACGACAGGCGCAGTCTCACGAACGGCCGTACGGGACTCGGGGCGGACCCGATACGCGAGCTTGATCTTCTTGAGCAGCACCTCGCTGAGGTCGGCAATCGAGCTTGCAAACCCCTCAGCGGGCTTCACGATGAAGTCCGTCGCACCCAGGTCGAGCGCCTGATAGGTGGTGTCCGGGTCATCGACCCCCGAGAGCATGATGACTCGCGCCGCGCTCGCCCTGATGATGTGTGGCAGGGCCTCGATGCCCGTGAGCTCGGGCATCTCTATGTCGAGGGTCACGACGTCGGGGAGAAGGGCCACGGTCTTCTCGATGGCCTCCACGCCGGTACGCGCCGTCCCGACGATCTCTATCGCGGGGTCGACTGACAGCGCCCGCGTGAGTATCTGTCGGGTGAGCGCTGAGTCATCGACGACGAGTACCTTTATCGCGGAGCGCATGGCTCCCCTATCAGCCGCGTGGTGCCGCTTGCAGGCACTTCTTGACGGTCTCGAGCACCTTCGTCGGCTGGAACGGCTTCACCAGGAAGTCCATCGCCCCGTACTCGAGCGCCTCGACGATCATCTTCTGCTGGCCCATGGCGCTCACCATCAAGACGCGCGCCCCGGGGTCCTGCTCACGGATCGATTGCAACGCCTCCAGACCGCTCATCCCGGGCATCGTGATGTCCATCGTGACCAGGTCAGGGCGCACCTCAAGGTACTTCTCGACAGCGTCGCGACCGTTGACGGCCTCATGGATCAGATATCCTTCGCGGGTGAGGATGTCGCGGATCATCATCCGCATGAACGCCGCGTCATCGACCACGAGCACTGACCTAGGCATCGAGCTCACCCTCCTGGATAACGCCGGAAGACGCGAGTACCGGCTTGGGAAGCGCCTTGTCGGGATCGAGCAGGATCACGAGGCGGTCGCCGTATGTGGCCACACCCTCGAACGCGTCCCCCATCTCAGTGGTCAATGCTGCAGCAGGGGCCGGACGGACCTGGTCGACGGGGATGCTTGCCACCTCGTGCACGCGGTCGACGGCGAGCCCCACACTCCCCAGCCCCGCCTCGGCGACGATGATCCGGGAGAGGACGGTGGGCTCGATCGCCGATCCACGCAACTGGCGACCAAGGTCGACCAACGGAAGGATCTGACCGCGCAGATTGAACACACCCTCGACGCCTTCGGGCGCATGCGGGACGGGCGTGGGGTCCTCGAACCGGATGACGCTGCGGACAGCGGCGATGGGAAGCCCGTACTCCTCACCACACAGCGAGAACAGCACGTACTGCCGGACCTCGTTGACGGCGGTGTCGCTCACTCGCCCGCCCCCGAGACACGGAACTGCAACGCCGACTGCTCCAGAAGGTGCGCCATGTCCGCGAGGTCCTGCGCCGAGGACGATATCTCCTCCATGCATGCGGTCTGCTGCTCGGTGGCAGCGGCGGTCTCCTGTGCGCTCGCCGCGTTCTCCTCGACGACAGCGGCGATGTCGTGCATGGCGCGATCGATGTCGGTCGCTCGCTTCGCCTGCTGGGCCGTCGTGTCGGCGATGGTCTGCGCGAGTTCAGCCGTCCTGGTGACAGCCTCGGTGATCTGGCGAAGCGCCTCGCCACTCTCGTTCACGACCTCGGCGCCGACACGCACCTCCGTGGTGCCGATCTCCATGTACTTGATAGCGGTCGCCGTCTCCGCTTGGACTTCTTTGATGAGTTCGCCGATCTGTTCAGCGGCCTTGCCGGAGCCCTCGGCGAGCTTACGGACCTCCTCCGCGACCACCGAGAACCCGCGGCCGGACTCCCCGGCGCGCGCGGCCTCGATCGCCGCATTAAGGGAAAGCAGGTTCGTCTGATCGGCGATCGTGGTGATCACATCGACGATGTTGCCTATCTCGTTCGAGCGTCGGCCGAGCGTCTCGACCGACGCAGCGAGCGTGAGGATCGCCTCGAGCGCCTCGTTGATCTTGCTGATGGCCTGCTCATTGGACTGCTCGCCCGCGAGCGCGTACTGCGCGGCCGCGTCACTCGTGCGACTCGCCTCCATGGCGCGCTCGGCAACCTCGCTGACGGCTGTCGAGATCGACTCCATCGCCGCGGTGGTCTCCTCGACCTTGCGCGACTGCAGCTCGGCTCCGTGGGCGACCTGTTGCACCGACGACGATATCTCCATCGATGAGGCGCTGATCTCCTGGGACGACGCGGAGAGCTGTGTTGCGGCGTTGGAGACCGACTCGGCCGAGACGCGCAGCTGTGTGGCGATGCCGGACAGCGAGCCGATGAGGCCGTTGGTCTCGGTGGCCAGCAGGCCGATCTCGTCTTCGTGCGGCGCCACAGCGCGCACGGTCAGATCGCCCTTACCAGCCTCGATCAACACCGCGCCGAGGTCGCGCAGCGGCTCGAGGACGCGACGCTTGAACGCGGCTCGCCAGGCGAGCGACCCCGGGACCGCGCAGATCGCCATCGCGATCGCGCCGAACAGGGCGATCGACTTGAGCGTCTCGGTTTCCATATCGAGTGCGATGAGGGCGAACAGGCCGGTGGCGGTGAGACCCACGAGCACCGCAGGGCCGATCGTCAGCCACGTCAGGAGCGTGAATGTGAACGAAAGCCCACGCTTCAGCTGACTCGAACGCACGTACTCGGTCATGCGTACCCTCCTCGGTCGTTCCCCGCCCAGACGCTTGTCCTCCAACGATAGCAAACCCTCATGCCCGCTGCAGTCCAGTGGGCTTGCGATATGTGCGCTGACGCCCATCGATCAGCTCGAACGCACCCGATACCTCGGGCGACAACCGCTCCGATCGGCCGAGCACAAGGTACCCCCCGCGGGTCAATGACTCCCAAAACGCGCGGATGAGCCGCTCCTGGTCGGCCTTGTTGAAGTAGATGAACACATTGCGGCAGAACACGACGTCTACCCCATGTATCGGCGCGCTCTCGAAGAGATTGAGATACTGGAAGCGAACGATGTCCCTGACCTTCTGTCTGAGGTGGAAGGTCTCAGCTCCCACATCCAGATAGCGCATCTGATCGTGCTGCGGGATGTGGGCCAGCTGACGCACGGGATACTCCGCCTTCTTGGCGATCGCCAACGCGGAGCGGTCGATATCGGTACCGATGACCGTAGGGATGATGGTGCCTGCACCCGCTCTGTCCATCGCGTCGAGCAGCGACATAGCGAGCGAGTATGGCTCCTCTCCGGTCGCGCAACCAGCCGACCACACCCTGAGGATGCGCTGACGCCGGGAAAGCTTCGCCTCCAGGACCGTCGGCAGCACTTGCTCCCGGAACAGAGCGAAGACCTCCGGATCACGGAAGAACTGGGTGACATTGATCGTCAGGGTGTCGAGCAGCCGATGGTATTCATCAGGGTGTGCGTCGAGATACGCGGCATACTGGTGATAGGTGCGCAGACCAAGCGAGTTGAGCCGGACCGCCACGCGCCGCTCGACGTAGCGCTCGCGGTACTGGCGCAGGTCAAGGCCATGGTCGGCCAGCACCTTGCCCATCAGCTTGTCGAGGCTCCCCCGGACAGGCGCCACATCCGACTCTCGCTGCATCCGTCCCCCATCGATAACGCCCGGCACCTGTGCGCACGGCGCATTCATTGTAGAATAACCGGAATCCGTACGGTCTGCGTGCTGAGAGGCCACTTCCATGCATCGTGCTTCACTTCCGGTCCGGCTTGCCGCGCTCGCGACCTCTCTGGTCCTGTTCGCCATCGCAGGTGGAACCGCCGCTGCGGTCGCGGACGACTACATCAATCGCGACATCATGCCCGCCGGTGCGCTGGTGGCGGGCATCGATGTCTCGGGGATGACACGCTCGGACGCCCGCGAGCTCATCACGCGTGAAGTGGTGGCGCCGCTCGGCGAGCCCGTGACCGTGGATGTCGGCGGCACGCGCTTCACGCTCCCTGCGGCCGAGGTCGTGGCGGTCGACGTCGATGCGATGCTCGAAGAAGCGTTCCTGCCACGCAAGCGGGCCGCGCTGCCCAGACGCGTCGTCGACCGTGTGGCTGACCGACCGGCCGGCACGAAGACGGACCTCAAGATCACGCTCGCGGACGCAACGGTCGATGAGTGGCTCGCCGAGACCGCACGGTCCGTCGAGACGACCCCCTCCGACGCCGCTATCACGCTCGAAGACGGCGCGGTCGTGTTCGTCCCATCGCGCGTCGGGACCTCGCTCGACGTGACCGCGACCGCGGGAGCGCTGCGTGAGGCGCTCATAGCGGGCGTGAAGACAGTGGAGGCCGGGATCATCCACTCCGAGCCCGAGATCACCGAGTCGGAGCTTGGTCCCGCGATCCTGGTGGACATCTCAGAACGGAAGCTGTACCTCTACCGCGATGGCGAGATCGAGAAGACGTACGGAGTGGCCGTTGGGACACCGGGTCACCCCACACCACGCGGGGAGTTCGAGATCACGCAGAAGCGCTATATGCCGACGTGGGTGAACCCCGGATCGGCCTGGGCGGCTGACATGCCGAAGACCATCGGACCCGGCCCGAGCAACCCGCTCGGCACGCGGGCGCTGAACATCAACGCTCCCGGCATCCGGATCCACGGGACCACGGCCAACTCGTCCATCGGCACCGCGGCGTCACACGGGTGCATGCGCATGCACCGTTGGGACATCGAGGACCTGTACGAGCGTGTCGAGGTGGGGACCCCCGTCTTCATCGTCCGCTGAGCGAAGTCCGAGAGCCTGCGCGGATCACCCGCAGATTTCGCGCATGGCCTCCAGCGCACGCTCGACGGCGCCATCTTCGAGGCCCCATCCGAGGCTGAACCGCACCGCGCCCGACTCGAGCGTGCCGACCGCCGCGTGCGTCCACGGGCTGCAGTGCAGCCCGGCACGGACGGCGATGCCGTACCGCTTGTCGAGGCTGTGTGCGATCTCGTCCGGGGAGATGCGGTCGCAGGCAACGCTCACGACCGGCGCTCGTGGCACGTCGGGGGCTGGACCGAGCACCCGGAGTCCGGGTATCTCGAGCAATCCCTCATGCAGCCTGCGCGTGAGCCCGCGCTCGCGCGCCATCAGCGTCTGCCCCTCGGCCAGCAGCAGCGTCGCTCCGGCGCCGAGACCCGCGATACCCGGCGTGTTCGGCGTGCCGGCCTCATAGCGGTCGGGGCGATCCGCAGGCTGCGTCACCTCGATGGACGATCCACCTCCGCCCTGAAGCGATTCGGTCGGCTGGAAGTCCGGTGCGAGGTACAGCGCACCGATGCCCTGTGGGCCAAGCAGCCCCTTGTGCCCGGCCACCGCGTAGGCGTCGACGCCGAGGGAGCCGCAGTCGACCGGCAGGTGGCCGGCGGCCTGAGCGCCATCGACCACCATGACCGCACCGTGCTCGTGCGCGACATCGGCCAGGTCGGCGATCGCCTGGATCGCGCCTGTGACGTTCGATGCGTGCTGACAGACCACCATCCGGGTGGACGCGGCTGTGACCGCCCTCTCGACATCTTCGACATCCACGTGCCCCTCGGCATCGACGGGCACACGCGCGACCTTGACCCCGCGCGTGACGAGCGTGTAGAGCGGGCGGACGACCGCATTGTGCTCGGCCGACACCACCACGACCCGATCGCCACGCTTAAGGGACCCCTTGAGTACCAGGTTGAGCGCCTCGGTACACCCGGATGTGAATGCGAGATCGCGCGCGTCGGACACGCCGAGGAGCCGGGCGACCTCGCTTCGCGCGTGCGCGATAGTCCTGCCGGCCGCAAGCGCAAGCGCGTGCGACCCCCGGTCAGGGTTGCCGCCAGCCGAGTCCATGGCTGACACCATCGCCTCGACCACACCTGGAGGCTTAGGCCAGGATGTAGCGGCATGATCGAAGTAGATGACGCCCGGTGACTCGCTCATCGCCTAACCGTGCCCCCCGCCGGCCATCATCTCGGCAGCGTGCTCAAGCACGTCGGCCACGAAGCCGAACGACTCGCGCACGGCCTTCTCCGAACCGGGTAGGTTGATGATGAGCGTGCTCCCACGCTGCCCCGCCGTACCCCGGGACAGCATCGCGCGGTCGGTGATCTTGAGGCTCTCACCGCGGATGACCTCGCCGATGCCGGGGACCTCACGCTCGCAGACCGAAAGCGTGGTCTCCGGGAGCACGTCGCGTGGCCCGATACCGGTACCCCCGGTGGTGAACACGATGTCGCATCGATCGGCGTCAGCCATATCGATGAGCGCGGCCGCGATGCGCTCGGGATCGTCCGGGAGCAGCTGGTACGCGGCCACCTCCCACCCACGCGATCCCGAGAGCTCCATCAACGCGCGACCCGACGTGTCCTCCGCGCCACCAGCCGCGCGCGTATCGGATGAGGTCAGGACGCCGATGCGCAGAACGCTCATCAGGAGTCGCTCCCCGCGATCACGATCTCGTCTCCGACCTCGACGCGCCCGCCCTCGAGCACGATGGCGAAGATGCCCTCCTTGGGCATGACGCAGTCACCGGCCTGGTAGTAGATGGCGCACTTGGTGTGGCACTCCTTACCGATCTGCGTGACCTCGAGGAGCGTATCTCCAACGCGCACGCGCGTGCCGACGGGCAACGAGACCAGGTCGATCCCGCGTGTGGTGATGTTCTCGGCGAAGTCGCCCTCGTGCACGTCCAGACCCTTCTCCTGCATCTTGGCGATGGACTCCTCGGCGAGCAGGCTCACCTGGCGATGCCAGTCGCCTGCGTGCGCATCACCCTCAAAGCCGCTCCCGGGCACCAGGACCCCGGACTCGCCAGGGGTCTTCCGGACGGTCTTCTTCGCCGACAGGTTCACGGATGTGACAGTCGCGGGCATGTACTCAGTCCTCCTTGTGGGTCTGATCGTCACCGGCGCGTGTCCATGTGCCGGAAGCGCCGCCGGACTTCTCGAGCAGGCGGATCGAAGCGATCTCCATGCCACGATCGACCGCCTTGCACATGTCGTACAGCGCAAGCGCGGCGGTGGCCGCGGCGGTGAGCGCCTCCATCTCGATACCCGTCTTGCCATCGGTGGCACAGGTGGCGAGGATCCGCACCGACGCCTCGCCCGGCTCGAGTTCCACCGACACCTTGGTGATGGGGATCGGGTGGCACAGCGGTATGAGATCGGCCGTGCGCTTGGCCGCCTGGATTCCCGCTATCCGCGCAACAGCGAACACGTCGCCCTTCGGCGCCCTGCCTTCGACGATCATCGCGAGCGTCTCGGGCCTCATGCGGATGACGGCCTCGGCGGACGCCACACGGTGCGTGATCGGCTTGGCACCCACGTCGACCATGTGTGCAGAGCCGCTCTCGTCCAGATGTGTCAGGTGCTCGTGGGACACGTCAGCCTCCGATCTGCGACATGCGGCGTACCGTGCCGTGCTGTTGATTGTGCCCCTGAGGCTTCGAGTCGAGCGCACCGTCGATCACAGCACGCACGTCATCGTCACTCCCGTTCCGCAGCACGGAACGGACATCTATCTCGTCATCACTGAAGAGGCAGGTGCGGAGCTTGCCATCAGCCGTGAGCCGCAGGCGGTTGCATTCGGCGCAGAAGTGGTGCGAGAGCGGAGAGATCACGCCGATCGTGCCCTGAGCGCCAGGGAAACGATAGTAGCGCGCGGGGCCCCACCCACCGGGAGCATCGTCGCGATGCACCGCCGTAAGCTCGCCCAGTCCGGCCACCAGACCCTCGGCGGTGATGCGCGCGAGGATCTCGTCCGTTGACACGTGGTCGGCCTCGCTCCATCCGTCGGCTTCGGCACTCGTGCAGCTGTGCTCGCCCACCTCGCCGACCGGCATGTACTCGATGAAGCGGATGTGGAGCGGCCGGTCGATGGTCATCTTCGCGAAGCCGAGCAGATCCTGGTCGAGCGAGCGTACGACCACGACGTTGAGCTTGATGGGGTCCATCCCCGCCTCGAACGCCGCTTCGATGCCATCGAGGGCGGCCTCGAGCTTGCCGCCCCGGGTGACGCTCGAATACACCTCGGGATCGAGGGTGTCGAGCGAGATGTTGATGCGCCTGAGGCCGGCCTCGGCGAGTTCGGCAGCATACGTGCGGAGCAGTGTCGCATTCGTGGTGAGCGCGATGGCCTCGATGCCGCTCGTCTCGAGCAGACGGCGCACGTGGTCGACGATGCCGAGCCGCACGAGCGGCTCGCCACCGGTCAGCCGTATCTTGCTGATACCCTCACCGGCCGCCACACGTGCGAACCGCTCGATCTCCTCGAACGAGAGGATGTCGTCTTGGGGCTTCCAGTCCACTCCGTCGGGCGGCATGCAGTAGACGCACCGCAGGTTGCAGCGGTCCGTCACACTGATACGCAGGTAGTCGATCCTTCGGCCGAATGCGTCAGTCGCCATGGGGCACACCTTTCAGAAACGTGGCCTCCACAAGGTCGGCCAGCCCCCCGGCGTCATCGAGTTCGAAGACGGGCAGATCGCCGACCTCGAGCTCCGTGTTGTCGGTCACGAGCGCGAACAGCTCCCGCGGCTCGCAGACGAGCTCCGTGGAGCGGGCATGCCGCGAGACCTCGATCCGCACGTTGCCCGCGCGACGGTAGCCCTCGGTGAGCATGATGTCCACGTCACCCGCAAGGCTCTGGAGTTCCTCGAGCGTGGCCTCGTGATCCATCGTGCGGGTCATACCGAGCTTGGACGGTGAGCTCACGAGCGATACCGCGGCTCCGGCCTTCGCGTGCCGCCAGGAGTCCTTGCCGGGCACGTCGATGTCGAAGTCGTGCACATGGTGCTTCACGCTCGCGACCCGGTACCCGCGCTCCGCGAGGGCGCCGATCAGGCGTTCCATGAGCGTGGTCTTGCCCGAATCGCTCTTGCCGACGATCGAGACGACGGGGATGCCGGTCCCCGTGCTCACGCTAGAAGCACCCGAGATCGCAGTTGTGCACGCGCACGCCCGCGGCGTCCGCGGCAGCGCCCGCAACCTTGTACGGCACACCCTGGTCCTCGGCGAACTTGCGCAGCACCGGGCAGGTGATCTTCCCGTCGATGGCCTTCGTCTTGATCGCATCCATCATCTCGTCGGTCACCTGAGCTGCCCAGCGGGGGTCAGTGAACTTCTTGTTATCGCTGCTCATGCCGTGCCCTCCTCCATATCGAGCCGGATACAGATGACTTCAGTGCCGGCGGCCACGAACGACTCGCCCTCCGGCAGCGACATCAGGCAGTTCCCGCGATGCATCGCCGTGAGCAATGCCGAGGACTGGTTGCCGGACACAGCGACGGTGTAGCCGCCATCAGCGCCACGAGTGAGCCTGGAGCGCAGGAAGTACCGCCGGTCGGCCTTCTTGCGCGTGTCATGCGTGAGCGTCGCCACCACGCGCGGACGCACGAAGGACGTGAAGCCGGCCATCTTGCGGATGGCCGGACGCGCGAACAGCTCGAAGCCGACCATGGTGGAGGTAGGATTGCCCGGCAGTCCGAAGAAAGGCGTGCCGCCGATGGTACCGAACGTCTGCGGGCCGCCCGGACGCATCGCCACGCGCCAGAAGTCGAGCTCGCCGATCTCCTCAAGTACCTTCTTCACAACGTCGAAGTCACCCATGCTCACCCCACCGGTGGTGATCATCAGGTCGAACTCGGGGGCACGCTGGAGCAGCTCCCGCGTGCTCTCCTCGGTGTCGCGGGCGACGCCGAGGACATGCGGCTCCCCGCCCGCCTGCACGACCTGCGCGGCAAGCGAGTACGAGTTCGAGTTGCGGATCTTGCCCGGTCCGGGCTTCTCGGTGACGTCCACGAGCTCATCGCCGGTCGAGACGATCGCGACACGCGGGCGACGGCGTACGAAGACGTCCGCATGGCCGACCGAGGCCGCCAGACCGATGGCCGCAGGGCCGATGGTCTCACCGGCCAGCAACACCGACTCGCCCTCGCGCACTTCCTCACCACGGGAGCGGACGTTCTCGCCAAGCGTGACGGGACGCAAAACGGCCACGGTGTCGCCGATGCCGCCCTCACCGGTGTCGGGGCGCGTGTGCTCGACCATGACCACCGAGTCCGCACCCGGGGGCATCGGCGCGCCGGTCATGATGCGCGAAGCCTGACCCGGGTTGACCGCGATCTCGGGCTGCACGCCCGCGGGAATGTGGTCCACCACCTGGAGGATCGACGGATCGCCCTCGGATGCGTCGCGGACATCGGCGTGCCGGACGGCGTATCCGTCCATGGCCGAGTTGTCGAAGGGCGAGACGTCGATGTCCGACACCACGTCCTCGGCAAGCACCCGGCCGAGTGACTCCAGGAGCCCGACCCGCTCGGGCTCGAGTACGCAGATGCGCGAAAGGACCTGCTGTTGCGCTTCCTCGACGCTGATCACGTCAGACGCCCTCCTTCGACGTCACGACGATGCGTGACGGGTTCGTGTAGACGACCAGCTTACCACCGCGGGCATACCCCACCAGTGTGAGCAGCGCACGGTCGGCGATCTCCACCGCCAGGTCGGTCACCGCCGTGCGAGAGACCACGATCGGCACGCGGGCCTTGGCGGCCTTGACCGCCATCTCGTAGCTGATGCGGCCTGTTGTGAGCAGCATCGCGTCGCGCGTGTCGAGGCGGTCGAGCCACACGCGACCGAAGAGTTTGTCGAGCGCGTTATGGCGCCCCACATCCTCGCGAACGAGCAGCAGCTTTCCGCCAACGGCGATCCCGCACGAGTGCATGCCACCGGTGTCGCGATACGACGATGCCGCGCGTGCGAGCTGGCCCACGAGATCGTAGATCTCCTCGGAGCCGACACGAGCGTTCGAGTCGACCGGCAGGATGCCGCGGGCGTGGCCAACCGACGCGAACGTGATGCCCTTGCCACAACCCGAGGTGACGTACCGCTTGCGCTCGGCCACGTCGGGAGGCGCCTCCTCGCGCGATCGCACGTAGACCAGACCACGTTTGTGGTCGACATCCACTCCCGCGAGCGCATCCCGATCGGTGATGAACCCTTCGGAGAGCAGGAATCCGACGCCGAGGTCCTCGAGGTCCTCAGGGGTGGACTGCGTCGTCGCGATCTCATCATCGTTGAGGAAGAT
Organism: Actinomycetota bacterium; assembly: GCA_036679125.1. Taxonomy (GTDB): domain Bacteria; phylum Actinomycetota; class Coriobacteriia; order Anaerosomatales; family Anaerosomataceae; genus Anaerosoma. The sequence goes on along the minus strand of JAZIGI010000039.1, from coordinate 3,636 downwards.
CGTGATGGGTCGCTCAGAGGGCATGCCGCGGGTTGCGCGGGCACCGACCTCGATGACAGAAACGCGTGGCGTGGCCGGCTTCTGATCATCCGCGGCACGGTCACGAGAATCCAACAGATCCTCGGGGGTGTTCACGTTCACGATGCTGCGCAGACCGGGATCCACGCCTTTGAACGCATCAAGCGGCACCTCGACGGTCTTGACCGCAGGTGCGATCGCGATAAGGCGACGACGACCAGACTCGAGGATGCGCCGCGCTTCCGGCAGGCAGCTCGCGTGATAGAGCGCCAGCAGGGGCTCGGGGCCCTTCTCGCTCACCGGCAGCACCATCTGCGCACCGTCGCGTGCGTCCCAGAGCGTGCGGATGACCGAGGGCTCGAGCCACGGCATGTCAGCCGCGACCGCAAGCACCCACTCGTCCTCAGCAGCGGCGAGCGCCGTCACCAGTCCGCCGAGAGGACCCTGGTAGGCGACCTCGTCCGTGAGTATCCGCACGGAGGACGGAAGGCCTGCTGACTCCATGACCTCGGGACGGTTGGTGACGACCACCACGTGCTCGCAAACGGAGGCGACCGTCTCGGCGACTCTGCGCACCAGCGGCTCACCGTCGAACAGCAGCATGGTCTTGTCGACGCCCATGCGCTGGGAGCGACCACCGGCCAACACCGCAGCGGTCACCGGGATACGGTTCGTGTCGAGCAATCTCTACCTCCATCGCGAGTGCCGGCCCGCGAACGCCGCGTCCGTCGGGCGCGGCCACCGTATCATACCCCAGAGGGTACGCCAGCGGCAGACTGCACCCGGACGGATGTGGCTTTGAAGAACGCACGGACCTCAGCACCGGCCACGAGACCAAGCTCGCGAGATGCCGCGCGCGAGATGGACGACGCAATACGCATGCCATTCGAGTGGAGGCTCACCCGGTCGGTGCTCCCCATGTGCTCGATGGACTCGACCCGCATCAGCAAGTGATTCCGTGCTGAGGACACCGGCATCTCCGCCCCGGCCTCGAACAGCATGACGTCCTCAGGCCGGATGCCCACGAGCACGTCGGTGTGAGGAGGCAACTGAGTGCACGCGAACACCCGCTCCTCGCCCACCAGCACCTCGGCGATGCCCTCCACACTGTCGACGATCGTGCCACTGAGTGCGGCGTCCATCCCGATGAAGTCCGCGATCCAGGGAGTGGTGGGGAGCGTCATGACCTCATCGACATCGCCGCTACGGATCACGGTGCCCTCGTTGATGATGCTCACCCGATCGGCGACCACCATGGCCTCGTCCTGGTCGTGCGTCACGTACAGCGCGGTGACACCCTCCGCGGACAGGATCTGCGAGAAGTCCTGCACGAGCCGGCGTTTGATGAGCGGGTCGAGGTAGCTGAGCGGCTCATCAAGCAGGAGGATCCGAGGCTCGAGCACCAGCGCGCGAGCGAGCGCCACGCGCTGCGCCTCGCCGCCGGAGAGCCGCAGCGCGGAAGCCTTCTGCGTGCCGCCGAGGCCGACGCGCTCGAGGGCCGCCGCGACACGGTCGTCTCGCTCGGACTTGGACACGCCGCGGAGCTTGAGTCCGTACGCGACGTTCTCGCTCACGGTTCCCTTGAACAAGTAAGGATTCTGGAACACGGCCGCCATCATCGTGCGGGCGCCCTTGTCCCCCGCCGTGACCGGACGCCCGTCGAGCGTGATCCGGCCCTTGGCGGGTCGCTCGAGCAGACCGAGCACGCGCAGAAGCGTTGACTTCCCCGAGCCCGAGGGGCCAAGGATGGCATGTGTCTCACCATCGCACAGCTCGAAGCGAGGCACGTCGACGACGGTGCGGCGGTGGTAGCGGACGATGATGTCTTCTCCAGTGATGATCGGCGTGCCGCCGCATGAGTGCGCGCTAGCGTTCATAGCGGCCCCCCGACTGCTGCACCCGGGTGAAGCCGTTCATGATCACGAACGAGATGCCGATCAGGATGAGGCCGAGCGCGAGCGCCAGGCCGAAGTTGCCCTGCCCGGTCTCAAGCTGGATAGCAGTCGTCATCACGCGGGTCTTCCCGGCGATGTTGCCTCCGACCATGTTCACGGCCCCGACCTCGGAGATGATCCCCCCGAACCCTGCGGCCACGGAAGCCATGACGCCACGACGCGCTTCCTTGACGGTGAGGATCGCCTCCTGGAGCCTTGACGCGCCGAGTGACCGCGCCTGAAGACGCAGTTCAGTGGGCACGGAGGCGATGGCGGCAAGGGTCACACCCGTCACCAGTGGAGACGAGATGATGACCTGGGCGACGATCATCGCGGGGACGGTGTAGAGCACACGTGGCATCGCCTCACCCATCCACGTGCGATAGAGGTCCCAGATGGGACCGCTCCTGGAGAGGAGCATGTACACGGTGAGGCCGACGACGACCGGCGGGAGACCCATGCCGGTGTTCACGATCGCCACGACCAGTCCGCGACCGGGGAACCGGTGCGCCCCGATGAGGTAGCCGAGCGGTACACCGATGAGCATCGCGAAGAAGAGCGATATGCCCGAGACCCGGAGTGACAACCCGATGATCTCGTAGAGCGCGGCGTCACCGCCGAACAGCAACTTGATCGAATCGACGAACGCTGACCAGAAGACCTCCATGCCGCTCCTTCTCGATGCGAACACAGGGCGCCACCGCAGCGCGGTGACGCCCTGTATCAAGCGATCACACGTACGCGCTACTGAGCGTTCGGGAAGAACAGCGGTGCGCCGAACTTCTCAACACCGTACTCCGCGATGACCGCCTGGGCCTCGTCGCTGACGATCCAGTCGGCGAACGCCTGAGCACCATCCATGTTGGTGGCGTCAGTCACCGGGATTACACCGTACTGATTGAACAACACGGTGTCACCCTCGCACAGGATGTCGAGCTGCAGATCGTTCTTCATGTTCAGGTAGGTGGCACGGTCGGTGAGCGTGTAGCCGGCCATCTCGGAAGCCATGGTGAGCACGTCGCCCATACCCTTGCCGGCCGAGTTGTACCAGGCGCCAGACGGCGTGATCGCCGACTTCTCCCACAACGCCTTCTCTGCGGTGTGCGTTCCCGAATCATCGCCACGGGAGATGAACGTGACACCCGAATCGGAGATCTTCTTCAGCGCGTCGGCGGCCGTTGCGCCCTTGATACCCGCCGGATCCGCGGCCGGGCCGACGATGATGAAGTCGTTGTACATGACGTCCTTGCGCTCGGTGCCGTAGCCGTCGGCAACGAAGGCTTCTTCCTTGGCCTTGGCGTGCACGAGCAGGACATCGGCGTCCTTGTTCTGGCCCAGCTCAAGGGCCTCGCCGGTGCCTACGGCGATGACGTTCACCTTGTACTCAGGGTGCGCCTCTTCAAACGCCGGGATCAGTACATCGAACAGACCGGAGTCCTGGGTGGACGTGGTTGACGCAAGGATCAGATCCGTGGTCTCGACCGGCTCCTCGGCCACCGGCTCTTCGGCCGCGGGCTCCTCAGCGGGCTCCTCGGCGGCACAGCCGGCAAGCGAGAACACGAGTGCGAACGCCAGGAAGACGACGCCAAAGCGCCAGATAGCCTTCCCCTTCAAGCTGTCGATCATTGAGTGCTCCTTTCCAAATCCGGGAGGCGACGTCGTTTCCGACCCCGCCCTATGGGCC
>JAZIGI010000038.1:0-21749 GCA_036679125.1 Actinomycetota bacterium | reverse complement strand
ATGGTTCGGCCTGTTCGTGCTGCGGGCGATGCTTGCGGCCATCTTCTGGGGCCGCCGACGCTACATCGCGCGCAAGGTCGACCTGTTCGTGGAGCTCGCCGAGGAGATCGACGCGGGCGAGTCGGACGACGCCGGGCGGGCGGCCGGGGAGCCCGTGCCGCCTTCGGCGGACGGGCCCGGGGCCGACGCATGATCGAGCGCTCCACGAGGGTCGCGGTGGCCGAGGCGCTTCGTGACGCCGGGTCCGCCGGCGTCTCGGGCGAGGCGATCGCCGGCGAGCTCGGCATCTCGCGCGCGTCGGTGAACGCGCACGTGACGGCGCTGCGCGCGCTCGGCTACGAGATCGCCTCGTCCTCACGGGTCGGGTACCGGCTCGTCTCGGCTCCCGACGCGTGCATCCCCGAGGAGGTAGGACCCCGTCTGTGCGATCCGCTCTGGGTGTCGTGCACCGGAGGCGCCGAGATCGCATCCACCAACGATGAAGCCAAGCGCCGTGCGCGCGCGGGAGCGCCGGAGGGCACGGCGGTGGTGGCCGCCCGGCAGACCGCTGGCCGGGGACGGTTCGACCGGTCGTGGGAGTCGCCGGCTGGCGGTGCGTATCTCTCGTGCGTGCTGCGCCCGCCGCTTCCGCCCGGCGCGCTCGGTCCGCTCCCGCTGGTGGCCGCGGTCGGTGTCGCCGACGGGTGCGCGGCGCTCGGGCTGGACGTGCGGCTCAAGTGGCCCAACGATGTCGAGATCGACGGACGCAAGCTCGCGGGCATCCTGCTGGAGATGACCGCCGAGGCGGACCGTGCCGAGTGGGTCGTCCTCGGATGCGGCGTCAACGTCGCTGGCGTTCCGCACGACCGCGCCGCATCGGTCCGTGAATGGCTGCCCTCGGCACGGGTGGCCGACGTGGCCGCGGCGGTGCTCGACGGCGTTGCGGCGGCGTACCGGCGCTTCCTCGTGGAGGGGTTCGAGCCGCTGCGCGAGCGGTACGTCGCCCGGCTCGGCATGCGCGGCGTCGACGTGACCGTGCGTGACGCCACCGGTGCGGTCGTGGCCGGGGGCGCCGTCCTCGGCGTGGGGGAGACCGGCGAGCTCCTGCTCGCCTCCGGGGAGCGCACTGTGCGCGTGGCAGCCGGAGAGGTCACGCTTCGCGGCTGAGGCGACGCGCGTCACGCCGCGTTGACCCGTGTCCACTGAGACGCTATCGTAAACCGGTCAGAAACTGTGCCTTACGATTGGAGCACCACGTGCGCGATTCCCGGACGGCGGCGATGCTGCGCTCTGCGCTCGCCGCGGCGCTCGTGAGCGTGAGCGCAGCGATCAGCATCCCGATCGGCCCCGTCCCGGTCACGCTGCAGCTCCTCGCGCTCGCGGTGATCGTGCTGCTGCTCTCACCCGGTGAGGCGCTCGCCGCGACCGTCCTGTACGTGGCGATCGGCGCCATCGGACTGCCCGTCTTCTCCGGGGCGAGCGGGGGTGTGGGCGTGTTGCTCGGTCCCACCGGCGGGTTCCTGCTCGGCTTCGTGGCGGGCGCTCCAGCGGGGGCCTGGATGCGCAGGCGCGTGCGCTCGTGGCTGCCGGGGCGACCGATGCTCGCCGATGTCGCTGGCGTGTCCTCGCTCGTGGTGATCGCGTACGGACTTGGCTGGGCGCGGCTGGCCGCGGTGACGGGGATGGATGCTGCGGCCGCCTTCGGCGTCGCGGTCGCTCCCTTCCTGCTGCCCGACGCGCTGAAGGTCGCGGGTGCGATCGCGGTGGCACGCGCGGCGAGGCATGCCGGACTCGAGGACCGGTCCACGGACGACGGGACGGCTGCCTCGGTGTGATGACGCCGGGCACAGGAAGGCCGCGGGTGCGACCCTCCGATGTCGGCCTGTCGCGTGTCAGAGCGCCCCGCTACTATGGACGGGTGTCCGGTGGAAGCGAGTGCGGGGAGGCCGAGTGTCCGGTTCAGTGCGGTTCGTCCATGCGGCGGACCTTCATCTCGATGCGCCGTTCAAGGGCGTTGATGCCGATGACCCCCGTGTCCGTGAGGCGCTGATAGCGGCGACCATCGGCGCCCTCGATACGCTGGTCGATACGTGCATCGAGCGACGTGCCGACTTCCTCATACTCGCGGGAGATGTGTACAACAGCATGGACGCGCCCTTGCGCACGGAGTTCGCGTTCCGCGACGCGTGCGCACGGTTGGATGTGGCGGGCATCCGAGTGTTCGTGGCGCGCGGCAACCACGACCCGGCGAGCAGCCGGTCCGCGGGCCTGGCCATGCCGGCGAACGTGCATGTGTTCTCCGCCGACGCGGTGGAGCGTGTGGTGTTCGAGCGGGACGGCCGACCGGTCTGCGCGCTGTACGGCCGCTCCTTCCGAACGGCTGCGGAGACGGCGAACCTCGCGGTGAGCTACGTCCGCGACCCGGACGACGGCCTGGCCATCGGCGTGCTCCACACGAACGTGGGCGACCGCCCCGGTCACGGGCCGTACGCTCCCTGCTCGCTCGACGACCTGCGCGCCGCCCACATGGACTACTGGGCGCTCGGGCACATCCACAAACCCGAGGTGCTTTCCGAGGACCCGCCGATCGTATACAGCGGGTGCACGCAGGGGCTCCACCCCGGCGAGACCGGTGACCGGGGTTGCACCGTGGTCACGCTCGACCGGCACGGAGCGACGCTCGAGCGCGTGTCCACCGCCCGCGTGGTGTGGGCGACCTCGACGGTCTCGGCCGCAGGGCTCGACGACGTCGACGCGGTGCGCAGCGCGCTCCTCGCCGAGGTGGACCGCGTGGCGCGTGACCCGGGCGCCACACCGGGGACGCCGGTGGTGCTGCGCGTCGACCTCACGGGCCGGAGCGGCGCCCATGCGGCGCTTGCGCGACCGAAGGCGCTCGATGACCTGCTCGCCGACATCCGCGGCGCCGGCCTCTCCCGCGACCCGTGGGTCTGGGTCGACCGTTTGCGCGACCGGACGATGCCCGCGATCGACCTCGACCTGGTCCGTTCGGGCTCCGACTTCGCCGCCGACCTGGTGTCGCTCGCCGATTCGCTGCTCGCGGACCCGGATGCACTGGGCTCGTATGTGGGAGCACTCGCACAGCCCATCCTCGGCACTCTCGACTCGAAGGATCTCTTCGAGCCCGACGCCCGCGACATCATCGAGCGCGCCCGCGACCTTGCGCTCGATCGGTTGATGGCGGAGGAGCGCCGATGAGACTCAGGCGTATCGAGGCAGTTCGGTACGGTAGGCTGGCGGGTGCGACGCTCGGCGATCTGAGCGACCACCTCACCATCGTGCTGGGACCCAACGAAGCCGGCAAATCCACGTACACGTCGCTCGTCCGGCACGTCCTGTTCGGCTATCCCACCGCCGGCCGCAAGGAGTCGGGTTACTTCCCGGGCGGTGACGGCCGACTCGCGCGGCTCGTCTTCGAGGACGGTGCCGGCTCGTGGGTGGTGGAGCGCTCCGAGGGGCCGCACGGCGGCGTGGTGCGGAGCCGTGCCCTTGCGGGCGATGAGCGTCCTGACCTGGTCGATGAGCTCACGCAAGGCGTCAGCGCCCTCGCGTACCGGATCGTGTTCGGCTTCGGCCTCGATGAGATGGCGGCCATCGAGGAACAGCGGGCAGCGGGCGACGACGTGCTCTCGCGGCTGTATGCGGCGAGCGCCGGGCTGCGCGTGAGTCCGCACGAAGTGCGTGCCGCACTCGAGAAGGACGCGGGCGAGGTGTACACCCCCGGCGGGCGGAAGCGCGAGCTCAACACGCTGCTCGCCGATCTGCGCGCCACGCGCGCGGAAGAGCGGGCTCTCAAGACGCAGACCGAAGCGTACTCGACAGACCGGGAGCGGTTGGCCCTGCTCCGGGAGCGGCTGCCAGAGTTGCGGGACTCGCTCGAACGCTCACGGTCGGAGCTCACCGCCCTCGCGGTGGCCGTCGACCGCGGGGACGAGCGGCTCGCCGCCATCGACGGCCAGGAGGAGTCGCTGATCGGGCTCAGGCAGGAGCGCCGCCGGTTGACGGAGGAGCTCGATGCGATCGAGCTCGATGATGCGCTGCTCGGTGCCGCGCCCGAGCTCGACGCGTTGCTCGATGAGGCGCCGCTGTTCGTGGAGCAGGCCCGGGAGATCGTGGCTTCCGAGGCGTCGCTCGCCCGGGCGTCCGCTCGCGCGGGCGATGCCGCCGGGCGAAGCGGACTGGACGACACCGCGCTCACGCTGTTCGGCGACAACCACGACGACGCCTCGATGGTCGAGGAGACCCGTGAGGCCCTTCAGCGCCTGCAGCTGCAGGCGGACAACCGCGAGGAGTCGGCGGCCCGTGCGGCCGCGGTGGCGGCGCAGAGCCGGACCGCCGCCGAGCGCCTGCTGCTGCCGCTCGGGATCGTCTCCGAGGACCCCGCCGACACCATCGCCGAGCGGCTCGCCGCGCTTGAGGCCCTGGAGTCGTCGCGGGCCGACGTGGGTGGTCGGGCGGCGCGCGCCTTCGACATCCCCTCGATCATCATGCTGGTGTCCGGTGTGGCGGCCATAGGCACGGGCGTCTACGTGCGTGAGTGGATCACCGTCGGGCTCGGGGCGGTCCTCGTCGTGGCCGGACTCTGGTTCCTGCTCCGCGCCCGCGCGGGCGTGCCCGCCTCGCTTGACGGCGACGCACGTGCCGCGCTGCGCGTGCTCGGCCTGGAGCCTGATGCTGGCACACTCGACCTATCACGCATGCGGCGTTCGCTCGAGGCCGCGCGGATCGCTGTGGCGTCGCTCGAAGAGGCCATCGCCGCGCACGACGAGGCCGAGCGCGATGCCGCGCTCGCCCGCGGCGCGCTTGAGACGAGGTCGGCGCTGTGGCGTTCGTGGCTCAAGGAGCGCGGGCTGTCTCCCGACCTGTCGCCGGCAGGAGCGGCCACGGCGCTCGTGTCGGCCCGTGAGGCGCGCATGGCGCGGCAGACCGAGACCGAGCTCCGTGAGGACATCGCGCGCCGCGCCAGCGCACTCGATGGTTTCCTCGAACGGCTCGCGACCGCGGCGACTCCGTTCATCGAGGTGCCGTCGCCGTTGCTTCGCGACGCGCTCCCAACCGTGGCGAACCGCCTTCGCGAGCGACTCACCGATGCCCGTGCGCTCGCCGCACGAGCGGAGGAGCTCCGGCGCGAGATCCGCCCGGTCGATGCGCGGATCGCCGCGGAGGATGAGCGCCTTGAAAAGGCCCGTGCCGACGTCAGGGAGATCCTGGAGCGGTTCGACCTGTTCGAAGGCGGGACTCTCGAAGACCTGCGTGTGCGCCGTCGCGTCGCGGAGCGTGATGAGGCGGATGCGGCCGCGGCGTTCGAGGCGTTGGTCGGCGAGATAAGCGCGCTGGAGGCGCGACTCGAGCAGGGAGCGCGTGAGCAGCGGAGCGTGGAGCTCTCGCTCACCGAGTCAGGCCTGGTGGAGCGGGTCACGGACGCCATCGACCGCCACCTGGTGGCCGCATGCGCCGCGCGGCTGTTGGCCGATGCACAGCAGCGGTACGAGCGTGAACGGCAGCCTGAGGTGGTCCGCGAGGCCGGTCGCCTGTTCTCCACGATGACTCAGGGGCGCTATCAGAGCCTCACGGTCCCGCTCGATTCCGGCAGGATCGAGGCGTTCGACTGTCAGGCGGCGGCCCGGACCTCGGATCTGCTGTCCCGAGGTACCGCCGAGCAGCTGTACCTCGCGATCCGGCTCGGACTCATCGCGCGGTCGGGTGCTGTCGGGAGTTCGCTGCCCGTCTTGATGGACGATGTGCTCGTGAACTTCGATCCCGAGCGCAGACAAGGTGCGGCCGAGGCCATCGCGCAGCTGGCGGACGAGCGCCAGGTGGTCTTCTTCACGTGCCACCCCGAGACCGCGAGGGTCTTCATGGACGCGGCCGACAGGTGCACGTTGCTGGAGATCGGGCGCATCGACGCGTGACACATCGGCCAACGAGCGGCCGCCGGCGTTCGTGCGCATGCGGCGCGCGGGTCGGGACGCGCGCTACTCCTGCTTCACCGTGGGGAAGCGCAGCGTGAAGACGGTGCCGCCTTCGGGGCGCGGCGCCGCCGTGATCGTACCGCCATGTGCGGATACGATCGCCGCCACGATCGCGAGCCCGAGACCGGCCCCGCCTGAGCCGCGGTCCCGGCTCGACTGTGCGCGGTAGAAGCGGTCGAAGATCCGCGCCGCGTCCTTCTCCCCGATGCCGGGCCCTTCGTCCATCACCCGTGCGACCGCGCGGTCACCGTCGTCGGCGATCTCGATCGTGAGCTTCTTCCCCTCGGGGGTCACGCGTGACGCATTGTCGATGAGGTTGCTGAAGACCTGCTGCAGCCTGTCGCGGTCACCCAGGACCGGCGCGGCCTTGCCGAGGATCTCCACATGGACGCCTCGCGCTTCCACGAGCGGGGCGAGCGCCTCCACGGCATGCTGCGCGATGCTAGTGAGATCGACCTGGGACAGGGGGAGCTCTCCGGTGGCTCCCTCGATGCGCTGCAGCGTGATGAGGTCGTTGGCGAGTCGCGTCAGGCGCTCCGATTCACGCGCGATCGTCGAGAGGAACTGCCGGGCGTCATCCTCGGGCACATCGCCGTCGAGCAGTGTCTCGGCGGCGCCGCGGATCGCGGTGAGCGGTGTCCGCAGTTCGTGGCTCACGTCGGAGACGAACCGTGACTTGCGACGCTCCTCCTCGCGGAGCTCGAGCAGCGCGTCCTGGACTTCGTCGGCCATCGCGTTGAACGCCTCCGCGACTGCCCGCGTCTCTCGCGAGCCGGACGGGCGCACGCGCACCGAGTGATCGCCCTGCGCGAAGGCGACAGCACCGAGAGCGAGCGAACGCAGCGGCGCGGACAGCCAGCGGGCGAGGAGCTCGGTCAGCACGAACGTCGCCAACACGAACACCACCGCCGCGACAGCGAGCTGCACCCGGTAGTCGCGCACGATCGTGGTCACCGAGAAGGTCGCCGCGGAGTTGTGCACCACGCCGACGACCCGGCCGTCGACGGTGATGGGTCCTGCGATCGAGATGCCTATGCGGCCGTCGGGCAGCACGCGTTCGGCCGATGCTACCTCGCCTGCCAGCGCGCGCGAGACCTCGGGTGTCTCAGCGTAACCGATACCGATGTCGGCACCGGTGGAGTCCGCGATCGACACGCCCGCCCGGTCGAGCACACGGATGTGCGAAGCCGAGCCACGCCCGGCGATCGCGAGCTCGAACGCGAGCGCCGTGGACTGAGGGTCGGTGAGGCCGCTGGCGCCCGAGGCGGTGATCTGGGCGGAAAGGGCAGCAGCGAGGATGGTCTGCTCGCTCCGGAGACGCTCCTCGATCTTACGCAGCCCGTATGACTCGAGCTCGGCCAGGAAGTACACGGAGAGCACGGCAGCGACGGCCACCGCGACGATCAGGAATGCGAGGAGCAGCCGGCGGCGGATCGATGAGCGCATAGCGGGCTACGTCGCCAGCCGGTATCCGTACCCGCGTACCGTCTCGACGACGGTCGGGTCCACGCCAGCGGCGGCGAGCTTGTCACGGAGTCGCTTGATATGCGTGTCCACAGTCTTCGTCTCCACCACGTACTGCCACTCCCACGCCTCTTTCAGCAACTGTTCGCGGGAGAGCACGCGGCCGGCGTGACGCATCAAGCATGCAAGGAGTTCGAACTCGCGGGGAGTGAGGTCGATCTGTGTCTGTCCATGGAAGGCCAGATGGGCGCTCTCATCCAGCGAGATGCCGGCGACCTCAAGGGGGCCTGTGTCCTCGGCGCCATCCGCGGCACGGCCGCCGGTGCGCCGCAACAGGGCCTTCACGCGCGCCACGAGTTCGCGCACGCCAAACGGTTTCGCGAGGTAATCGTCGCCACCGAGTTCAAGGCCTACGACCTTGTCGAGCTCCGTGTCTCGGGCCGAGAGGAACAGCACGGGGGTGTCGCTGGTGGTGCGCAGCCGGCGGCATACTTCATAGCCGTCGGTGCCGGGCAGCATGATGTCGAGCACGATGAGATCGAACGGGCTCTCGGCGGCGAGCGCAAGCGCGGTATCGCCATCGGGGGCCACGGTCACTTCGTACCCCTCCTTGCGGAGGTTGTACGATACGAACTGCAGGATCGACTCTTCGTCGTCGACGACGAGGATCCGGGCGGGCGTGGTCGTCACGGGGCGTCCTCCAGGAGTCGAGGTCATACGCGATGATACCACCGGGGCGCATCGGCGACGCCGATGCTGTTGCCGGGTCGTCACGGTCGCTCTGCGGTCGGAGGAAGGGGACGGTCATGATCCTCGCAGTGGATATCGGCAACACTCAGACGGTGCTCGGCCTCATCGGTGAAGAGGGGACCGCGGCGCACTGGCGCATCTCCACCGAGCCGATGCTCACCGCCGATGAGATCCGCGTACGCATCGGCGGGCTCTTCCTGCTTGATGGCCTCGGATGGGACGACGTGCAACGTGTGGTCATCTCATCGGTGGTCCCGACGTTGACCGCCGCATACGAGGACCTGGCCCGCAGGGCGACGGGTGGCGAGCCGCTGGTGGTGGGTCCGGGGATCAAGACGGGCTTGCCGATCGCGTATGAGAATCCTCATGAGATCGGCGCGGACCGGATCGTGAACGCGATCGCCGCGGTTGAGCGCTTCGGCGCACCGGTGATCGTGGTCGATCTGGGGACGGCGACGACGCTCGATGTGGTGGATGCTTCGGGAGCGTACCTCGGGGGCTCGATCGCTCCGGGTCTCGAGACCAGCGCTGGCGCGCTGTTCAGCCGCGCCGCCCGGCTCTCGGCGGTCGATCTCGAGCCGCCGGCGAGGGCGATTGGCCGCAACACGCGTGAATCGGTCCAGGCGGGACTGCTGATGGGTCACGCGGCGCTGATCGACGGGCTCGTGCATCGCACGTGGGACGAACTAGGGGGTCCGTGCACGGTGGTCGCGACGGGCGGTCTGGCCGGGCGCATCGCTCCGCTGTGCACGACCGTCGATGCGGTGGACGATGACCTCACGCTCAAGGGTCTTGCGCTCATCTGGAGACGCAACCTCTGAACCGGGGTGTGCGGCGAGGGATGCGCTCGTCGCGCGGCACGCCAGTTGCTCCGGCCATACCGCGCATGAAGATACCTGAATCGCGCGTATTTCACGGATGTGGTGTGGTACGATGCAACGGTTCAGGCAAGCAATGGCAGTCACGGTGCGCCGCATGGCCCGCCCGGGTCATCTTCGCGCCCCGCTTCGGTCTGGTCGCCGCACGTCGTGCGACAGGTAGGGAGTGATCGCTGAGTGAACAAGCGCGCGAAGCAACGTCTGATCGGTGTCACCATCCTCATCTTCGTCGCCGTCGGGGCCCTCATCCTGTTCTCCGACTTCAGCGGCGGCACCGCCACCAAGACCTCCGTCGCCCAGGCGCTCACCGAGGCCGATCTCGTGGGCACGCAAGTCGAGGTGTCCGGCGAAGTCGTGGCCGGTTCGTGGGTGTCCGGCGCAACGCCGTTCGTCTTCGAGATCGAGGACGCCGATGACCCCGATGCGGGCCGTCTGCGCGTCGTCTGGAACGAGGTCGTACCCGGCTCCTTCGGTGACGGCACCACGGCCACGATCACCGGCGTGCTCGAGGAGGGCGGCTCCATCGAGGCCAAGTACCTCGTGACCAAGTGCCCCTCCAAGTACGAGTCCGCCACCGGCGCTCTCACCGTCAATGACGCGCTGTCGCGCAAGGGCGAGCTGGCCGGCGTGACCCTGAAGATCACCGGGTTCGTGGTCGACGGTTCGATCGGCGGCGCTGGCGCGATGCCACGCTTCCAGGTCGCTGACGACGCGGCCGGTGCCAACGCGCTCGACGTGGCGTGGGGCGGTGGACTCTCAGATGAGTTCGTCGATGGGGCCAAGGTGGTCATCACCGGCTCACTCGAGGCAGATGGCGTGTTCCAGTGCACCGAGGTCGCGCTCGATCAGGCGGCCAAGTAGTCCCGCACGGTTCTCACTCTCGAACGGAGTCCCTGCATGCATATCGGAACCATCGGCAACCTCCTGCTCGGCCTCGCCAGCCTTTCGGCGATCGCATCTATAGGTGCGTATGCGTTCGGTCGGCAGGGGAGCGGTGACACCCGCAAGCTGGGCCACCTGCTGACCTACGGCGTGTTCGGCTTCATCACGCTCTCCATCGTGCTGCTGGCCGTTTCGTTCCTCACGGAGAACTGGGCGCTGCAGTACGTCGTGTACAACCACCCGACCACGGTCGGGCCATGGGCGTGGCTCTACCGTCTCTCTGGCGTGTGGGCTGGACGAGAGGGATCGCTCCTGTTCTGGGAGTGGATCCTCGCCATCTACGCCGCCTTCATCGCGCGCAAGTTCATGAAGGAGGACAGCAAGCTCGGGGCGGCCGGTCTCGCCGTGCTGAACTTCGTGCAGCTGTTCTTCCTGGCGGCGCTGTTCATCGACACCAACAACCCCTTCAAGCCCACACCCGCCGGCATGGTCGACCCCGCCACGGGCGCCCTGCTCACCAGCGCGGCCATGAACCCGCTGCTGCAGACCTGGGCAATGGTGCTCCACCCGCCGACGCTGTTCGTGGGCTACGCGGGGCTTGCGGTGCCGTTCGCGTTCGGCCTTGCCGCGCTCTTCACCGGTGACGTCTCGAAGAAGTGGGTCGTGCTCACCGACCGCATCACCGTCTTCTCATGGCTTCTGCTCGGCATCGGCATCGGTCTAGGTTCGGTCTGGGCGTACTACGAGCTAGCGTTCGGCGGCTACTGGGCGTGGGACCCGGTCGAGAACGCCTCGCTCCTGCCCTGGCTCACCGGCGTCGGCCTCGTGCACTCGATGACGGTCTACCGGCGCCGCGAAGGCTTCCGCATGTGGACCTTCATGATGGCCGCCGTCACATTCGTGTTCGTCTTGCTCGGCACGTTCATCACGCGGTCGGGCATCGTGCAGTCGGTGCACGCGTTCCAGGAGGACCCGCTGTCGTTCTGGCTCTTCCTGATCATGATGATCGGCTCGCTCGCGGTGATGGGCATCGGCGTCATGATGCGTCGCGACAAGCTGACCAGCGAGGCCGACGGCTTCGAGAAGATCATGTCCAAGGAAGGTTCGTACTACTTCAACAACGTGCTCATGCTGATCTCGGCGGTCCTTGTGGCCTACATGACGATGGCCTCGGCCTTCCCGCAGTGGATGCCGCTCGGCGGTCAGTCCATCAAGCCGCCTGCCTACGATGCGCTGGCCCGACCTCTCGGCATCTTCTACATCCTGATCATGACGCTCTGTCCGATCCTCGCCTGGGGCGGCGGCGACTGGAAGAAGCTGTGGGAGAAGGCCAAGGGCCCGCTCATGGTGAGCGCGCCGATCGCTGCCGCGTTCATCGCGATCTACATCTACGCGATGCTGCCGTTCTACACCCCCAGTGGTACGACCGCCGAGTGGTGGCACCACTTCCTGGCGCTCTCCGGCGTGCTCGTGGCCGCGGCCGCCATCGGCCTGCCGCTGTGGCTGTTCTTCGATGGCGCCCGCAAGCGTGCGGCCGCCCGGGATGAGTCGTTCGGCCAGGGCCTCCTGTGGATCATCACCCGCGCGCGCACCCAGTCGGGCGGATACCTGACCCACCTGGGCATGGGCATCATCCTCATCGGCCTCGTTGGCTCCACGATGTTCGTGCGCACCTACAATGCGCAGATCCCGCAGGAGCCGGGCGCCACGTACGAGGCCGAGGGCTACACCTTCTCGTACGTGTCGCTCGATCAGACGATGGAGAACGTGCGCCCCGGTTCGACCCAGGGCGACACGGTCTACACGCTGAACCTCGACGTGCTGCGTGACGGCAAGAAGATCGGCGAGCTCGACCCCCAGATGCGCTTCCCGCAGCAGCTCGCGCAGCAGCGTCAGAGCAACCAGCACGTGGCGCTGCGTAGTGAGTTCCTGAAGGACATATTCATCTCGTTCTCGGGCACCGGCGAAGGCAACACCGCCGTAGTGACGATCAAGTTCTTCCCGCTCCAGTGGTGGGTGTGGGCCGGCTTCATCGTGCTCATCATCGGCAGCGGCCTTGCGTCGTGGCCGAAGAAGCAGCTTGCGGCCTAGGGAAGCGACAGTGACCGAGGAGCAGCAGCACACGCTCGCGCTGGAGGTCCGGGACCTGACCCGGGCCTTCGGCGTGCGTAAGGCGCTCGACGGCGTGAGCCTCGAGCTGCCGGTGGGCGCGTTCCTCTCGATCTTCGGCCCCAACGGTGCGGGCAAGACCACGCTCGTGAAGGTCCTCACCACCCTGCTCAACCCCTCGAGCGGCTCGGCGCGTGTCCTGGGCCGTGACGTGGTCTCCGACGCGGTCGAGCTGCGCACCCATATCGGGCTCATCAGCCATAACCCGCTGCTGTACCCTGACCTCACCGCCGAGGAGAACCTGCTGTTCTTCGCGGAGATGTACGGCGTGGACGACCCGCGTGTGCGGGTCTCCGAGCTGCTGGAGGCGGTCGAGCTCGACCACCGCAGGCTCGACCTCACCCGGACGTTCTCGCGCGGCATGTTGCAGCGTCTCTCGATCGCCCGGGCGTTGCTGCACCGGCCCGAGGTGATCTTCCTCGACGAGCCGTACTCCGGCCTCGACCCGCACGCCATGGACATCCTCGACGGGCTCATCGCGCAGATCCGCGATTCCCACACGTTCGTGATGATCAGCCACGATCTCGACAAAGGTCTCGAGCTCTGCAGCCATGCGCTCATCCTCGCCAAGGGCAGGGTCGTGCTGTATGAACCCCGCGAGGCGATCGACGACGCGTCGTTCCGTCAGACCTACCGCTCGACCGTGGGAATGGGGGTGTCGTAGGTGGCCGGAGCGTCCGGACGCCAGCTGCGCGCGATGCTCCGCAAGGACATCGTGATGGAGTTGCGCACCAAAGAGATGATCATGTCGATGGGCCTGTACTCGCTGCTCACGATGGTCGTGTACTTCGTGGCCCTCTCGCAGGCGGGCTCGAGCTTCGATCCGCGCGACATCGCGGCCGGCCTGCTGTGGCTCGCGTTCATCTTCACCTCGATGCTCGGCCTCAACCGCTCACTGGTGCACGAGAAGGACCAGGGCTGTCTCGAGGCGCTGCTGCTCTCACCGGTGGACCGGCCGGTGATCTTCTTCGCCAAGGCCGGCGGCAACCTGATATTCCTGCTCGCCGTGGAAGCGCTCACGCTCCCGGTGTTCGGCTTCCTGTTCCTGCAGGGCACCCAGCTCGACTGGGGCTCGATCGCGCTGATACCGCTCGCGCTCATCGCGGGCTCCGTCGGTATCGCTGGCGTGGGCACATTGCTCGCGACGATGTCGGTGAACACCTCGGGCAAGGACTTCGTCCTCGCGATGCTGTTCATCCCGCTGATGTACCCGCTGCTCCTTGGCGCCGTCACCGCCACCGGTGGCGCCATCGTGGGCGGCGCCCAGGGCGTGTCGGTGTTCTGGACCGGCATGGGGTGGGTCATCGGCTACGACGTGATCATGCTGCTCGCTTCGTACGGGCTCTACGAGTTCATCGTCGGCGCGTAGCGCCGCTATCCGTGATAGGAGGCTGACAGCCACGTGAGATCGATAACCACCAGAGCGACGATCGCGCTGGTACTCGGCGGCGTGCTGACCCTTGCCGCGTTCTTCGGGGCGTTCTTCTGGGCCGGCGTGCCGGACTTCGGGTTCGTGCGTACCGCCGAGCAGGTCGACTCGGCACGCTACAAGGGGCCGTTCGAGCAGGCGATCGACGAGGCGCGGTACCTCGCCAACTACGCGGGCTACACCGTACAGGTCGAGGCGGACGGCGAATCGGTGAGGGGCGAGCTCGTCTCGGCCGATGAGGAGTCCGTCGAGATTGCGACCGAGTCGGGCGGCGTGACGATCGATGCCGCCGACTTCGAGGCGGCTACCGTCTTCGGTTCCGAGTACGGGCGTCCTGACTGGGGGCAGAAGATCTTCTACTTCCACGTCCCGGTGGCCGAGATCTCCTTCGTGGTGTTCGCCTTCGCGGCGTTCTACGCGGTCCGCTTCCTGATGACGCGCAACCGCGAGTTCGACACCAAGAACCGCGTGTCCATGGAGGTCACGCTCGTGTTCGTGGGCCTCACGATGGCGACCGGTATCCTGTGGACGAAGGCGGCGTGGGGCGTGTGGTGGGACTGGGAGCCGAGGCTCACCACGTACTTCATCCTCACCCTGCTGGTGATCGCGTACTTCGTCTTGCGCAACTCGGTCGAGGACGAAGAGCGCCGCGCCGTGTACGGGGCGGTGTTCACGATCCTCGCCTTCATCGACGTGCCGATCTCGTTCTTCATCACGCGGCTGATCCCGTCGAACCACCCCGTGATCGAGAGCGGTGGCCTTGAGGGTCCGATGCTCGTCTCGTTCATCCTCGGCCAGATCGGCATGATCGCGCTCGGCTACGCCATCTACCAGCTGCGCATGGGTGAAGTGCAGCTGCAAGAACGCATCGAACAGGCCAAGACCCTTCTGGAGAGGTGATTTGAGTGAACCCCACGCTGAAAGAGGTCTACTCGCTCGTTCTGACCCAGTGGCCGCTCGTGGCTGGCGCGTATGCGCTTCTGTGGGCAGGCATGGTGATCTACGTGGGCATGGCGCTCAAGCGCCTGGGAACCCTTGGCAAGCAGCTCGAGGTCCTCGAGGCGGCCGTGGCTCGCCGTCAGGGCGCCGAGTAGTACGACACCGGACGACTGAGGAGGCACGGTGCTGCAGGTAGCGTTCGTCGCGTTCTGGCTCGCAATGGCGTTCTATGCGGCCGCGACGGTGCTCTATGGCTATCAGGTCGCGACCAAGCGTCAGGCGCTCACGTGGTACGCCACGTTCGCGACCGGCGCGGGCTTCCTGCTGCACACGGCATCGGTCGGCCTTCGCTCATCGGCCACCGACGGCACCCAGCTCACCGGGGCGAACGTGCTCGTGCTCATGGCCTGGGCACTCGTGCTCGTGTACTTCCTGCTCGAACACATGCTCAAGGTGAAGACGTACGGTGTCTTGCTGGTGCCGGCCGCACTCATCGTGATGCTTATCGCGCAGGTGCTCGGAGTGAGCCGCAGCGTGCTTGCAGACGTGTCGGCTGAACAGGCCGCACTCCTGGACAGCTGGCGCGTGGGTATCCACGTGGCGCTGATCGCGTTCGCTAACGCCGGATACGCGATCGGGGCGGCCGCTTCACTGCTCTATGTGGTGCTCGAGCGACAGCTGAAGGCCCGCAAGACGACGAAGCTCTTCAGTCGGCTGCCGTCGCTGTCACAGGCAGACAGAGTCGCCGGCCGCTCCGCTCTGTGGGCCTTTCCCGCGTACTCGGCCGGGCTCCTGCTCGGCGTGCTCAGGGCCATCGAGACCGATGTGAGCCTATGGTGGGCCGACGCGCGTGTCGTGCTCGCTGGCCTCGTGTGGCTCGTGTTCGCCGCATACCTCGTGCTGCGCTGGCGTCACGGCTGGCAGGGACGCCGCGGTGCGTATCTGATGCTCATCGGGTTCGTGATGGTGGTCGCGTTGGCTGTCATCGCCCGCACGGTTCCCGCCGGCTTCCACGTGTTCGGACTGTAAGAGGAGTCACGTGTCGTTCTGGACCGACAAGCATGTGGTGATCACCGGCGCCTCGAGCGGCATGGGCCTGGCGTCCGCCGATCTCGTGGCGGCTGGCGGCGCGCACGTGTCGCTGCTTGCCCGGGACGTCGGCCGTCTCGAGGCCGCAGTGGAGGCTGTGAGCGCCCGGCGCGCGCGTACGGACCAGCGCATCACCGCGCATCCGTGCGACGTGGCCGACCGCACGCAGGTCCAGGCGTCGATCGCAGAGGCCGAAGCGGTTTCGGGTCCCGTGGACGTCCTCCTCACGTGCGCGGGCTTCTGCGAGCCGCAGCGGTTCGTCGAGGCCGAGGTCGAGGACCTCGTCCGGCACATCGATGTGAACCTTCTCGGCACGATCCACGCCGCGCGCGCTGTCGCGCCATCGATGGTCGACCGCGGTTCGGGGCACATCGGCCTGGTCTCCTCGATGGGCGGGCTCGTGGGCGTGTACGGCTATTCGGCCTACAGCGCCGCGAAGTTCGGCGTGACCGGATTCGCCGAGGTGCTCCGCAGCGAACTGCGGCCACATGGCGTGGGTGTGACGCTCGCGTGTCCGCCGAACATGGACACGCCCGGGTATGCCCGGGAAGTCGCCACGCAGCCGAAGGAGACCGCCGCCATCAACGGCATGGCGCGTACCATCCCACCCTCGGTCGCCGCTGCCGGGTTCGTGCGCGCGATCGAGCGCAACAGGTTCCTCGTCGTGCACGGGGTGTCCAACCGGATCCTCTACCGGGTCGAAGGTCTGTGGCCCGAGCTGTTCCACCGGGTGTTCGACGGCAAGATCGCCGGCGCCCGACGCGGGGAGGTGCATGCCGGTGTCGCCTCATAGCGCCAGCATCACGCCTCGATCCGCATCAGCCCGCGAGATACGCGGCCCCGTGCGGGCACATATACAACCGACGACGTTCAGGCGCGCGCAGACGGTGCACTCGCACTGCCACATCGCCCCCGCCGGGCCTGCTTGCCTGAACAACAACGCACCGTTCCGGCGGGGGCGCCCCAGCCCCTTCGCGCGCCATCCGCGCGTGTCACTGTCCGCCTACGACCTCTTTCCGGAGGCGATCCGCTCGTAATGCACCTCGTACTGATCGGTCTCAGTCACAAGACGGCGCCCGTTTCGATCCGGGAGAAGCTCACGTTCCCCGCGGATGTGCAGCCGCGTGCGCTCGCCGCGCTCACCTGCAGCCACCTCGTCTCGGAGGCGGTCATCCTCTCCACGTGTAATCGCACCGAGGTCTACGCGGTGGCCTCGGACAGCGAAGGCGGCGTTGAGGCGGTCATCGACTTCCTCGCTAGCTTTCACGAGCTCGACCGTCACGAGCTCGTGCGTTACCTGTACATCGTCACCGGCGAGGCGGTGGTACGGCACCTGTTCCGCGTTGTAGCGTCGCTCGACTCCATGGTGGTCGGCGAGGCCCAGATTCTCGGCCAGACGAAGACCGCCTACGACCATGCGCAGAACGCCGGCACCACGGGCAAGGCGTTCAACAAGCTGTTCCGTCAGAGCTTCGAGGTGGGTAAGCGAGTGCGCACAGAGACCGCCATCGGCGAGTCCGCGGTCTCGATCAGCTACGCGGCGGTCGAGCTTGCCAAGAAGGTGTTCGACACGCTCGACGGCCGGACCGTGCTCGTGCTCGGCGCGGGCGAGATGAGCGAGCTCACGCTCAAGCACCTTGTGGCGAACGGGGTATCGGGCGTGCTGGTCGCGAACCGCACCTTCGAGCGCGCCGAGGAGATCGCCGCGCGCTTCAACGGCACCGCGGTGCCGTACGAGGGCTTCTATGACCGTATCCGCGATACCGACATCGTCATCTCGTCGACGGCGGCCACTGAGTACGTCATCACCAAGACCGACCTGGCGCCTGCTGCCAGACACCGCTCACGGCCGCTGTTCCTGATCGACATCGCCGTGCCGCGTGACATAGACCCCAAGACCAACGAGATCCCTGATGTGTTCCTGTACGACATCGACGACCTCAACGGCGTCGTGGAGGCGAACCTTGAGGAGCGCATGACGGAGGCACGTCGGGCCGAGGGCATCATCGACGAGGAGATCGCTGCGTTCTACGGCTGGGTCGAGTCGATGGAGGTCGTCCCCACCGTGGCCGCGATCAGGGCGAAGGCCGAGGTCATACGCCAGATGGAGCTCGAGAAAGCGCTCAAGCGGCTCGAGCTCTCGGACAAGGAGCGCAAGACGGTCGAGGCGCTCACATGCGCGATCGTGAACAAGATGCTGCATGGCCCCACGGCGCGCCTGAAGAAGTTGTCGTCGGGCAAGGACGGCTACATGTACGTGGACACCGCCCGTGTGCTGTACGGGTTGGACGATTCGGAAGACAGACAAGGTCCCGGCGCATTCCGCAACCTGCTGAACCTGCGTGCGCGCGAGATCGTGGACAGGCATACAGAGACAGGGGAGGGCATCGGCGACTGTGGAGCGTAAAGAACTGGTCATCGGCACGCGGGGCAGCAAGCTCGCGTTGTGGCAGTCGGAGTACATCAAGGCGAAGCTCGAGGAGGTCACCGGCCTGCCGGTGAGCCTCAAGATCATCAAGACCACCGGGGACAAGATCCTCGACGTGCCGCTTGCGAAGGTCGGCGGCAAGGGGCTGTTCACCAAGGAGCTCGAGGTCGAGCTCCTGGCAGGCACGGTCGACCTGTGCGTGCACTCGATGAAGGACGTACCCACGGAGCTTCCCGATGGGTGCGTCATCGCGGCCATGCCCGAGCGCGTCGACCCGCGAGACGTGCTCGTGTCGGGCGCCGGCTACGACCTCGATACGCTCCCGCAGGGCGCTAAGCTCGGCACCTCGAGCCTCAGGCGTCGCTCCCAGGTGGCACACCTTCGGCCCGACCTGGAGATCGTGGACGTGCGTGGCAACCTCGACACGCGCATGCGCAAGGCCGAGGATGGCGAGCTCGATGCGGTGATCCTCGCGTCGGCAGGCATCACGCGCATGGGCTGGGCCGAGCGAATCACGAGTTACGTGCCGGTGGCCCAGATGGTGCCGGCTGTCGGGCAGGGCGCTATCGGCATCGAGATCCGCGAGGACGACGAGCATATGCTGCACGTGATGGAGAGGATCGGACACCCGGAGACGATGGAGTGCGTGACCGCTGAGCGTGTGGTCATGCGCAGGCTCGAGGGCGGCTGTCAGGTCCCGATCGGTGCGTATGCCCGCTATGAGGACGGCACGCTCACGATGGACGCGATGGTGGGCTCGGTGGACGGCGAGCGCATCATCAGGCACCAGATGTGTGGTGACGCCGGCGAACCCGAGGCGCTCGGTGAGGCTATGGTCGAGGTGCTCCGCTCGCTCGGAGCCGCCGAGATCCTCGCAGAGATCCGCGAGGCCGCGCCGGACGGTTCTGTCGACACCCTGCTGGGCAGCTGAGACGACGGAGCGGGCGATGAGCGGACTCCGGGGCAAGCGGGTGGTGGTGACGCGGTCGCGCGCGCAGGCGGGCGCACTCGTCGAGCTGCTCGAGGCCGCCGGTGCCGAGGCGCTCGTGTTCCCCACGATCGAGATCGTCGATCCGCCTGACCCGGGGCCTCTGGACGCGGCGATCCGTGACCTCGACGTGTACGCGTGGGCGGTGTTCACCTCGGCCAACGCGGTCGAGCGCTTCTTCGCACATCTGGCGGCTGTCGACAAGGATGCCCGTGCGCTGCATGGACTCCGTGTGGCGGCCGTGGGTCCCGCCACGGCTCTGGCGCTTGGAGCGCACGGCATCGCCGCGGACTTCGTGCCCGACGAGCACGTCGGGGAGGGCGTCCTCGAGGGGCTGTGCGTCCGTGGTGTGGGCGAGGGCACGCGTGTGCTGCTGCCCAGAGCGCTCGAGGCGCGCGAGGTACTGCCCGAGGGCCTCCGTGCGCGAGGAGCCCGGGTCGACGTGGTGCCCGCGTACCAGACGGTGACGGGACCGGGTGATGACGCGGTGCTCGAGCGGCTCCGTGCCGGCGAGGCCGATGCGGTGACGTTCACGTCGCCCTCGACGGTGCGCGGCTTCGTGCGTCTTGCGCAGGGCGTGGACACGAGCGGCCTTGTGGTGGCGGCGATCGGCCCCATCGCGGCCAAGGCCGCGCGGGACGCCGGTTTCGCGGTGGCGGTGGAGCCGGCGGAGTACACAGCGCCCGCGCTCGTCACCGCGCTCGAGGCGTACTACGCGTAAGGGACTCTCCGGCCGGGTTCGGGCCGGTATTGAGATTGACAAAGCGAGAATGGCTCGGCATTGTATACATCTGCGCCCGGCCCCTTCGAGGTCCGGTCGCAGTTGATGGGGATGTAGCTCAGCTGGGAGAGCGCTGCGTTCGCAACGCAGAGGTCGGCGGTTCGAGCCCGCTCATCTCCACCAGTGATACTCTGCCGGGGCGGCCACGCGCATGCGGGTCGCCCCGACTGTTTGTCAGCACACATCGGTCACGACGGAAGGACAGCAATGGATACGACGGTGGTAGCCCAGTCCGGCTTCATGGCGTGGTTCAGCCAGTACGGCCAGGTCGTGTACATCTTCACCCAGATGGCGTTCTGGATCGCCCTCGGCATCGCCGGCGTCTTCGCCGCGCTCAAGTACGCGCAGTATGTCGACTTCGCCATCGGCAAGAAGGCCGCGCCCAAGGCCGAGAAGAAGGTCGAGAATGCCGCCGACGTCGTGATCGAAGCCGACTCGGAGTTCGGCGAGTAACACCCGACTCCCGCGGGCGCTTTCGTCCGCCGGGTCACGTGCAGTTCGATCGTCGGGACCCGGGGTGGGCGTCTGCCCACTCCGTCGTCCGTGTAAGGAGGCCACTGTGGAGTTCCCCGTGTACCGCCCACGTCGCATGCGCCGCACCGAGACGTTGCGCGCGTTCATTCGCGAGACATCGCTCCAGACGAGCGATCTCATCTACCCGCTGTTCGTGGAGTTCGGCACGGGGGTCCGCCGCGAGGTCCCTTCGATGCCGGGTGTGTTCAACATCTCGCTCGACCAGCTGCCCGCCGAGATCGATGAGCTCAAGACGCTCGGCGTGCCGGCGGTCATCCTCTTCGGCATCCCGTCGGTCAAGGACGAGGCTGGCAGTGGCGCGTACGCCGAAGAAGGCATCGTGCAGCAGGCGATCCGGGTCATCAAGGCCCACGATCCCGAGTTCACGGTGATCACCGACGTGTGCATGTGCGAGTACACGAGCCACGGCCACTGCGGCATCCTCGACGACGATGGCTACGTGATGAACGACGTCACGCTCGAGATGCTCGCCCAGGCCGCCGTCAGCCATGCCGAGGCGGGCGCCGACATGGTCGCCCCGTCCGACATGATGGACGGCCGCATCGGCGCGATCCGCTCGGCTCTTGACGCCGAGGGCTACAGCAACGTGCCGATCATGGCGTACTCGGCCAAGTACTCGAGCGGCTACTACGGGCCGTTCCGTGACGCCGCCGACAGCACGCCCTCGTTCGGCGACCGCCGTGCGTACCAGATGGATCCTGCCAACAGCGACGAGGCGATCCGTGAGACCGCGCTCGACGTGTCAGAGGGTGCCGATATCGTGATGGTGAAGCCGGCGCTCGCATACCTCGACATCCTGCGTCGCATCAAAGACGAGTTCGGTTATCCCACGTGCGCCTACAACGTGAGCGGCGAGTACGCCATGGTCAAGGCAGCCGCGCGCAACGGCTGGATCGACGAGGAGCGCGTGGTGCTCGAGACGCTGCTCTCGATGAAGCGCGCCGGCGCTGACATGATCATCACGTACCACGCCAAGGACGCGGCGAAGTGGCTCAAGAAAGGCTAGCGACCCGATGAGTGTGACGCCGAAGCGAAGGCTCCCGATCTACACCACCAACGACGCCCCCGCCGGGTACCGGGTCGAGCGCACGCTCGGCCTGTGCTGGGGTATCACGGTGCGCAGCCGCGACATGATCGCCACCACGATGGCCGGCCTGAGGACAATCGTGGGTGGCGAGATCAACGAGCTCTCCGAGCTGGCCGAGCACGCGCGAGAGCAGGCCCTCGAGCGCCTGGAGGCCAACGCGCAGCAGATGGGCGGCAACTGCATCATCGGTATGCGCTTCGACTCCACCGAGATCATGCAGTCCACCAACGAGATCATCGCGTACGGAACGGCGGTCGTCGTCGTGCCGGTATCCGAGTGAACAGATAGCGAGGAAGCGAACCATGGCTGACAACGTAGGCAATGCCGACGCGCGGCCCGACCTCGATCTTGAGGCCGAGTTC
>JAZIGI010000037.1:0-22975 GCA_036679125.1 Actinomycetota bacterium | reverse complement strand
GCGTCAGGGGTGGTGGTGGGAGCGGCGAAGGTCGTCTGAACGCCGCTCAGTGCGCACATGCTCGTGCGGTACTTGATCGTGACCGGTGTCCGTGTGCCCTCGGCGTAGATGCCGCCACTGAGCGTCACGTCGAACTGGTCACCCGGGGCGTAACCCCCCGGCAGGTCGGCCGCCGCAGGACGGAAGATGAACGCGTTGCCCGTGAAGCCGTAGTTGGAGAACTCGGCGTTGAAGAACTCCCCGGCCGGATCGGTGTCCGACGCGTCGAACGTCCACGTCTTGCCATCGGAGACACGGCGTAGCCGCACCGTGTGACCCGACTGGTCCCAGTCGTATCTGCCCGGGTCGAGCGTGATCGACCACGGCAGTGTGGCGCTCGTGAACTCCACCGGGAACAGTCCCGCCGAGGGCCATGCGATGTACGCGTAGCCGACGTCGTCGGCCGGCCGCGAGCGATCGAAGGCGAACGTCGTCACCGTCTGCGCAGATCCCGAGCCGGCGGTGCCCATGCCCGTGTACAGCATCTGCGGTCCGAGCAGCCAGCGCCGGTGCCCCACGCGCGCCACGTTGGTGGTGTGCCCGTCGTACAGGCAGGCCTTCTGGAACGACTCCAGGTCAGTGTATCCGCGGCCGATGTTGCTGCTCCCCGTGCTCGCGGAGCCGCGCACGTAGAAATCGTCGGGCATGTCGGACGGCTGCGACGGCGAATGGCTGTACTCGTGGGTGAGCAGCACGGCCCCGTACTGCGCATCGAGATTCCGTACGGGCAGGAGCGAGACGTCGGCGGGCAGCCCGGCAAGATACCTGCCGAAGTTGAGCATCCGGAGACCGTCATCACGGAACGCGAGCGTGGTCTCGCCCGGCGAGTACGGCGCCACGATCCCCGGCACGGTCGTGTACGGAGTGCCTGTGTAGGTCGGCGCGAAACGACCCCACGCATCCCGGATGTCGGCCTCTGTCCGTGTAGAGGTGTCGACGACCCATGTCGAGGCGTGCGCCTCGGCATGCGGTCCGGCGAACACGCTCGCACCCAGGAGCAGAAGTGTCGCGATCGTGAGGCCTGCGGACCGGCGTGAACGCGCGGAGCCGGAGCCGGCAGACCGGCTGGCGGGCCACCGACGCCTCAACGGGCCGTCAGCGCCCACACCCGTCTGTGTCGTCGGGGCTGGTCCTGCGACTACGCCCACGGCTGCACCCACTCCACGCACCAACTCGCTTCCCGGCCGTCCCCCGATGCCCTGAACGACGATCCCGCCGGCGAAGGCCCCTGCGGTCTCGGCCTGGTGTCTCTTGAGACAACGGCCTCCGGCATCGCAGGTTACTAGCAACTACCATACCTCGCCTGTCCACTCGGCGGGCCTACGCGGTGCCGAAGAAACCCGCTGCAGCCGCGAGATACTCGTCGAATCGCGCTTCGAGCACCGCAGACAGCCCCATCTCCGGCGCGATCTCGGCCGGCTCGATACCCATGAGCGTGACCGGTGGCACCGCCACCCCGAGCTCGCGTGCGAACTCGAACACCTTCATGAGGTCGCCCTCGTGCGTGCTGATGCCGTCGAGCGACTTGCGCGTCACCACGTCGTCGGGTGAGAAGAATCGATACTCGCCGGGCGCGAGGCCCATGCGCGCCGAGTCGATCACGAGCATGTCCGCGGTGTCCGGTCCAAAGTAGTGCAGCAGGTCGAGCAGGTTGCCCGGCAGCTCGATGGCGCGGAACCCGCGATCGAGGCCACGCGCCGCGATCTCCTCGGCGATGCGCAGACCGATCGAGTCGTCGAGTCCCATGTACGTACCGATACCGATGAGATACCGCATCTCGCCTCCGGGTGGAGAAGCGCCCGCCCGCACCAGGCTCGCGGACGGGCGCTCTCTCGGTGTGCTGCCGGCTTAACGGACGAACGTGACGTCCAGGTAGTGAGTGGAGCAGGAGATACACGGATCGTACGCACGCACGAGCATCGAGAGCTTGAGCGCCATGTCGTCTTCCGACGCACCCGACTCGAGCAGCTGTGGTACGAGCTCCTCGAAGTCGGCCTGGATGTTCCCGTGGTTCTGGTTGGTGGGGATGATGCAGTTCGCACGGGTGCACAGGCCGTTCTCGTCGTAGCTGTAGTCGTGATACAGGATGCCGCGCGGCACCTCCACCGCCGACACACCGCTGCCGAAGCGCGTTGGCTGCACGAGCCCCTCTTCCACGATACCCTCGGCGAGGAGCTCGTCGATCAGGCGCACGCTCTCGTACACCGAATGCACGCACTCGACGACCTGCGCCACGGAGTTCATGTACGGGTTGGTGCAGACCGGCGTGAGTCCCAGTGCCTCGGCGACCTTCTTGGCCTCCGGGTGCAGCTGGTCGTAGTTCACGTTGACACGCGCCAGCGCGCCCGCCGCGTAGCTGCGCAGGCGGTTCTTGGTGTGCTTGGCGGTCGACTGCGGAAGCATGAACTCGTTGGTGATGCTGCGGTAGTCCTCGATGTCGTAGCGGGCGCGGTCGCCATCGGCAAGGATCGTCTCCACACTGCCGGTGAACAGGCCGTACTGGCCGTCCTCCTTCACCGCCATGTACTCAGTGGGGCGATCGAACGCCGGCAACTGGTCGGCCACCGAGAGGATGGTCTCCACCGTGGCCTCGAGGTCCGGGACCGCGTCGAGCAGCCGCTCACGCAGCGCGACAAGGTCGGCCGCCGAGGGCAGGCTCGTGAAGCCGCCCGGCACCACGGTGACCGGGTGCGTGGTGCGCCCGCCGATGAGCGAGCCCCACTCGTGCCCGAGGCGCTTCAGCTTGAGCGCGCGCACCACGACCTCGCCGTGCGTGGGGATGAGCGGGAAGACCGACTGCGCGCCGAAGAGGTCGGGCGCCACGAGGATGTACACATGCAGCACGTGGCTGTCGAAGTTCTCGGCGTGCTTGAGGATCGTGCGCAGCGTGCGTGTCTGCGGCGTGACCTCGATGCCGAGCGCCGCCTCGGTGGCGGTGACCGACGCGAGCGTGTGGCCCACGGCGCAGATCCCGCAGATGCGGCTGGTGATGCGGGCGACCTCGGAGTAGTGGCGTCCGCGTACCATCGCCTCGAAGAAGCGGGGATTCTCGGGCACCTGCCACTCGCAGGTCTCGATCGTGCCGTCGGTGACGTTCACCACGATGTTGCCGTGGCCCTCGACGCGGGTCAGGTGATGGATGTCGATATCTACGTTCTGAAGCATGGCGCTAGCTCCTCAGGTTCGCCGTGAACATGCGGGACTTGCCGATCGCGCGGTCCTGGCTGAAGCCGGCGCGGTCCATGAGCACCGTCTCGAGCGAGCGCAGGTTGGGCTCGTCCACGAAGCCGCGGCACGCCTCGCAGGGGATGCCAAGGGCCGGGCACGGGGCGCCGCAGCCCGCACGGGCGACCATGCCCATGCAGTAGTCGCCCTCATCGAAGCGGCAGACGGTCTCGATGCGCTTGCACTCCACGCACACCGGGTAACTCGGGATGAACGGCGTGTCGTTGTGCAGGAGCGACGACAGGATGCGCACGAGCTCGTCCTTGCTGGCGGGGCATCCATGCGCGTAGTAGTCCACCTTGATCACCGACGAGATTGGAAGCGCCGGGCCGCTCTGCAGGTGCGGCATGCGGGCGTCAGGTCCGTACACGCACTCGTGGTAGTCGTCCATGTGGTTACGCAACGCGTTGATGCCACCGGTGCAGGCGCACGCGCCATACGCGATCACGATGCGGGAGCGCTTGCGGATGCTCTGCAGCCGCTCGCGGTCCTTCTCCATCGTGTAGCTGCCTTCCACGAGCGCGATGTCGATCCGCTCGGTGGTCTTCTCGGTCATCGCCTCGCGGAACTCCACGATGTCCACGTGCTCGAGCAGTCCGAGGATCACCTCGGGGCCGAGGTTGGTGAACTCGATCTGGCACCCCTCGCAGCCGGCGAAGTCGAAGAACGCGATTTTCGGCTTACCCATGCTAGATCGCCTCCTCAAGCGACTCGATCTCCGCATAGGTGAAGACCGGACCGTCGATGCACACGTACTTGTCGTTGATCTGGCAGTGACCGCACTTGCCCACGCCGCACTTCATGCGACGCTCGAGGTCCACGTAGATGTTCTCTCGCGGGATGCCGATGGCGTCGAGCTCTGCGATCACGTACCGGAACATCACGGGCGGGCCACAGATGACCACGCGGGTCTCCGGCGAGATCTGCACCTTGTGGAAGAGCGTGGGGATCACGCCGACGTTGCCGGACCAGTGCACGTCGGCACGATCGACGGTCTCGTGGTACTCGATGACCTTGGAGGCCCGCCACTGCACGCGGTCCTCGGTGAAGAGCAGCTGCAGCGGATCGCGCGCGCCATAGAACAGCACGAAGCGTCCGAAGTCCTGCCGCGTGTCCATGATGTACTGGATGAGGCTGCGCGTAGGGCACAGTCCGATGCCGCCGGCGACGATGAGCACGTCGTTGCCGCGGAGCTCATCGACCGGGAAGCCGTGGCCGAGCGGGCCGCGGACCGTAAGGGTGTCGCCCACGTCCTTGCTGTTGATCGCGGTGGACACCCGACCCACGGTGCGTACGACGATGTCGAACGTCCCCTGGCGGGTGGGCGAGCTGGCGATGCCGATCGGGATCTCGCCGTAGCCCATCACGCCGACCTCGAGGATCTGGCCGGGCTCGAACACGAAGGGCTGTCCGTCGGTCATCTGCAGCGTGAAGTGCTTCTCGCTCGCGGTGGGCTGGCTGGTGTGGAGGATCTTGGCCTGGCGCGGGAGGAACAGGCTCTCCTTCTCGCACTGGCATTCGTGGTCGTGTGTGGTGTGATGGCTCATGACGTACGCTCCATGATCGTCGTGATGACCCGCACCGGGTCGGCGATATCGGCCGTGCATGCCTGCGAGCATCGCCCGCAGCCCACGCACGCCGGACCGCCGAGCTTCTCGTTCAGGTAGGTCGTCTTGCGCATGAAGCGGTGCCGGAACCGCGAGCTGTGGTGCTCACGGAAGTTCTCCTTCGAGCCACCCGCGCCGGTCACGGCGGCGAACTCGCGGGTGAGGCAGGCGTCCCAGTAGCGCGTGCGGGTGCCCGACTTCTGATCGAGGTTCCAGGAGTCGATCACGTCGAAGCAGTAGCAGGTGGGACAGACGGTGTTGCACGAGCCGCACGAGAAGCACCGCTCGGCGAGCTCGTCCCACAGCTTCTCATCGCCGTACGCCTCGCGGACGCGCTCGGCGATCTCATCGGTCGTGTACGCCAACCGCTCGGGACAGGTGCCCATCACGCTCTCGTTCACCCGGCGCGCCTCGGCGACCTCATCAGCGGTGGCCTCGCGGAACGCTCCGTGCTCGAGCAGCGCCTCACCTTTGGCGGTACGCGGCTCGTAGACGTACCCGGTGTCGATCCTGGTGAGGAACGCGTCGTGGCCCTGCGGCTCGACGCCCGTGCCTACCGAGTCCCAGAACGCCCGGGGGGACACCGTCTGGATGTTGGAGGCTATGATGGTCGTCGCCTCGCGCTGGCAGAGGTAGTCCCAGTCGGCGTTGTTCTCGCGCATCAGGTAGTCGAGTTGGTCGATCGCCTTCACGTCGTAGAAGTGGACGCCCATCAGCACAGTGTCGATCCCGCACGTGCAGCTCGACACCTCGCCCTCGGAGAACCGTACGATCGGCTGCGCCGGCGGGAAGAAGACCTTCTTGGGCGGCAGGATCGTCACGTCGTAGTCGAGCCGAAGCTCTTCGGCCGAAGACAGTTCCTCGAACGAGAACCGTCCTCGTTTGGCCACGGGTGCGATCACCCGTCGCGAGCCGGCCAGAGCGTCAACGAACGCTCTCAGGCCGTGCTCGTCCACGAATCGAGCAGCAGACATAGTCCCTCCTTGACCCCGGAGATTTGTAACCACTAGTTACAAAGCGTGATTCTGCCAGTGAAGGCCAATCCCTGCAAGACTATTCCCGCGATTCGGCAGATTCCCTGTCCGGTGCCCGATGTGAGCCGTCTACCGGCAGCACCACCGTGAACGTTGAGCCCTTCGCCACCTCACTCACCACGGTCAGACTGCCTCCCATCGCCTCGGCGAGCCGTCGCGAGATCGGCAGACCCAGCCCGGTCCCGGGGTGGGTCGCGGCCAGATCGTGGTGCGCGCGATGGAACTGCTCGAAGATCTTCTCCAGGTCTTCCTTCGCGATGCCCAGGCCGGTGTCCGCCACATCGACAGCGAATCGATCGACGCCGTCCGGCCGGACGCTGACCGAGATACTGCCCCTATCCGTGTAGGTCACGGCGTTCGCGAGGAGGTTGAGGAGGATCTGATCGACCTTCCCGCGGTCGCTGACGATCGCGTCAGGAGCGCCCTCGGCGTAGGTGACCGTGAGCGACAGGTCCTTCGCATCAGCCATCGGGTACATCATCTCCACGACCCGGTCCACGGCGTTGCGCAGCGAGAACTCCGCAGGAGCGATCGAGATACGACCGGCGTTGATTCGCGCGATGTCGAGCACGTCGTCGATCAAAGCGAGCAGCTGTTTGCCCGAATCGCGCACCATCGTGAGCTGACGAGCCTGCTCGTTGTTGAGATCACCTGGCAACCGCTGCAGCAGTATCTCGGTGAAGCCGATGATCGAGTTCAAAGGGGTCCGGAGCTCGTGGCTCATCGCGGTGAGGAAGTCGTCCTTGGCGCGGGTCGCCGTCACAAGATCCTCGTTCACCCGCAGGAGCTCTTCCGTGCGCTCGTCGACGAGCGTTTCCAGATGGTCGCGATACTCCTGGAGCGCAGCCTCGGCCATGCGCCGCTCATGCACCTCATCGCGCAGCATCTCGTACGACTCCTGGAGCTCGCTCACCATGCGGTCGAACGTCGCAGCCAACTCGCCGAGCTCATCCGAGCGCACCACACCACTGCGCGCATCGAGGTCGCCGCGGCCGACGGCATGGACCGCCGCCTGCAAACGCGCCAGCGGCCGCAGATACTCGGCCAGCGACCACACGCTGATGACGAGCAGCAGTGCGATGGCGCCGACCGCCATGGCCGCCGCTGTCTTCAGGGAGCGCGTCTGTGCCTCGAGGGCGGCATTGGAGGCGTGCCTGCCCAGCAGCTTCGCGTCCGACACCAGCGTCTGCATGACGAAGAGCAGTCTCGCTGTGAGCCGATCCTCGGCCTCACGCACGACCGCCGGATCAACGTCGGTCTGGGAATGCGTGTCCACGATGCGGGCGAACAGTCCGGCTGCCTCTGCGTGGTTGACGCGCATGCGGTCGATCAGGTCCTCATCGGACGGATCCGCGGGATCCAATGTGTAGAGACTCCCGCCCAGCGTGCGGTGCTTTCCTACCCACTGCCGTTCGGCCCGTGGCTCGTGATAGACCAGGTACTCCGTGGTGAGCATCGAGAGCTCGAAGTACTCTTCCATCGTCGCGGTCATAGCCTCGCTCCGTGCCGCGGCAACGCGCGACTCCTCGAGACCGGCTGAGATCACCACTAGGGTGACGAGGGCCACCACCGCTGCGGCGATCGCCCCGATCATGATGCGCGTGCGCATCTTCATCGGATCACGCTCACCCGCTCGGGATCCACGGCATCAAGCACCGAGAGGTCCAGTAGTGTCAAGGCGTCGAACGGCTGTGGATCCGAGACCACCGTCTCCTCGACGGCCCACCTCGCCTGGTCCTCGAAGTTGAGGATCAGAGCCTGCCTCAGACTCACCGAACCGGGTGTGTACACTCCGGGAGCGAGCGCGTCCCCACTGATGCCGATATCCCGGGCCGCGGCGTCATGCAGTCGATCGTCGCGATCACCGGCCATCAAATCCTCGGCCTCGATGAACGCGCGCACGAGTCGCACGAGCGCTTCTCGATCGACCGGCTGATCGGGACGCACGCACAGGCTTGCGGTCTTCGTGTAGAGCCCCGGCTCAGTGAAGACCACGAGGTCCTCGCCGAGTGCTTGCGCGACCTGCGTGTCGAACGGTTCGCGCAATGACGCAGCATCGATCTCGCCCCGGATCAGCGCCGCTGTCACCTCGCTGTGTGTCGCCTTCGTGATCGTCACCTCGGTGTCAGCGATCCCCTGCAGCGTCAGGAAGCTGTCAAGAAAGAAGCTCGCGGCCGTCCCCCACTGCACGCCGAATCGCTTGCCGCGAAGATCAGCAGGCCTGGTGATCCCGGCATCGCGGCGGGCGAGGATGCTGATGTCGTTCGCGTCTCGGGCAATGGTGGCGAAGATGGTGACCGGCTTGCCCGCGAGCGCTCCGAGCACGATCGGGGTGTCGGTGCACAGCGCCACATCCACCTCGCCCGCCAGCAGTCGCTCATGGGCGGTCTGGGCGCCCTCGTACTCGACGAAGTCCACGTCGAGCCCGTTCGCCTCGAACAATCCCTCGTCGCGCGCAATGTATGCGAGGGCGGAGAGTGGCTCCCGACCCACGCCCAGCCGCAGCGGGATCAGGTCATCGGAACGGGCCTCTCCCATGGTGCGCGCACATCCGGGAATCACAGCAAGTGAGACTGTGAGGGCAAGACACACCACCCGCCTCCCCGCCGCGTTCATCGGACCTCCCTTGTGCGAATCCGTCTGCGATACGCGTGATCCTCGAACAGGGTGCTGTATGTCGGACAGCCTCACCTGCATGATACCAGTCAGCGAGTCTCCAGATGCTCCCGAAGCGAGTGCAGGTCGCGCTTGATGAGCGCGTCGAGCTCCGACTGCATCCGCCCGGCCAGCAGCGCCGCGGGCCCCGAGACCGTGGCCGAGAAGGTGGCGCTCACGCGCGTTCCGGCACCCTCGGGCCGGCACTGGAACGACAGACGGGCGCGCACGGGCTTGTCCACGGTGTACGTGAGGCGGTGCGGCGGATCGAACTCGGCTACTGAGAGTTCGAGCGTCTTGCTCCTTCCCTCGGCCATGTATGTCTGGACGATGCGGTCACCCACCGCGCTCACCCGGCCACGGCTGGACACGAGGTGGCTCCGCCACGACCGATCGTTGCCGGTGTCGCTGATGAACGCGAACACCTCCTCGACCGGCTGCGCGATCATGACACTGCCGCGCGACTGCATCACTGACCGGCCTTCTTGAGGCCGAGTCCCACGCCGATCATCCCGAGCCCCGCGAGGATAGCGGCCATGCCGGGACCCGGGCAGATCAACATCGGGATGCCGACGAGCACGAGGATCGAACCGACCACCACGCTGCCACATCCGGCGGCTCCGGTCCCTGCGCGCTCGGGAGTCGTGTCTGTCTCGTCCATGGCCGGATCCAATCGGTGGTGGGACATCTCATCCGTACGGTACGTACGTACCCGCAGTGTACGATGAACCGTTCAGTCGGCGGCGCACATGCGGGCTCGCGCCGCGCGGGCGATACGCGGAAGGGCCCCGCCGCATGTGCGACGGGGCCCTGTGCGTCAGCGGGTCAGCTCGATCCGCTGCCGTTCTCTTTCCCCTAGAGGCCGAGGATCGCGTTCACTGCGCTCGCGACCGTTGCACTGAGAGCCCCTGTGCCACCAAAGAACCGTACCGTGTCTATCTCGGCCTTGTTGGCGTCAAGTGCCTCGCCGGCGTAGTCGTCGAGCACGTCAGGCGTGGTCAGCACGAGAACGGTGCGCTGCAGGCCAGCCGCGGAACCGCCAGCGAGAGCATCCGGGAACGTCTCGCCGCTCGCGATGCCCACGCCGTTCCACAGCAGGCCGGCGTCCACGCCTGCCTGTGCGATCATGGCCGCCGTCTCGTAGCGGTTCACACCACCGACGCGCGCAACGGCGTCTGCCCCGAGCTTGCCCTCGATGTAGGTCTCCACCGCGGGTGTCACAGCGCCCGTTCCGCCAAGGATCATGACGTCTGTGGTATCGGACGGCAGGTACACCGAGTCAGGCTTGGCCAGGAGCACCGGCCAGTCGAGCCCGGAGGCGAGCGGAGCGCCCGCCAACGCGTCAGGGTAGTTGCCACCGGTGGCCACGAGCGCGGTCCCGGAGTACGTCTCGCCGAGGATGTCGATCACCCGGGCGGCCACGGCACGCGATGTCGCGTACCGGTCGGCGCCGGCCAGGCGGAACACGTACCCGTCGACGAGATCGTACAGCTCGTCCTCGACGGCCCCGGACACAGCGCCGGTCCCACCCACGATGTACACATAGCGCGCGCCGAGTCGCTCGATCTCAGCGGCGACCTCGTCCGGCAGCGCATCCGGACCGGTCAGGAGCACCGGACCGACCACCGCACCGGACAGCGCCGAGGCGCACAACGCATCCGGCCAGTCCTCGCCTGTGGCGAGGACGACGGTGTCAGCGCCGTTCGGGAAGGCGTCTTCGGAGACGGCGATCGCCGTGCTGTAGCGCGTGTCACCGCTGATGCGGCTCGAACCTTCCTCCAGCGGCGACTCGAGCCCGACAACGTAGACCTGGTTGTAGTCGCTCACGGCGAAGCTCGGCGCAATCTCACCGGTGCCGCTGGGGTCGTAGAACGCCGACCCGAGGAGCCGCTTCGAACCGCCCATCTCCCATGAGAACGCGAGCCACTCGCCGTTGCCGCTCATGACCATGTCATCGATCTCGTCGCCGGGAGATGACCCGTCGGATGTGACGATCACACGCTCGAACTCGCCGGTCGTCATGTCACGGATGTAGATGTCCTGCGCGCCGTTCGTATCGTCGGCAACATGGTCGCGCCCTGAGAAGAACGCCACACGCGTGCCGTCATCGCTGATCGTTCCGCTGCGAGCGCCACGGTCGGTCTCGACCGCACCTTCGGGCGTCTCGCTCACCCAGATGAGCTCCTCATCGGCGACCGACCACACATACACGTCCTTACGGCCGTTCGTGTCCTCGGGCAGAAGATCCATATCGGAGTCGAACACGATGAACGCCCCGTCACCGGTCATCTGAAAGTCGTAGAGTCCGTCACCGGGCGACGAACCATCGCCAATGAGATCGACGTAGGTGTACTCTCCGGTCTCCATGTCGCGGATGTAGAGGTCCTGGCTGCCGTTGGTGTCGGCCGGGACCATATCGCGTCCGGTGAAGATGCCGATGTAACGTCCGTCGGCACTCATCCCCGCGCTGCGCGCGCCCCGGTCGGTGACGACCGCCGAGGTCGGCGTCTCGCTCGCCAACACGAACTCGTCGGTCGCCCATGACCACACGTAGACGTCCGATCGTCCGTTGGTGTCCTCGGGCAGCAGGCTCGCGTACTGCACCTCGAACATCACGTGCTGACCGTCGCCGCTCATCTGGATCTCGTACGCGTTGTTGCCGAGCGCGGAGCCATCGCCATATGCGTCCAGCAACGTGTACTCGCCGGTCGCCATGTCCCGCACGTACAGGTCCTGGTCGGCGTTGGTGTCCTCGGGGACCATGTCACGACCCGTGAGGAACGCGATGAGCTGGCCGGAGTCGTCCAGCGCAGGAGTCCGTGCGCCACGATCCGGCTCTACGGCGCCTGAAGGTGTCTCGCTCGCGAGGAGCGTCGTCGACAACGCCCTGTCACGGATGAACACGTCCCGGTCGCCATCCCCCGAGATGTTCGCATCGTCAGGAGAGAGGTTCGATGCGTACGAATCGAACGCCACGTAGCGCCCGTCGTAGCTGATGCTGGGCTCATAACTGCTCGAATCCCCTGGGTAGCCCAGAGGCGAAGCGCTCACCAGTTCCGGCTCCATGTAGCGCCACCATCCACCGAGCGCTGTACCCGGCGTGAGCGTGAGCACCATCCCGATCGCTACCGCGAGCGCGACGATCGCCCTGCCTCTTCGATCCCGTGATGTGGTCACCCGACGGTCACCCATAGACTCCTCCTCTGATTGACGTACCCGCACGTGGTGGAGTGCACAAGTGCATGAAGATGCTCGGAAGAAACCCCGCCCATGTCCCGATGATTCCCGAAAACGACCGCGTCTAGCCGCGCGGCGAGCGCGCCTAAGGGCCGGTGATGGTCGCGATGATGTCGCCGGTCTGCCGGAACCTGTCGATCATCGCGTGCGCCGGAGTCCTGCCCGATGCAAGCATGTCGTCGAGCGGCCGGAGCTCGGTGGCGAGCGCAGACGGCAGCGCCTCACGCGCCGCCGCAAGCGCGACAGCTGCGCCGGTGCGTACCTCGGCGGCATCGAACCCCCGGGCGGCTGACAGCTGATGGAGCTCGGCGCTGGGCACGGTAGCCCGGCCGGAGAGTGTGGTGTCGAGCGCAAGGCCGAGGAGCAGCGTGCCCAGCGCCCGATACGCGTCTAGGCTGCGCGGGCAATCGAACGCCTTGAACTCGATGCGGCCCGCCTCGGCGGGGACGCGCGCACGGTCGGTGAGCGTGGGGAAGCTCGGAACGACGTCGGCCGTGTCGGACACGAACACGAGCACCGAGGGGCGCGGGCCGGTGCGGTGGAATGTCCGCCGCGACAGGCCGCCCCACAACCCGCCGCGGTGGAACGGCGACGAGAAGCTGAACGGCACGATGTACGGGCTGTACCAGGTGAGCTTGCGAGCGATGTCGATGGTCTGAGCCACGGACAGATCCGGATGCGAGAAGCTGATGTCGGGTCCGTAGGTGAGCATGTGGATGTGGGCGGTCTGCTCCTCGGGCGTGCTGCGATCGGCGACCTCCCAGGCATTGAGCGGAGGGTCGGGCACGTAGTCTTCGCGGTAGGGGTTGAACGACGTCCACCCCGGACGGTAGCCATACGGC
This sequence comes from Actinomycetota bacterium, assembly GCA_036679125.1. Classification (GTDB taxonomy): domain Bacteria; phylum Actinomycetota; class Coriobacteriia; order Anaerosomatales; family Anaerosomataceae; genus Anaerosoma. The sequence goes on along the minus strand of JAZIGI010000037.1, from coordinate 10,336 downwards.
CGTGCCTCCCGTTGCCATCGCGCGAAGTCGGCGTGGAGCGTGTCGACCGCGGCGGCGAGCGAGCCGCATATCGGGGTGCGGATCTCGAAGCCCTTCGGGTCGGTCCTGAGATACGCGCCGTCCCCCGAGAAGCGCTCGAACCCTTCGATGTACCACCGCTTGCTCTTGATGCCGAGGTCACCGACGCGCAAGCCGGGGTAGTCGGTCTCGAAGATCGGCATGCCCGCCAGCACGCGATCGAGCTCATCGAACGTGCTCGTGGCGTAGTCGCAGAACCGGCCGCTCGTGTCGATGGCGGGGAATTCGTGCTCTATGCCGAACCTGAAGTCATCGAGAGACAGCATGGGTGGATTGTCGGGGGCAGCGGTATGCCCCGGCAAGCGCGGCGAGCATGCGCTCCGACGAGCGGCGTCTCCGCGCGACGAGGGGCGTGCCTACAGGTCCTCGCTGCCTCCCTCGGCAGCATCCGCGATGGGCACGGTCCGCGTGGTGAAGCGTGACCCGTCGACCAGCGTGGGGAGGATCTTCGAGAGTACCCAGCCGTTCGTCCTGAGGTAGGACTTCCCGTTGACGTCCATGCGCCAGGGGCGGGCGTCGTCCCCCGAGGGGCTGAACGTGCGTACGAGGGTGCCGCCACGGTACTGCTCGATGATGAAGTCGCCGTTACGCATGCTCCGGCTCCGATCCCACTGCTTCCTGACCGTTCATCGGCCGGCGGTGGCGCAGTGGGCCCGATCGCATCACCCGGGAGCCGGCCACGACCGCCGCTGCCGCCAGTACGCTGCCTACAAGCATGTACGGAAAGATCTCCGGCGCGAGCCCCAGAAACTCACCCGTGAAGTTCATCAACGCATGGAACAACAGCACGGCCAGGATGCTCCGGCCGGTGCCGTTGTAGACCCACACGATCAGGACCGTCTGCACCACGATCGACGGCAACCACCACCACAGTTGCGGACTGAACGACGTGTCCGCGTAGTACCCCGGGAACGAGACGAACGGCGTGTGCCAGATGGCCCACCCCGCCCCGTTGATCAGAGCGGCCACCGCAGGAGAGAAGCGCTCCTGCAGGTCGTCGAGCCACTGGCCGCGAAGCCCGACCTCCTCCACCGCCGGGAACACGAACGAAAGCAGGAGCATGAAACCGAGCGTCGCCGGGTCGGTGACCACGTCCCAGGCGATCGACAGAGGACGGTCGGTAAGGCCCAAAGCGCGCGCCGCTCCGGCCATGACCAGGTCGAACAGCGGCCAGAACAGCACGATCACCGCAAGCCATCGGATGGGGATCCGCCGGGCGTCGATCATCCGGCGCCCGAGATCACGCAGCCCGTCGTGGCCATCGGCAAGCCAGGTCAGCAGCACTCCCGCCAGGAGCGGGCTCGCACCGCCCGCGAGGAAGAAGAGGATGTTCGGGAACGACCACACCGACTCGTCGGAGAACAGCAGAGGGATCCAGAAGAGGTACGCCCAGCCGATGTAGATGACGGGGAACCCCCAAGGTCTCGCCTTCCGGGCCAGTGCGCCGGCCCATGCGGATACGCTGCTCAATCTGCCTCCCCGGAAAGACTCGGAGACCAACGGCCGCCCCCGGGAACGCATCACCCCGGTCGACCTCGTACCCGGTTCCTACCCCACCCAGGCCGGGTCGACCCACGGCGATCCCGCCGCTCCGGGCCTCACAACCGCCCCACCGATACGCCGAGTCTCTCGGCCGCGTCTCCGATACCGCCGGCGCCGATCGCCCGGCTGCAGTGGAGCGCGACCAGCGCCGCAGCGTGCGCGTCGGACATCGCATCGTGGTGCTCGAGTGGGATGTCACAGTGCCCGCAGACCGTCGGCAACCGGTGGTTATGCAGCCCCGGGAACGCACGTTGCGCCATTCGGCACGAACACACGTAGCGGGTGTCCGGGACCGGAAGCCGGTACAACCCGATCGTGGCGCGCAACACCGACACGTCGAACGCCGCCCAGTGCGCGATGATCCGCTGACCCTCCAGGTACGGCAGGAGGCGCGGATACAGCTCGGCGAACGTGGGAGCGTCGGCGGTCATGTCGGGCGTGATCCCGTGCACGCTGACCGTGCGCCGGTCGTACCGGTTACCCGGAGGCTGGATCAGCCACCCGCCGGTGTCGGTCACCGCTCCACCCTCGATCACCGCGATACCGAGTGAGCACGCCGAGGAACGCTCGGCCGTCGCCGTCTCGAAGTCGAGCGCGATCCACGTGTCTTCGGGCACTCTCACACCTCTCAGGTCAGGAGGCCCCGGCGGGGGCGCCCATTTGTGATGCCATCCGGCCCAGGCGGATGCCCACGAGCACGAACCACACAACGAACGGGATGAGCGAGCCCAGCGCGAACACGAGCCCGATCGTCCCGAAGGTGACCGGGACCAGCATCATCGCACCCTGCAGGATGCCCGCTACCGCCGTGGCACGCGAGAACTCCGTGCCGCGAAGCATCGCCATCGAAACGAGGATGCCGGCCACACCCATCACGATGTAGTGCACGATGAACGCCGTGCCCTCGAATGCGGCCAGCGCCGCCTGCGCGGCCGGGACGATCCCCTCCGGCGCTAGTGCGTACTGGGCGCCGAGGGCGAACATCGTGATCGAAGGGTTCACGGCGAAGTACAGCGTGATCGCGATCAGGGCCAGGCCCACCCCGAGCGTGACGAGTGACGGACTACGCCGACGCAGCGCCGCATACAGCGCAAGGTAGACCACGCCGAGCATCACGTAATCGATGACCATCAGCCCGTCGAGGGTCACGACCGCCCGAACGGGGCTTGTCTCGACCATCCGCAGCATCGACTCGGCGATCGCCGCCGTTGGTGCGAAGTCGGGGGGCGGCCACACGATGCCCAGCACGACCTGCAGGAAGGTCAGCGCGACCGTGGCCAGCGCCGCCACACCGCCGAGCCGGAACAGCAGTCGGTACCCCGAATCGACGGTGGCGTCTGCCACAGCTGCATCATCATCCCCACGGATCTCCACGGTGCTTCCTTCCCGGTCAAGAGTCGCCCACCCGCCGTGCGGCTACCCGTACAGGCGCCTCGTGTCCGCATAGGAGGCCGCCACGATCTCCTCGAGCACGGCAGGATCGACGTCCGAGAGCCGCTTGATGTAGACGCAGCCCTTGCCGGTAGTGTGCTTGCCGAGCCGGCCGAGCGCGTCGCTCACGGCGTCGAGGCTCATGCCGAGGTAGATGGTGATGGCAGCCTTGCGGGACGCGAAACCCACGGGGAACCAATCACCCTCCTGGCCGCTGGATGACTTGTAGTGGAAGGTGCCGAAGCCGACCACGCCCGAACTCCACACCCGGGGCTGTTCGCCGGTCGCCCGTCGCATCAGTTCGAGCACCGCCCGGCAGTCCTCGCGTCGTGCCTCGTCGGCGATCGTCGCGATGAATGCGTCCACGCTGTCGTCTGTGCCGTGCGTCTTGATCCCGCCCACGGTGACCTCCGTCGCATCGAACACCGGACTTCCCGACCACACCCGCGGCCGCACATCAGCCTACCGCTTGTGCCCGTGCGTGTCGCGGATTCGGGCGCTGCTGGCCTCGGCTATCGGGAGCCGCCTCCCACTGTCACGCCGGAGCGTCGGGGTCGGCCAGGAGCTGCTTGATGATCGCGATCTGTCCAGCATGATACGCGGCGTGCTGGGCGAGCCCCGCGGCGACGCGGCGAAGCGTCACCGGCTCGCCGTCGGCGTCGACCGGGGTGGTGGGTTCGACGCCGTCCAGCCGTTCGGCCGTCATCGCGCCCAACGCGTGTTCGGCCTCGCGATAGGCGGCGAACATGGCCGCGCGCGCGCTCGCCCAGCCGACGTCATCCACGGAGCTGGCGGGGGGCCAGTCGTCCTCATCGAGCTCACGCGGAACGCCGCCCTCGAACCGATATGCCGCATAGCGTGCCCACACGCCGAGATGGCAGACGATCTGCCAGATGGAGTGCGCCACGCCGGGGTCGCGGCGGCTCGCTGTGGCCGCATCCACTCCCTCCAGAACAGCGGTGAGTGACGGTCCGAACCAGGTCTGGCCCGACATGCACCGCCGGAGCTCCCCGGTCAGCCGGGCGATCTCGTCTGACTCGTACAGCATCGGCGTGAAGCCCCCCCCCGCGATGAGCCGTCCGCCGTCGAACACCTGGGGCCGGTCGCCGAACTGCATCCGTGCGTCACGGGTGGCCAGCTCCATGCCGGCATCGCGACTCGCCTTGTCCCGCCACTCGACGCACGACACCGCGACGGTCTCGTCGGGACCCGCGCCAGCGGCGGCGCCGAACTCGAGGTACTCGCTGTACGCCTGTCTCGCCGCTTCGGCGTGATACGACGATGCCGAGGGGCCCGACTCATCGAGCCAACACTCCACGATGCGGACCGCCCCGCACTCTCGCAGCACCTCGCCGGAGATCCGGGCCAGGTCCTCGTACGCAGCCTTGTTGCCGCGTGAGACCGGCACCAGGTAGAAATCCAGGTACGCCATGTGCGCTCCCCTCCGTCGAGCCTGTTGCACGCGTGCTACTCGGTTCGATCATCGCCGTGGCAGTAAGTGCACGTATCCAGCCCGAAGTCCCGGTGGTTCTCGGGCAGTGTGCTCCTTGCCTCGACGTGATGGCAGTAGTCGCAATCCTTGAACACGCCATCCGCGGCATGCGGCCTCGAGACGGCGGGGCTCTTCGAGAGGCCAGCGGCGGCGGGCTCGATGTCGGCCTTGTCGGGGTTGACCGGGTGACACAGCAGGCACTCATCGGTCTCGTACAGCAGATGGCCTTCGGGCATGCCGAAATCGCGTGCCGGCTCGCCATGACAGAGGGGGCATCGGCTGCTGCCCATCGCGATCGAATGCGGGACGCGGACGGCTTTGGACGGGACATGGCACGATCCGCAGGTCCTCACGCTGAAAGAGCGGTGCGTCGCCGGAATGCTGTCCTGCTCGGCGGTATGGCAGTCCCCGCATGCCTCGGTCTCTCCTGATGGCGGGTGAGGATCGGCCGGTGCGCCAGACTCGACTTGGGCCGGCGCAATGGAAGAGGCCGTGCTGGCGAACAGCGCGATGGCGGCAACGAACAGCGCCAGGATTCCCGTAACGACCGCTGTCACGACGCGGTGGTTCATAGTGTCCCCCTACACCATGTCGAAGCGCTCGGTGTGGATCTGTTCTGCTGGTACGCCGATGCTCGGCAGAACGTCTTCCATCGCATCCATGAGCGGAGTCGGACCGCAGATGAAGTACTGGAAGTGTCGGTAGATCGTCGGTGGGAGATAGCGCGTGAGGGTGTCTGCCGTGACGAAGCCGCGCTCACCCGTCCAGGTGTCATCCGCGCGCAGCAGGACTGTCACGAGTGTCAGCGAGGGCATGCGCTCGGCGGCCGCCGCGAGTTCTTCCCGGAAGGTCAGGTCCTCGAAGTCGTTGGCCGCGTGGAAGACGAAGACAGGTCGTGTATCGGCACGGGTCTCAAGGGCCTGGAGCATGGAGTAGAGCGGCGTGATGCCGACCCCGCCGCCGATGAGGACGTATCCGGCCCCTTGCTCACGGTCGATGGTGAACACGCCGTGCGGACCGTCCACCCAGGCCGTCGCTCCCACCCTGACACGGGGTACCACCTCCGTGGACCAGTCACCAAGCTCCTTGATGGTGAAGGCGATCGCGCCGTCATCATTGGGGATGTCGCCGTTTGAGGAGAATGAGATCGGGTGCTTGTCGGTGCTCAGTGGACCTCGGCCGAATCCGATCCAGGCGAACTGACCGGGCTCGAACCGGAAACCCTCATGACCGACCGGTCGCAGCACCAGAGTGTGCGACGTGCCATGCTCCGTGCGGTTCTCCACGACTTCCCAGGGCAGACCTCTCAGCGAGAGCGGCCTGATCAGCCGGTAGCCCAGGAACATCGCGATGAAGAAGAGGAGATAGGCGATCAGCAGCGCCTGCATGATGGGCGCTGCCGCGAACCGTCCGATGCTCAGGATGTGCGCGGCGGCGAAGCCGATCAGCAGGACGGACAAGATCCCGTGGGTCAGGTGCCACAGCTCGTACGACATGCGCATCAGACGGCGGTACACCGACAGCCCGACAACCAGCGCCGCAAGCACGAAAGCAGCGATGCCGATGTTCACGGACCACGGAGAGGTCGTTGATGGCACCAACAGTGTCATGGTGTACGCACGGTCGGCCACGAGGAGAATCGGATGCGCCGAGGCGAACGCCATGGCTGCGATGCCGATCTGGCGGTGGAACTGAAGCAGCGAATCTATCCCGAATGCACCCGCGACCCCGCGCAGTCGTGACACGAGGGCGAGTTCGGTGGCCATGAGCGCCAGGGCGACGTAGCCCGTTGCCGCCGAAAGGTAGATCAGCGGGCTGGCCGCCTGGCTCGGATCGAAGAAGATGACACCAAGTACGAGCGGCGTCAGGATGATGGTCAGGTAGAGCCCGAACCAGAACACGCCACGCATGATGAGCCGCATATGGGCCTCCCTCGCGCCGCGACCTGGCCAGCCACCGTCTTCGCGGTCCCCTGCGGTGGAGTATAGCAAGCGAGATCGCTTGCATGGCGGCCCTGACGTCAACCACGTGCCGACCGTGGGCGGATGCCCCCCTATCCGAGCGCCGGCTCCGGCACCACGCGGACGACATGCTCTTCCGTACGTCCTCCGTGGGAAATCACGCGAGATACACAAGGTAGGCTGCGGCGCCCAGGAGTCCGACGCCGCCGATCCTCGTGAGGACCGGCGTCACGCGCGACACTTCTTGCATCAGACCGAGTGAGCCCGAGGCAAGGCCGAGCAGCAGCAGCGGCACTCCCTTGCCAAGACCGTACACGAACAGGAGTGCGCCGCCCTTGGCAGCGCTGCCCGTCGTCGCAGCTATCGCCGCTATGGCAGCGAGGATCGGAGTCGAACACGGGGACGCCACAAGGCCGAACAACATCCCGAATACGAGAGCACCGACGACGCCTCTCCGCTCCGGCCGCTTCATCGGCAAGAGCACGTTGAGCCTGTCCACCGGAAGATGGATCAGCTCCAGCATCTGCAGCGCGATGACCACGCAGATCGCGGCGATCACGTAGTATGCCCACGCGCCGAACAGGAGGGCTCGCCCGAGGAATCCCGCAACGGCGCCGACGGCGGCGAACACGATGCTCGTACCGAGCACGAAGACCATCGAGAGCCCCAGCGCCCGCGCGAGAAGCGCGCGTGGCCTCTCGTCCTCAGCATCCCGAGTGACCATGCCGGTGACATAGCCGAAGACCGCGGGCAACATCGGCAGGATGCACGGACCGAACCCCGCCACAAGACCGCCCAGGAAGGCTACGCCGAACGCCGCGACGCCACCGACGTTCCCTGAAGTCAGGCCCGATGCGAGGCTCTCGACGTTCACTGGGCCTGAACCAGGGCGTCCAGGTAGCCGCGCATCTGCGCATCTTCCATCGCGCCGGTGAACGAGTCGATCACTTCGGTGCCGCCCGGCGAGACGAAGAACGATGTCGGTATGTACTGGAACGAGAACTGGGCGGCCAGCTGCTGAGCCGAGGGGTCGTCCGTGATGGCGTTGACGAAGACGACATCGCCCTCATAGCCCGGCATCACCTGGTCAGCGACCTCGGAGATCTCGATGCACGGCTCGCAGCTCAGCGAGTGGAAGAGCACGTATATCGGCTTGCCCGATGTCACAGCTGCCTCGTAGTCGGCGACCGCGTCGTTGCGGACCGAGGTGATGCTCGTGCCGGATGCCGCGCTCTCTGTTCCAGGTGGGACCGTGGTCGCAGCGTCGTCGAGCACCAGCTTCATGACGATGACTCCAAGGAATACCGCCACCACGAGAAGGACGATCGTGCTCTTCGAACGCATCGGCGCCCCAGAGGCGTCCGCCGCCTTCGCGACCTCAGGTACCGCTGGCTTTGGCTGCGTGCTCTTGCTCACCTGTCACTGTCCCTTCAGTTGACATCTCGAATCCGCGTGAGATTCGGCCCACCTACAGAAGCAGGCCGCTGAATGCGTTGAAGGCGTAGCCGATGACGAGGATGCCGGTGACGACGACACCGAAGAACGTCGCGAGCAGCGGTGCCTTCACGACCTTCTTGAGCATGATGAGCGACGGCAGCGAGAGCGCGGTCACCGCCATCATGAACGCGAGCACGGTCCCGATGCCCACGCCCTTGGCCACGAGTGCCTCGGCGATCGGCAGAGTGCCGAAGATGTCGGCGTACATCGGCACGCCGATGAAGGTGGCGATGACCACGGAGAACGGATTGCGCTCCCCGAGGACGGCCGCGATGAACGACTCGGGGATCCAGCCGTGGATGAGGGCTCCGATACCCACACCTGCGAGCACGTACGGCCACACCTTCTTGACGATGTCGACGACCGCCTGCCATGCAAAGGCGACCCTGTCTCGCACGGTGAGGTCAGGCAGTGCGGCGTCGGCCAGCTGCGCGCCGTACACGAACGGCTCGACGAACCGCTCGAGCTTGAGCGCGCTGATCACCGTGCCACCGATGACCGCGAGAACGAGACCCACGACCACGTACGCGATAGCGATCTTCCAGTTGAAGATGCTCGCGAGCAGGATGACCGAGGCGAGGTCCACAAGCGGCGACGAGATGAGGAACGAGAACGTCACGCCGATGGGGAGACCCGCCGAGGTGAAGCCGATGAAGAGCGGGATCGACGAGCACGAACAGAACGGCGTGATCGTACCCAGCAGCGCGCCGAGCGTGTTGGCCCCCACACCGGAGAATCTGCCGAGGATCTTCCGGGTCCGCTCCGGTGGGAAGAAGCTCTGCACGTACGAGATGATGAAGATGAGCGTGGAGAGCAGAACGAAGATCTTGATGGTGTCGTAGATGAAGAACTGCGCGCTCGCGCCGGCGCGGCCGTCGAGCGACAACCCGAAGACGTTCTTCACGAGCAGGCCCACGAGATCGTTGAGCCAGGTCATCTTGAGCAGTGCGTCGTTCAGCCACCCGAAGAATGCGCCTATGCCGCTCATGAGGCGCTCCTCGAGATCAGCGACGCGAGGTCATCGACGGAAGGAACGCGGCCGGCGACCCGGATCTGGTCATCAACCAGGAGCGCAGGCGTGGCCATCACACCGTATCCAAGGATGGTGGGCAGGTCTGTGACCGTCTCGATCTCGGCTTCGATGCCGATCTTTCCCAGTGCCTGTCGAGTTGCGGCCTCAAGCTTGCCGCGTCCGCAGCAGGCGGGATCAAGAATGACTATCTTCACTACGACTCCTCCATCGTTAGACCCGCAGCGCGGCTTTGACCTGATCGAGCGACGGAACGAAGCCGGCGATCTTCACCTGTTCATCCACCACGAGGGCAGGCGTCGACATGATGCCGTAAGCCATGATGTCAGCGTAGTCTGTGACCTTCACGATCTCAGCGTTGAGCCCGAGCTCAGCTGACGCCTTTCGCGTAAGCGCCTCCAGCTTCTGGCAGTTGAAGCAGCCGGGGCCGAGCACCTTGATGACCATGCCTCTACCTTCCCGTCATTCTGTTCACTTCGAGAACCATCGAACCAACGACACGCAGGTCCTCCCTGCTGCGTCGCTGCGAGTGGCCTAGAGTAGCTGCACCGCTTCCGCGACTGCGGAGAGCACGTCAGCGCGTACCGTGTAGTACACCCAGGTCCCGTCCTTGCGCGAGGTGATCAGTCCGGCATCGCGCAAGACAGACGTGTGGTGAGAGATCGTCGATGCGGCGAGCCCGAGCCGCTCGGCAAGCGTGCATCCGCACATCTCATCCTGAGCGCAGCAGGTCTTCCCCGGCACCTCGGTGCTCGCCGTGAGGATGCGCAGGATCTCGCGCCGCTGTGCTGAAGCCAGCGCCTTGAGCGCTGCGTCCAGCTGAGCCTCTGTGAGTACGGATCGCGTGGCGGTGGTCATGCATCCTCACAACTTCGATGATTGTCGAAGTATATGCCGCGAAGCATAGAGATGCAAGCGAGTCACTGGCGACGCCAAGAGGACTGTGAACAACAGAGACTGCTATTTGGCCGCATGAGGGCATCTACACCCCCTCTGAGCTGCGCCTTTACCCTGCGACCGCTCTCAGCCGCAAGACATTTGTAGCCCGATTTCACACTCGAAACCGGGCTACTCAGGCACTCTGACCTGCGGTCTTGTGGTGCCCCCAAGGGAATTCGAATCCCGAAAGTGCTTGTGACTATTGGGACTCGTTGGGACTCGTTGGTACAGCGGAGCTGGGCCACGTCCCGTCAAGTGGTGTATGAAGCCCTCTGCTCCGACCTCGAGTATCTCACTCAGCTAGCCATGAGCGCGGGCACCACCTCCTGATCGAGTCCGTCCTGCACCACGAGCATCGGCTGCATG
>JAZIGI010000036.1:0-23781 GCA_036679125.1 Actinomycetota bacterium | reverse complement strand
CCTCGCCTCCCGAGCGCCTCACCTTCCGCGCACACGACGCCGAGGCCCGTCACCGCACCAGCCGCACCCGACCCCGAGCGCGGGGCATCGCGTCTGCCGCATCAGCCCGTTCGCGCATCATCACCCCGTGGCACCAGACGTACTTCGAGATCGCACCCCACGGCACATGCATACCGGCGCATGGTGGCAAGGGACGGCGAAAGCCCCCGCGCGTGCTCGAGTCGCGAGACCGCGCTATCGGTGGTCCCCATCGCCCATGCGACCTCGAGTTGTGTCAGCCCCGTGTACCGTCGCCGACGAATGCACTCCCGGGCGAGCACATACTCGTCTGCGAGCGACTCGAACGCCTGGTCGAATCCCGGCTTCGTGCGCGCGGCATGCATGAAGGCTGCATGATCGTGCGCGACCGGGTGGAACCCTGACCTCGGCAACCGGTAGGTCCTCATCCGTCTGGAGGCCAGGCACTCCAGCCCCGCGTTCCACTCGTCTCCTGCTCGTCGTTCAACGTGAGCCAGGACCACGAGCACGTGCCGCGCTTCCGGTACGCACAGGAACACCCGGGCGGACTCTGTTGCGCCGACGAATCGGGCTCGGGTGACGCCCCACGTTGCACGCCTGAGACGCGGTATCCAGGGCTCGAGGCCGAAGCGCATGACGGCTTCCATAAGCTGCCCATAGTCAGCGAGCGTGTCCCCCGGCCAAGAAGATATCTCGTCCCGTACGCGCCGATCGAAGTAGTGGATTGTGTGCTTCATGCCGAACAGACTAGGCGTTTGCGCCAACCCCGCGGTCAACCGGCGCTAAACCTCATGATCCGCCACCGGCTCTTCGGTGCACCGGCCGCGCCCTTGCCGGAGGATCCGACGCACGCTCAGCGCGTGGCACTGCAACAGGGACACCCCCTCCCAGCCCCTCAGTGGACTGAGCAGATGCGCTAAGTTCACTGAGGGGCTGGGGGTCATGAGGGCATGCCGGGCATGCCGGGAGGGAGTGCGAGGGATGGCGTGGCCGGGAGATCCGGCAATGTGTGTGAGTGGAGATGGCGCTGGATGGCAGGGATGCGCGGGCATTGGCAGGCGTGCGGCGTTGGCATCGAGACCGGAGGCGAGCGGACGTTATGACTCGTCCTGCGGAGTGGCATCGCGCGGGCCGAGAGCGATGGACGGAACCACCGCCCAAGCCATGGCCACCGCTACGCCACTACTGCATGCCGGGATGCAGATAGCACGCCACGAAGTGACCAGGTGAGACCTCCACAAGCGGCGGCATCTCGTCGTCACATGCACAACCCGTGCACTCGCCCTTGGCGTAGCAACGACTCGCGAACCGGCAGCCTGGCTTGGGGTCGATCGGGCTCGTCACGTCGCCCTCGAGCAGGATCCTCTGGGTGCGCTGCGCCGGATTGGTCACCGGGATCGCCGAGAGCAGCGCCTTCGTATACGGATGCAGCGGATTCCTGTACAGCTCGCGCTTCGGCGCAACCTCTACGAGCTTGCCCAGGTACATCACGCCCACCCGGTCGCTGATGTGCTTGACCACGTTGAGCCCGTGCGCGATGAACAGATAGGTCAGCCCGAACTCCTCGGAAAGATCATCGAGGAGGTTCAGCACCTGCGCCTGGATCGACACGTCGAGAGCGGAGACGGGCTCGTCGCACACGATCAGCTTCGGCTCCATCGCCAGCGCACGCGCGATACCTACGCGCTGGCGCTGACCGCCGCTGAACTCGTGCGGGAAGCGGTTACGGTAATTGGCCGAGAGTCCTACCGCGTTGAGCAGATACGCAACGCGGTCGTCGATCATCTCAACCGGCTGCAGCCGGTTCACACGAATCGGTTCGGCGATGATGTCGCCGACGGTCATCCGCGGGTTCAGCGACGCATACGGGTCCTGGAAGATCAGCTGGATGTCGCGGCAGTAGCGACGCCGCTCCTTTGTCGACACCTGCGCCAGATCCACTCCGTTGTAGATGATCTCGCCCGCGGTAGGCTCGTAGAGGTCCACCAGCAGCTTGCCCACCGTGGTCTTGCCGCACCCGGACTCCCCGACCAGGCCGAACGTCTCGCCGGGGTAGATGTCGAGCGACAGGTCGTCCACGGCCTTCAGGACCGAGGTGGTGCGGCCCAGCAGGTCGCGGTCCATCGTGAAGTGCTTGGAGAGGTTCCGGAGGCTGATCAGTGGCTCGCTCACGCGCTCGCCTCCCCGGAGTCTGTGGCGGTGGGTGTGAGGCCAGCGGACCCGGCAGGCGAAGTCGTCGCGAGGCCAGTGGATCCGGCAGGCGAGGCGGGTGTGAGGCCGGCGGGCCCGGCCGTCACGTCGACGAAGCACCGCAGCTTGCGCCCGTCCTCGAGTTCCACCAGCGGTGGCATCTCGCCCGCACAGCGCTCGGTGGCCCAGCTGCAGCGAGGCGCGAACGCGCACCCCTTCGGCAGATTGAGCGGATTGGGCACCATGCCGGGAATCATGTACAGCTGCCCGTCGTCCTCGGTGTCCTCCATGCCGGGGATGGACTCGAGCAGTCCGAGCGTATAGGGATGCAGCGGCCGCTCGAACAGCGCTTCCGCCGTGGCCTCCTCAACCACCTGCCCGCAGTACATGACCACCACGCGGTCAGCGGACTCCGCCACCACCCCGAGGTCGTGGGTGATGAGGATGACCGCCATCCCGATCTTCTCGCGCAGGTCGGCGAGCAGCGCCAGGATCTGCGCCTGGATCGTCACATCCAGCGCGGTCGTTGGTTCATCGGCGATCAGCAGATCGGGATCGCACGACAGCGCCATGGCGGTCATCACGCGCTGACGCATGCCTCCCGACATCTGATGCGGGTACTCCTTGATGCGCTGCTCCGGGCTCGGGATACCCACCAATCTGAGCATCTCGATCGCGCGCTCGCTGGCCGACTTCTTGTCGAGCTTCATGTGTGTGCGGATGCTCTCGGTGAGCTGGTCCTCGATCGTGAAGACCGGGTTGAGACTCGTCATCGGCTCCTGGAAGATCATCGAGATCTGGTTGCCCCTGATGTCGCGCATCTCGCGCTTCGGCAGTTCGAGCAGGTTCTGGCCCCGGTAGCACACCTCGCCCGCCGACACGCGGCCCGGAGGTTGCAGCAGCTGCAGGATCGAGAGCGACGCCACGCTCTTGCCCGAGCCAGACTCCCCCACGATCGCCAGCACCTCGCCGGCGCGCACGTTGAAACTCACGTCGCGCACCGCATGGACCGTGCCCCGCTTCATCACGAAGTCGGTGGAAAGGCCCTTCACGTCGAGGATGATCGCGCGCTCGGCGTTCGCCGCGCCGACAGCGTTCGCCGCGTCGGCGCTCGACCCCGCGGCCGTGGTGTTCGTGGCTTCTGGCATCGTCATCGTCGGCCCCTACTTGATCCGTGCCCGGGGGTCGAGCGCGTCGCGCAGACCGTCACCGAGCAGGTTGAACGCGAGCACCGTGGCCGTGATAGCCATGCCCGGATACAGCAACGTGTGCGGCGCCTGGAAGATGAACCCGCGCGCGCGCCCGAGCATGTCGCCCCACTCCGGCTGCGGCGGCTGCACGCCCAGGCCGAGGAAGCCGAGCGCCGCTGTGTCGAGGATCGCGCTCGAGATGCCGAGCGTGGCGCGCACGATGATCACCGAGAGCGCGTTGGGCAGCACGTGCCGGAAGATGATCCGGGCGTCGGAAAGGCCCACCACGTGGGCCGCGGCGATGTAGTCGTTCTCCTTGATCGACAGGATGTTGCCCCGCACGATACGCGCATACTCGGGGATCGACACCAGGCCGATCGCGATGACCGCCTTGTCGATGCCCTTGCCGAGCGCCGCCATCAACGTGATGGCGAGCAGGATCGACGGGATGGCAAGCATCATGTCCATCAGCCGCATGATGACCGTGTCCAACCAACCTCCGGCATACCCGGCGATGGCGCCGAGAACGATGCCGATGGTGAGCGCGATGGAGACGGCGAGCAGGCCCACCGTGAGCGATACGCGTGTCCCCGCGATCACACGGCTGAAGATGTCCATGCCTAGCTGATCCGTACCGAACCAGTGCTCGGCGCTCGGCGGCTTGAGGGCGTTGGACATCTCGGTCTCGATCGGGTTGTACGGTGTGATGTACGGTCCGATCACCGCGATCACGACCAGCGCGAGGATGAAGACGAGGCTCACCAGCGCCGCCCGGTTGGCCCGCAGGCTCCGCCACATCTCGAGCCACTGGTTCTCAGGCTTCTCGTGGAACGTCTCGTCGTGGTCGTACACGGGGATCTGGCCGTCGGGCAGCGCGATGCCCATCGCGAACGTCTCGTCGGCCTTCTGGCTCTCACTCCCCCTGCTGGGGACCTCGTTGACGGAGGATTGGTTCCACTCGCTCATGGCTACCGCTCCTTCTTCGACGAGTACTTGATGCGCGGGTCGAGCGACGCGTACGCGAGGTCGGCCACGAGGTTGATGGTCACGAAGATCACCGCGACCAGGAGGACGATGCCCTGGACCACGGGAAAGTCCGACTTGAGGATGCAGTCGACGGTGAACTTACCGATGCCCGGCCACGAGAACACGCTTTCCGTGAGGAGAGCGCCGCCGAGGAGCGAGCCGAACTGCAAGCCTATGACGGTCGTCACCGGGATGAGCGAGGGGCGCAAGGCGTGCTTGCCGATGACCTTGCCCTCGCTGATGCCCTTTGCGCGCGCGGTCCGGATGTAGTCCTGACCGAGCGTTTCGAGCATCGAAGAACGCGTCATCCGGGTGATGATCGCCATGGAGTACATGCCGAGCGCGAGCGCCGGCAGGATGATGTGCTTGAGCGCGTCGCCAAAGGCTTCCCAGTTGCCCTCGATGATCGCGTCGACCATGTAGAAGCCGGTGACCTCGGCGGGCTTGAGAAGCACGTCGATGCGACCGCCCGAGGGAAGCAGGTGCAGGTAACCGCTGAAGAACATGATGAGCAGGATGCCGAGCCAGAAGATGGGGATCGACACGCCCACCAGCGCGAACAGCGAGCCGGCGGCGTCGAACACCGAGTTCTTCTTCACCGCAGCCACGATGCCGAGCAGTATGCCCACGATCGAGGCGAATATGATCGCGGCGATAGCGAGCTCGATGGTGGCGGGGAACCGCGCGAAGATCTCCTCTGTCACCGGGGTCTTCGTGTAGTACGAGGTGCCGAGATCGCCCTTGAACGCGCCGGCCAGGTACTTGAAGTACTGGGTGACCACCGGGTCGTTGAGCCCGTTGGCGTCGCGCCACGCCTCCATCGTCTCGATGGTCGCGTGCTGACCGAGCACGATGGGTGCGGGATCGGGCGAGAACACCCGCATGAGCGAGAACACGATGATGGAAACCCCGATCATGACCGGGATGACCATCAGCACTCGCTTGATGACGTACTTCAGCATGTCTGGATGCTCTCAGGAAGGACTGCGAGCGGTGCAGCCGGGAGTCGCGAGGTGCGACCCCCGGCTGCGCTCACAGGTCGGTGGTCCGGGCTATTCGGCGGCCACGACCACGTCTTTGAGGAACACGTTGCCGGTCACGTGATACACGAAACCGGAGACCTGCGGCCGGAAGGCGGCAAGCGTCTTGGCGTGCGAGATCGGCAGCCAGATCGCGCGCTCGGCCACGTACTTCTCCATCTCACCGTAGGCGGCGTTGCGATCGTCGCCGTTGGGGAGCACCAACGCGTCCTTGATCATCTGCTGGTAGGTCGGGTCCTCCCAGCGGGCCACGTTCATCGTCGGGTCCGGGTCGGACAGCAGGTTCATGAAGTTGTCCGGGTCGCCGTTGTCGCCGATCCAGCCGTAGTAGCAGATGTCGTAGTCACCAGCGCGGACCTTCTCCTTGTAGGTGGTCCAGTCGAAGGTGTCGATCGTGCACTCCACGCCCACCTTCTGCAGGTAGCCCTGGATGGCGGTGGCCAGCGCGACACCGGTGGCGGCGTTGTACGGGCGCGGGTTGGTGTAAGCGATCATGTGGACCTTGGTGATGCCCGCGGCGGCAAGACCGGCCTTGGCGGCCTCGGGATCGTACTCGACCTGCTTGACCGTGGCGTCGAAGCCCGGCACGAAGGTCGGGAGGATCGTGTCGGCCACGTCCGAGTAGCCCTGGTACAGGCTCGTCACGAGCTCCTCGCGGTCGATCGCCTGCGAGAAGGCCACGCGGGCCGCCTGGTCCTTGAACAGCGAGGTCGTGGTGTTGTAGGCCATGTAGTTGATGTTCATGCCCTCGGCCTCGAACAGCTCGTCCCCAGCCGAGGTGATCTGGTCGACGACGGTGGCGTCGATGCCGTCGATCATGTCGACCTCACCGTTGTTGAGCGCGAGCACGCGGGCCGAGTTGTCGGCGATGAAGCGGAAGATGACGTTCTTGGTCTTGGCGGGCTCGCCCCAGTAGTCGTCGTTGCGCACGAGGACGATGTTCTCGCCCTTGTTCCACTCGACGAACTTGTACGGGCCGGTGCCGACCGGGCTCTCCATGACGGAGTTGTTGCCAGCCTCGAGCGCCGCCGGGCTGATGATCGGGGCAGCCATGCTCATCGCCAGGTTGGCGAGGAACGCGGTGTTGGGTGCGGTGAGGTTGATGGTGACGGTGTACTCATCGTCGACCACGACGTCCTTGACCGAGCCGAACACGAAGCCGGCGTAGCCCATCTCCTCGGTGACCTGCGGCGGGAGCTGGCGGTCGATGTTGAACTTGACGGCCTCGGCATTGAAGTCGGTGCCATCGTGGAACTTGACGCCTTCACGCAGCTTGAAGGTGTAGCTCAGACCGTCGTCACTGATGGTCCATGACTCGGCCAGCGACGGCTCCACCTCGGTGGACTCGGAGTTGTACTTCAGCAGGCCCTCGTAGATGTTGACGATGACCTTGGAGGACTCACCGTCGTCGACGAGTGCCGGATCGAGTCCGCGCGGGTCAGCGCCCTGTGCATACGTGAACGTATCCACAGTGGCTGCCTCGGTGGGCTCTTCCGCTGCAGGCTCCTCCTCGGACTCGGCGGCGCAGCCAGCGAGCGCTGTGACGACGAGAGCGAGGGCGAGCATGAGCGACAGAAGACGTGCAGACTTCTTCATGCCCTTTCCTTCCTCTTCTTTCGACCCCGGATGGAGACTCGCCGTCGCGTATATGCGGCGGATGGACGAAGTGTAGCGCAGGAAAACCATGTGTGAAATGGCGTTGACAAGGCCGGATGCCGCATGCCTCGATGACTGTGGGACAGAGGGCGCCACGACGGAAGAGCATGCGGAGACCCCGGGGTTTTCGCCTGGGCACGCTTGGGGTATACCAGGCTACGGCGCACCGGCCAGACCGGTACGCCGTACGCGTGTCTGGGATTGAAGGGGGAACGCATGACATCGGTGGCGCACTCGCCCGTTCTCGAGATCCGGGGACTTACCAAGCGATACGGCGAACTTGAGGCGGTCCGCGGGATCGACTTCCACGTTGCACCGGGCGAGGTCTTCGCCCTCATCGGCCCCAACGGCGCGGGTAAGACCACCACGCTGCGCATGGTGGCGACCATCCTTCGGCCCACCGCGGGCACGATCACGATGGGCGGCCTCGATGTGGTCGAGGAGCCCGCACGCGCCCGGCAGCTGATCTCATACCTGCCCGAGGAGGCGGGGGCGTACAAGAATCTCAAGGCGATCGAGTACCTCAAGTTCGTGGCCGAGGTGTTCTTCGACGACCGTGAGCGCGCCGCACAAGCCGTCCAGATGGGGCGCGAGGTCTCGGGCCTGGGCGACCGGCTCAACGACAAGCTCGGCAGCTACTCAAAGGGCATGACACGCAAGCTCCTCCTCGCCCGCACCGTGATGACCGAACCCGCGCTCGCCATCCTCGACGAGCCCACGAGCGGCCTGGACGTGATCAACGCACTGGAGCTCCGCGAGCGCATCAAGCAGATGGCCGCCGAGGGGATGTCGGTGCTGCTCTCCAGCCACAACATGCTCGAGATCGAGTTCCTCTCCGACCGCGTCTCGATGATCGCCGAAGGTCGCATCCACGCCACCGGCACACCCGCCGAACTCAAGGAGCGCTACGGCGCCGACAACCTCGAGCAGGTGTTCGCGCAGGTGGCCCGCGATGGACGGGAGGTGGCCTGATGCGGCGCTTCATGGTGCTCCTCAAGAAGGAACTCCGCGAGTTGCTCACGCTGCAGACGCTGCTGCCGTTCGTGATCGTGATCGCCGTGTTCGGGGTCCTCGGCCAGACGCTTTCGGCCGTGAGCGCCGAGCAGTCGGCCGCCGCGCCGCTCGCCGTGGCCGACGAGGACGGCGGTCTGTACGCGCAGGTGGTGCTGCAGGCGCTCGAGCAGGCCGGCTTCGAGACGGTGGCCGTTGACGGTCCGCTCAGCGGCGAGACCGCGCAGGACCTGCTCGACTCGGCCGAAGCCAACATCGTGATCGGGATCCCCGTCGGGTTCTCCGACGCCATCGCCGCCGGCGAGCCGCAGCAGCTCCCGAGCTGGACCCGGGTCCGGAACTTCTCCTTCATCGGCAACACCGACATCGCGTCGTTCGACGGCGCGATGAGCGTGGTGAACTCGGCCATCGCGGCCGCCGTGTCCGCCGAGGCGGCGCCGGGTGTGCCCGCCGTGATGCTGCAACAGCCCGTGACCCCCGCCGAGCACGTCATCATCGGCGACCACTCGGCGGAGACCCCCGCGATGGCCGTGATGGCGTTCGTGAGCCAGCAGACCACGTTCATCCCGATCGTGCTGTTCATGGTGATCATGTTCGCCGCCCAGATGATCGCCGTGGCCATCGCCACCGAGAAGGAGAACAAGACGCTCGAGACGCTGCTCTCGTACCCGGTGACCCGCACGGCGATCGTCACGTCCAAGATGGTGGCCGCCGGACTCGTGGCGCTGCTGTCCGCCGCCGCGTACATGCTGGGCATGCAGCAGTACATGAGCGGGATGGAGGCCAGCCTTGGCGGTGGCGCCGAGGGGACGGCCGAGGCGTCGGCCGCCGCGATGCAGCAGCTCGGCCTCACCTACGGGCCCACGGACTACCTGATGCTCGGCCTCACGCTGTTCGCGAGCATCCTGGTGGCCCTCTCGGTGGCGATCATCCTCGGCGCGTTCGCGGAGAGCGTGAAGTCGGTGGGCTCGCTCATCACGCCGCTGATGGTGCTCATCCTGGTGCCGTACCTGCTCACGCTCATCGTCGACCTCTCGGTGATGCCCGACGCGGTGCGCTACGCGGTGATGGCGATCCCGTTCACCTACCCGTTCATCACCGGACCGGCCCTCTTCCTCGGCAACTACGGTCTCGTGTGGTGGGGCATCGCCTACCAGCTGGTGTGGTTCGCGGTGTTCGCCGCGATCGCCGCACGCGTGTTCTCGAGCGACCGCATCCTCACGATGAAGCTGTCGTTCGGCAGGAAGAAGCGGTAGGGGCTAGCGAAGCGCGACCACGATCCGATCGAGGGCCTCATCGAGCACCGCACGCGTGGTGGCGAAGTTGAGACGTACGAACCCGTGACCGTGCTCGCCGAAGTCAGGCCCCGGGTTCAGCGCCACCCGCGCATGCTCGAGCAGCCACGCCGCGGGATCGTTGCCGAGGTCGTAAGCGCGGAGGTCGAGCCACGCGAGATATGTGGCCTCGGGCAGCGTCATGCGCACGGCCGGGAGCTCGGCCGCGACCCGGGCGGCAAGGTGGTCACGCTGGGCGCCGAGGAAGGCCACGATGTCGGCAAGCCACGGTCCGCCCTGCGTGAGGGCCGTAAGCGTGGCGGCGGCTCCGGGCGTCGCCACGCCTCCAAGCAGATGGTCGGGAAGCGCCGCGAGTGCGGCCTCGATCGCGGGATCGGCTATGTGCCCGGCGGCACACCGCAGGCCCGCGATGTTGAACGCTTTGCTCGCCGCGATCGCAGTCACGACACGCACGCCCTCGGCGGCGGGAAGCGACTCGAACGGGATGTGCCGCGCACCGGGGAACACGATGTCGGCCCAGATCTCATCGCTGATCACGAGCAGGTCGTGCCGGCGGGCGATGTCAGCCACGATCGAGAGCTCGTCTTCGGTGAACGCCCGGCCTGTGGGGTTATGCGGATTGCATATGAGGATGGCCGAGACGCGGCCTTCGCCATCCCCGCCCCCTGTGACGGCGGCCTCCAGACGCGCGGCGTCAAGCCGCCAGGTGCCGGGCTCGAGCTCGCAGTCGACCACGCGGCGGCCCGCGCCAGTGATGCACCGGAAGAACGGCGGGTACACGGGCGTGAGAAGCACAACGCCGTCACCCGGTTCTGTGCCCGCCCACAACGCAAGCTCGACGACCTGCAGCACGTCGGTGAACAGCCGGATGCCCTCGGCGCCCGGACTCCACCCGTGACGCCGCGAGAGCCACTCGTGCCACGCCTGCGGCAGTGCGGCCATCGCGATGAACGAGTAGCCGAAGTCGCACCGGTCGGCGAGCGCACGTACGGCCTCGGCCACCACCGGAGCGGTGGGGAGGTCCATATCGGCCACCCAGCACGGCAGCACGTCGGCCGGATAGCGCGACCACTTCACGCCGTCGAGTCCACGCAGCCGTGCGAGATCATCGCTCAGCGCGACGTTCGTTGCCTCGTCACTCATGCCAGCCCCTCATCGCCCGCGGAAGCCTCGTTCTCACTACGGAACTGCGTTCGGTACAGCTCGGCGTACAGACCGCCCTTAGCCAGCAGCTCCTCGTGGCGGCCCTCCTCCACGATACTCCCACCGCTCACCACGAGGATACGGTCGGCATCACGCACCGTGGAGAGGCGGTGCGCGATCACGATCGAGGTGCGCCCGGCGAGTGCCGTGGCGAGCGCACGCTGCACGGCGAGCTCGGACTCGGAATCGAGATGTGCCGTGGCCTCATCGAGCACCACCACGTCGGGCGCCTTGAGCAGCAGACGCGCGATCGCGAGACGCTGCTTCTCGCCGCCCGAGAGCCGGTAGCCACGCTCACCAACCAGGGTGTCGAGCCCCTCGGGCAGGGAGTCGATGAGGCCGAGGATCTGCGCGCCGGCGAGGGCCCCGCGAAGCTCGGCGTCGGTGGCATCGGGCTTGGCATACAGCAGGTTCGCACGGATGGTGTCGTGGAACATGTGCGAGTCCTGTGTGACCATGCTCACCACGGTACGGAGCGACTCGAGCGTCACGTCTCGAACGTCCACGCCGTTGACACGCACCGTGCCCTCGGTGGCGTCGTACAGGCGCGGGATCAAGTAGCTCATGGTCGTCTTGCCGGAGCCCGATGGGCCCACCAGCGCCACGAGCTCGCCGGACTCCACGGTGAAGCTGATGTCGTTGAGCACGACCTGCGCCTCGGCCGGCTCGGGAGCGGCGATGCCCGCAAGCGATCCCCGCACCACCTCGGCGTTTGCCGGATACGCGAAGCAGACATGCTCGAACTCGAGCCGCGCCGGTCCGCGCTCGAGTTCGATGGCGCCGGTCTTCTCGGGCACCTGCGGCGGGAGGTCGAGCAGCTCGAACACGCGCTCGAACGACACCAGCGCCGTCATCACGTCGACCTGCATGTTGGAGAGAGACGTGAGCGGCCCGTAGAGGCGGTTCAAATACGCGGTGAGAGCCACAACGGTACCCACATCGAGCACCTCGCGCACCGCGAGCACGCCGCCCCACCCGTACACGAGGGCGGTGGCCACCGAGGCGGTGAGGGTGAGTGCCACGAAGAAGATGCGGCCGTACACTCCGCGAGTTATCGCGATGTCGCGAACGCGTCCCGCGCGCCCGGAGAACACCGCATCCTCTTCATCGGCACGTCCGAACAGCTTCACGAGCAGTGCGCCCGAGACGTTGAACCGCTCCACCATCGTGGCGTTCATCTCGGCATTGAGCTCATACCGTTCCCGCGTGATGCGCTGGATGCGTCGGCCGAGCCAGCGCGCCGGCAGCAGGAACAGCGGCACCACCAGCAACGCCACGAGCGTGAGCTGCCAGGAGAGCGCGAACATCGCCACAAGCACGAGGCCCACGCGCAGCAGGTTTCCCACCACCGTTGAGAGAACGTCGGAGAGCGCCTGCTGCGCGCCCTGAACGTCGTCGTTCAGGCGGTTCACGAGCGCGCCGGTCTGTGTGCGCACGAAGAACGCGATACCCATACGCTGCACGTGAGAGAAGACCCGCGTGCGCATGTCGAACATCAAGCCCTCGCCGATGCGCAGCGACACCCACCGCTGCACGAGGAGGATCGCGCCGTCGACGATCGCAAGTACCGCCACCAAGAGCGCAAACCGCACCACGAGCGCCGCGTCGCCGCCGAGGATGCCGCCATTGATGATCTCACGGTAGATGAGCGGGTCGAGCACGCCGATGAACGCCTCGACGGTGACGAGCGTCAGGAACACGGCAAGCCTGCCGCGGTATGGTCTCAGTAGCCCAAGGATCCGCCGTGCGGTACCCGGAGCGACAGCGTGGCCCTTGACGGATGGGTCACGCTGCAGGGACTGGAGGGTGCTGTGCCCTCCCATCCCGGGGCTGACGCCCATCAGGTACCCTCGCTCCTACCCCACTCGAACGCCATCGCGTCGATGCGATCGATGAGTTCACCGATCGCAAGCGGACCACCCACCGCCAGCTGCTCGCGGATGATCCGCTCGGCGTCGGAGAGCGAGGTGCCCTCGGCGCTTGCCGTGTGGAACACGAGCTGCGCGAGGCCGGCCATGCCCGCCGCGATGAGCTGCAGCATCGACATCAGCGTGCGGTTGCCGCCGAACGCGCCACAGCCCCAGAAGCCGGTGTGAACCACCACGGGGGCGCCTGGGGCGATGCGCGCAGACTCTGCGACCGCCGCGGCGAACCCGGTGTACGCGGTCAGGAGGATGCGCTCGATCATCTCGCGTTCGTAGCGACCGCTGCGGTACGTGGGCGCCGCCATCGCGATGAGGTTGGTGATGGTGGGAGGCTCGATGCGCTTGGTGGCGCGGGCGATCGCCTCGGGCGTGGCCACGGCGAACTCATTGCCGTACAGCCCGCGCGGACGCCCTTTGGCCGCGTTCATGTTGGTGGCCACGCGACACCGGCGCTCAACGCCGGTGACCAGCACGGGCGTGGGGCCGTCTGCGGTCTCGGTGACCGAGCGGTGCCCGTCGGCGCGGAGTGCTTCCACGAGTGAACCGAGCGCGGGATGCTCGGCACACTGCATCTCGTCCTGGGCGAACAGCCCCGAGCCGTACGCGAAGAAGAGCATCGGGTCGGCGAAGTTGACGTGCCATTCGATGGCATCCGGGATGTCGGCCACCGGCGCGTAGTCCATGATGCCGCACTGGCTCTCGAGGATCGCCAGACCCGCCGAGGGGTCGACCTGTGCGGGCAACTCGAACGCGGGCCAGCGGGTGTAGCCGATCTCGCCGCCGCAGGTGTCGTCTGCGCGACAGGCGATCTCGTACACCGCGCGCTTGTTGGGATGGCGCAGCAGCGGCGGGTGTTCTTTCACCAGCCGTGCGGTATCGAATGTCATGCGTTCCAGCGGCTCGGGCAGCGACATCGTCATCGTCCTTTCGGGTGATGCGGCCGTGCGGGTGGGCATGCCTGCATACTAGCATGCGCGGGGCCCCGGAGATGAACCCGGGGCCCCGCTCACAGACTCGTAGTGCACGCCTGATACGCGCCGCGCGACGACCCGTCGCGAGGCATCAGTCACGCCGGCACGTACGCACGTTCACTCGGCCAGCGGGGCGGTCACGCGGACTCCCATGTACGACCCGCCATCACCGGAGATCGTAGTGCCGAGCACCCGGATCCTCGTGCCCGTCACCGGTGTGATCACGCTCGCGGTCGGGTTCTTCGTGCTGTAGTACGAGTTAGCGTCGTCGAACGCGGGGACCGCCGGCAGGCTCGGGATGAGGAACGCCCGGCTGTCGTAGTGGAGCGTGATCGCATCGGTGGGCTCGAGCCCAAAGGGCGAGTCGAAGCTCTGGATGCGGTTTCGCCACAGCTTCTTCCCCGGACGCGCGAGCGGCACCGGGTGCGCGTCCACCGGCAGCGCGAAGCCCGAGCCGGGATGCACGCTGGTGTTGTTGTCCGGCTGCGAGGTGTCGCAGTACCACACGAGCAGGCCGTCCTGATATGGGAAGCGCTCGGCCCAGTTCACCGCCGCGTCCTTGCCCTTGAGGAAGCCGAAGTTGTAGGCGTTGGTGAGCGCCACGTCGTAGCCCCAGTACTGGCGGTACTCGGCGAGGTAGTAGTTCCAGTAGGAGCCACCCTCGATGCCGGTGCTCGTACGGAAGCCGCTGAACGCCCAGCCCGCATCGGCCTCGGCGCCATCCACCGGGTGACCGGTGACCGCGATCTCATCGACCATGAAGCCCACTTCGGCCACTCCGCCATCGGTCACGTACTGGAAGCCGAGGAGCACGTCTCCGGCGTACGCCGAGAGGTCGGCGATGAGCGGCACCCAGCCGTTCGAGAAGCCATCGATCCCGCCGGCCTCCACGCTCGAGTTGGAGAGGCTCGTGGGCACGGTCTCCCACGTGGCGCCGCCATCGCGCGAGACGATGAGCGCCGCGTAGTCGTAGCCCTCCTCGATGCCGTAGTTCACCTGCGCGGTGAGCGACGCGCCCGCGGGGAGCGTGAACGGCTTGATCATGCTGTTCCTGAGGTTGTCGCCCTGGCCGCTGTAGTAGAAAGCGTCACCGGCATACGGCGCCGCGATCGTCCACCACAGCTCCTTGTCAGGCAGGTTCACCAGCAACGCTTGCGGGTTGGTCGAGTTGAACTCCACCGGCCCGAGCGTGAGCTCGGTCGTGGCGCCTGGGGGTGCCTCGGCGTAGTCGAGCCAACCGAGCATCAGCTTCTCCCACGGGCCCAGGTGTCCGGGCGCGGAGCCGAGGTCGTAGTCGACTTCAGAGAGCCACGAACCACTGCTCATGAGCGTCCAGAAGCCGGTGCTGTTCTCGCCGGAATACGTGTCGTAGAGGTCGGGTATGCCGAGGTCGTGCGCGAACTCGTGCACGAACACGCCCACGCCGCCGTTCTCCGGCTGGATCGTGTAGTCGCCCACCCAGTACGCGCTCTCGCCGATCCGCACACCGCCGAGGAGATACTCTGCCGATGGCCCCGCCTCGCCGATGAGATCGTAGTACGCGTACCAGCTGTGGCTCCAGATCGCTTCATCGCCAAGGATGCCACCGCCACCCTCCTCGCCGTCTCCTGAGTGGAGCGACTGGAAGTGGTCGATGTACCCGTCGGGCTCATCGAAGACGCCGTCGCCGTCCCAGTCGTACCGGTCGTGCGTGTCGAACGCCGCCAGGTACGCGTCGATCTGCGCGGGTGTCTTCCCCGCCGCGACCTGCATGTCGTACCAGCCGTTAAGCGAGTCCTGCAAGAACAGCCACACGTTGCGGGAGGTGTCGTTGTCGGCCGTGCCGTCGTCGTACACGGTGTGGTCGCCGGGAACCGGAACCCACGCCGCGCAGTCACCGTCCACGGTGTACCGTCCGCTCGACTGCTCCAGGAAATACTCGGCCATCGAGTTCACCCCGTCGCCCCGGGCGTACAGCATCTCGTCGTAGTACGCCTCGCTGAAGTCGGGCTCCCAGATGGTGGAGTTGTCCACCGTGCGGTCCGGCTCCGGGATGCTGTTGTGCGGGAGGTCCGCAAACTCGCCGGGCACCGTCCAGACCATGTCGGTGCCGGCAAGCTCCAGCTCCACGAACTCGCCGGGAGTGACCTCGTACACGCCGCCGCCCTTGTCCTTGCCGCTGCCGCCCCGGACCTTGTCCTCAAGAGCGCGCGCCTTGAGCGCGTCGTGCTTCTTGCCGAGCGGGTGCTCGCGCTTGTCGTGCCGACGCCCGTGCGCGTCCGGGCGCTCGACCGTGTCTCTGGATACCACTGCCACCGCTGGTGACACCGCCGACAGGATCAGCGTGAACACCACCAGTGCCGCGACCATACGGAAATCGATCTTTCGCATCGCTCTCTCCTAGCCCCTGATCGGATCGTGCGCATGGAAAGCGATGGCCATCATGGTGCCCGGCAATGCCCCATCTCGGCCCCCCGGCGTGGTGTGAAGACACCCGTGATCGGGTGTGATGAGTAGAGTTCTGCCCCGAAACCGGCATGCGGCACACGCCGTTCGTCGGATTGGCGATGATGCAGAGCCGATGCGGCGCGACCACCCAGTGTGCATGCACCACATCGTTCAGAAGCCTGGACACCGAACACACAACGGGAGAAGCGCACGCGGCGCTCCTCCCGTTGTCTGTTCTCCATCCACGCAGCTGCTGCAGCGACGCGTTACTGGGACCACGCGCCATTGGCCCAGGGGCTCCGTGGACACTTCCTCTAGCGTGCTAGCGCCTCTGCGTACCCCACAAGCTCTTTCGTCTCGGCGGTTGGCGAGGTGAGAGACCATTCAGTGCCGTCTGCAGTGCGCCAGCTCACATAGGCGTCCCATTCTATCGCCCCGTTGTGCCCCCCGGCCGATGTTCCTGGCTCGACGATGAGCGCCCGGTTCCCGGCGATCGTACTCTCTATCACCCGAGCGACGGTCTTGCCATCAGAACGTCGCTGGACCGTCGTTCCCTTAAGATCCTCGGAGTCCCAGTCATCCTTCGGGTACCCCGACGGATAGACATGCAGGGACACGTCGGAGTCGTAAGTAACGCGTCCGAATGGTCCAGGTGCGTCCTGGACGATGAAGTACCCTGTTGGCTCTCCCATATCCGATGCGGCAAGCATGCTCGAATCCACACCGAACTCAGCAGCGAACTCATCGCGCGTCGAGGAGAACCGAGCCCAGTCGACCAACGCCTGCGAGCCCCTTATGGAAGTCGGAACCGACTCGGCAGCAGCCGCTAGTGGTGCCGCTTCCTCCGACTGTGCAGCCACAGTCGGCGCAGCTGTGGTACCAGCCGACTCCGCAACACACCCACTGAGTAGCATCATCACACCAAGAGCACACCACGCCAGCACGTGAAGTCGCTTCATCCTAATACACCTTCGCTTTGTTGTAGGTGGAACTCCCATAGAAGCTGTAGACGGGGTCTGGGTTCGTTATTGGGAGTTCGATCACTTCACCCCAGTATGCCCAGTTCGAATTCGCCTGCATGAACTGCAGCTGATCCCACGAAGCTTACCCGCGGTAATAGCTGCCTGTGTCCGGGTCGTATATCGGGCCATAGTTTGGATCCAGCTGGGGGTTGTTTGGAACCCAATTGGCACACGCGACCCCGTATCCGGAGATGTACTCGCCTGTGGTTGCAGCGTTTATCCCTGAGCGTGCGAAAAGAGCCGCGTTAGCCGTGCCCGACATACCAAGAACCAGAACTGCTGTGCACACAGCAAGAACAACACCCAGCGCTCCTCTCGCGCCGCGCGCCTTGTTAGCCATCGCCCACTCCCTTCTACCTTGGTCGCGTCTTCTCCGGCTGGCGGTGGCACCATATCTACTCCCTCCAGTCTCACTGTACCCAAACCAGTAAGACATAAGCCGGTTACCGGCGCACGAGGGACAGTGGTTCCTTGCGGTTGTGATGTACGCCTGAACCAGGCTGATCGCCAGTCGGTCGATGCGCTCGGCACGGGGACACAGATGCATTGCCCCGAATCCGGGTTCGCACATCACTCCGATCGCGAGTCCGAATACCGCCCGTTGCGCTCAACAAGTCGCCCGAGACGCGAGGTTCACCCCGGCCGCTGTCCTGCCCCCCCGGGGGGGCAGACGTGGCATGACGCCAAGGCGACGGGCTCTCGCGTGTTGCCGCTACTCGGCCCACAGGCCACGGCCGGCGCTGCGCGCCTCGGACTGCAGGTCCTTAAGTGCGCCCGTGTACTTCACGTTGGGCGGATACGTGTACGCGTTGGCGAACCCGTCGAGCACGATCCGCGCGTTGAGCATGAGCTCCCGCACCTCGGCATCGTCCCCGCTCTGCGGCTCGGCCAGCCACACGTACGCCAGCAGGCGGCCGTGCTTGTCGCGCAGCTCGGCATCCGTCTCGAGCCATACGGTCGTGCCCACCGGAATGGCGTCGGCGGTGTAGGCCGCGGCCTCCTCGCCGTACGGCTCGGCGCGCTCCCCCACCTCGGGTGTGTCGATGCCGATGAACCGCACCTTCTCCTCGGCGCCGCCCTCGAGGCGGAAGCGAGCGGTGTCGCCGTCGGTGTGGCGGGTCACCTCGGCACGAGTGACCTCGGGCGCTCCGGCGGGGCGCTCGGAGTCCGGCGCAGGCAGCAGCGTGCAGCCCCACGCCACGAGCACCGTGATGAGCAGGACCGCGGCGGTTGAGAGAACGGTTGCGAGGGGCCGGATGCGCGATGACATGCGGCGATTGTAGCGCAGCGGGTATAGGAAACCATCGGCTCCGGCGATCGGGAGGACCCATGGAGACGACCGCTCTCAGGCGCCCACTCGTACTGCTCACCTGTCTGGCGTGTGCGGCGATGCTGCCAGGATGCCTGCCGGATGCGACAACGGAGGACGCGGCTCCGGAGGTCGTCACCTCGGCGCCTCTGCCGGAGACGGTCCCTGCGGGCGAGGCTGTGCCGCTCGACCAGCTGACGATCGGCCTCGAGCCGGTGATCGACGGGTTCGAGCAGCCGTTGTACGTGACCGGCACAGGCGACGGCTCGGAGCGGCTGCTCGTTCTGGAGAAGACGGGTCGGGCCTGGGTGGTGACCGGCGGCGAGCGCACGGGCGTGTTCCTCGACCTCTCTGAGAAGGTGAGCACCAGTAGCGAGCAGGGGCTCCTCGGCATGGCGTTCTCGCCCGGGTTCGCCGAGGATGGCCTCGTCTTCGTGAGCTACACCGAGCTCGACGGCTCCTCGGTCCTGTCGCGATTCACGGTCACTGGCGAAGCGGCGGACCCGGCAAGTGAGACGAAGCTGCTGCGCGTGAACCAGCCGTACGCCAACCACAACGGAGGCATGATCGCGTTCGGCCCCGACGGCTACCTCTACTACGGCCTCGGCGATGGCGGCGGCTCCGGGGATCCGTACGGGAGCGGGCAGGACGGCGGCACGCTCCTCGGCAAGCTGCTACGGCTCGATGTGGTGGGCGGCGCGGGCGATCCCGCAGGGTATGTCGTGCCGGATGACAACCCGTTCGTGGAGCGGGCCGACATGCGCTCGGAGATATGGGCGCTGGGCCTGCGGAACCCGTGGCGATTCAGCTTCGACCGCGCCACGGGCGACCTGTGGATCGGCGACGTGGGACAGAACACTCTGGAGGAGATCGACCTGCAAGCAGCGGACTCCCCCGGCGGCGAGAACTACGGCTGGAACCTGCTCGAGGGCACACGTCCCTATCCTTCGAAGTCGTCGCAGCCTGATCTCGCCGGTTTCGCGATGCCGATCGTGGAATACGGCCGTGACGCGGGCACTTCGGTCACCGGCGGCTACGTCTATCGCGGCGTGGCGGAACCGGAGATCTACGGGACCTACTTCTACGCGGACTTCTCGGTGGGACGCGTCTGGGGACTCCAGGCTGGTAGCAGCGGAGTGGAGACGCGCGAGTTGCTCGACACCGACCTGATGATCGCGAGCTTCGGCGAAGACGACGACGGCGAGCTCTACGTGGTCGACTTCAACGGCGGGGTGTACCGGATCGTGGCCGAGTAGACCGGGCGGGCCACCCGGCACAAACGCGACGACCTACCCGACGAACCGCTTGTCCACGTACGGCGACGTGAACGCGGCGAGCGTGGCCGAGTAGCCGGGCACGAACTCGATCGCGTCACCGAGGCGTGGTGGCGCGGGTAGATCGTGCACGTCGAGCACCAGGTGGTCGCTCGAGGCGCCGAGCACCTGCACGCGCGGGTCGCGCGGCACGATGCCGTCCGGCACGATGTCCTGCCGGCCGATCGCGAGGATCGCCCGGCGGCGATCTCCGCGGTCTTCGAACGTCGGCCGTCCACCGAACGCGTCTTGCGCACTCGTGCCCCGTGGCTTGCTGGGCTTCACGAGGCACTCGATCACCGGAGCGGTCACAGTGATGGCGTCGGTATGCAGGCCGAGGATGGGCTCCCGCGTCACGGTGGACACGCCGAGCAAGATCGACTCGCCGATACGCAGACTGTCTACCCGGCCGGGCAGGATGCCTTCCACAAGCGCATCGAGCGAGCTCGACATGCCGCCGCTCACGTGCAGACGCCTGTTGAGGCGTGCTTCTGCGGTCTGCGTAAGCGCAACGAGTTCGCCGAGATTCCGCTCGTCCGGCACGATCGCCCCGTAGCAGGTGAGGCTCGCACCGATGCCGAAGACCTCGATGTTGGGGAGCGCGTCGGCCGCCTCCACGAACGCCGGCAGATCCGCCGGCATCATGCCCTCGCGTAGATCGCCAAGGTCCACCATCGCGACGATGCGGTGCGTCTTGCCGAGTGCACGGGCGGCCGCGTCGAGCGCACGGACCGTCTCGAGCTCGCTTTCGAGCGAAACGTCGAGCAGCCGTACAGCGTCTTCGGCAAGCGCCGGAGCGGGCGCACGAAGCGACCAGAACCCGGCGGCAACGCCCGCTTCACGCATACGCGCGATGTTCTCCAGCCGTGAGTCCGCGATTCCGGCCGCGCCTCCGGCCAGCATCGCGCGCGCGACCTCGGGCGCTCCGCAGGTCACCTTCGTGACGCCGTACACGCCCCTGCCACCAAGCGCTTCCACGACCCGACGCGTGTTCTCGGTGACCTTCGCGAGATCGACGGTGACGGTGGCCCGTGCGGTCATGGTTGCTCCTTCGGCGTAAGCAAGGACACTGCATGGCTATGGTACCAGCCGGGGCCGAACCATCGCGGCGATTGCGCAGCCAACGCTGAAAGGGGCCCCGCGAACGGGGCCCCGTGCGTGCTTCAGTCTGATGTCCGCCTATCCCTCGATAGACAGCAGCACCAGGAGCTCCTGCAGCGACCAGTACACGCGCCGCTGCGCCGCCGGATCGGTGACCCAGTCGTCACGCTCCACGGCACCGCCCGCAACCACGCCGTCTACCTTCGGCAGCAGGTCGTTCTCGATCTTCGCGCTGGCGCCATCGGTGGCGCCGTTCTCAACCTGACGCACGAGCGCGTCGAGCTTGTTCGCGAGCGTCCCGCCCATGTTCGCACCGCGAAGGTCCTCGCGCTCGAGCGAGAGCACGAACTCCCGTAGGTCGGCGGTCTTCTCAAGCACCGTGGGCGTCGGGTCGATCGCACCGTAGATCACGATCTTGCCGTCGCGCACGTACTCCCAACCGGCCTCGAGCGTGTCGATGTCGGTCGTCCCCTCAGGCAGCGGCTCGACCTTGATCACAGTCACGCACTTCGACGAGAACCCGGCGTTGTGGTCGGTGTACAGCTCCGGACCGTCGAACGGCCAGATAACGTCCTGGATCGCCGAGGTGGACGACTGGTCCGGTGCCCCGGGCGTGTGCTGCGGCGGCACCACGCGGAACGGCCCTTCGCCGTCGAGCTTTCCGGCGGCGTTGAGCGCTCCCGGCACCAGATCCCGTCCCTCGTACTGGTAGGCCAGCAGCAGCTTCGCGCCGCCCTCTACCACGATCGGATCGCCATTCCCACGCCCGACGACCGAAGCAGCGCTGTAGTCACACCACCCGTACAACGGGTTCGTGGCACGGTCGGCCTCGGCGTCCCAGTAGAAGGTCGACTGCGGGTAGGTTCCACGCACGTGGTAGTAGCCCTCGGCGGGATCGAGTGGGTGCGTATTGGCAAACCCATCGGCCGCAATGGCGCGGATACCTGTCGCCCACGGGAGCATCCCGGCGTCGGCCAGCACGTCCTCCATCGGCGTACCCGTGTACTCGCAGTAGTAGTCGCCCGACTTGTGGGTGTTCATCAGCTGGAACTGCGTATGCGACGGCATCGCCTCGATCTCTGCGAGCGTGTACACGCGATACGGCGCCTCGACCTTGGTGGGGTCGTCATCAGCGTCGCCCGGATAGCGCACTGCCGCGATTTCATCGACGTTGGCATAGCCATCGTTATCGGAGTCGAGCGCGTCGATGGCGGTCACGGCCGCGGGATCGCTTCCGGCCTCGTGGTAGTCGAGGCCATACGGGTTGAGTGTCGCCATGACGTCGCCGTGGGCGTCATACCCGTACGTGTAGTGGCACCACTCGCACGCGCCGAGCGCCGCCTTGCCGACCGTGCCACCGCGATGACACAGGGTGCACGAGTCGAGCTTGGTGCCCGCCGCCTCGGGATAGACCTGGAGGAAGTAGTCGGAATCCATCTCCCCCATGTGGTGGTAGGCCGCGTCGGCCTGTGGTGCGGTGGTCGCGACCAACACCCCCAGGATCGCGAACACAAGCATGCCGAACAGGACCGGTCTTCGATGCATGGTGCTGCCCCTTTCCCCTCAGCCGGCACGGGCCGGCCTCGTTTCCTCCTCTGCGGAGGGTCCCCTGGTGAGCGCCGCACACGCGGGTGGAGGGGTGGGGCGCACAGCCGGCGCTGAAAGGGGCCCCGCGAACGGGGCCCCTTCCGCGCGGCGGCGTGGACCCGGCCGTCCTGCCACCGCAGGGAGCGGGGTGGCGCGATCCGTGTGGGCGAATCGGAACCACCACGTCTCCCGGGCGATGCCGATGATCCCGGTCGGAGAAGGCAGAAGCCTTCCCCGCGACGGGAAAGGCAGATCAGAGCGCCGTAGCGCCCCCCGGATCTCCTTTCCAAGCGGGAGGCCAGCCGGTTTCCCTGCTGACCCTATCGGCCCTGCGACCATTGGACTGGTAAGGGCCCGGTAGGTCGCAACGCTCGGAGACGATGTCTACGTTAGACAGTTCCTTAGCGTGAGTCAAGAACCGGCGGCGCATGCCGGGCGGACGGGCAAGGCGTGACAGCCGAGAGGGTGCAAGGTTGCGTAAGGGGCTCCCGCTACACGCCGAGGCTCGCGCGCATGAGCGCGACCACGGCCTCGGCGGGAAAGCGCGTTGAGAGCGCGCCACACGCGGCGAGCACGTAGTCGCGGTCGAGCGCGACCCGGGCATCGGCGGGCGGCAACAGCCGCTCGCCGCCCGCGGTCGACGCACGGACGCCTGCAAGCATCTCCTCGCCACCGGGAAGTCGCGTGAGCGCGCCGCCCGTGCCCACCAGCAGCCGGCACGCGGTGAGGTCGCGGCCGCGCGCGATCGTCTGGCGGCCCTTCGGCGTGTAGAGGTGCGCGAGCTGCCCCGCGTGGCGCTCCACGCCCACGCGCGCCGCTGTGCGCGCGAGCAGCACAGCCGCGGCGATCTCTCCGGCCTCCGACGGCACGGCCGGTGGAAGCGGCTCGGGCCGCTCGGCCCCGGGAAGCAGGGCCGCCACGTGCGCGGCGCTCACGAACGTGCCGAGGTCGCCCTCGACCGTGCGCTTCGCGTGCGGCTGCGGATCGGTGGCGATCGCCGCGATCTCGGGGCTGCCATCGGTCACCGAGTGCACGTCGGTGGTGGCGCCGCCCACGTCGACCACCACGAGGTCGCCCACGGCCTCGGCGAGCAACTCGGCCGCAACGAGCACCGCGCCCGGCGTGGGCAGGATCGGACCGGTCACGAACTCGCCGATGCGCTCCATCCCCGGCGCGTGCGTGATGTGCTCCTCGAACGCATCATGGATCACGTGCCGGGCCGGCACGATGTCGAGCTCATCCACGCCCGGATAGACGTTCGCGGTCACCCGCACGCGGAATCCCGCCATCTCGAGCAGCGCGCGGGCCTCGTCGGAGGCGGCCGAGTTGCCCGCATACACCACGATCGGTCGTACCGAGATCCCGGTCAGGCGCTCCGCGTTGTGGAGCACCACCTCCGAGTCGCCCCCCTCAACACCCCCCGCGAGCAGGATGAGCCCCGGGGCCGCCGCCTCGACCTGCCGAAGGTCGTGGTCGCGCAGACGCCCGGCCGTGGTG